>NZ_RSAJ01000231.1 GCF_003933965.1 Streptomyces sp. RP5T
GGGACGACGTGATCGTGCCGGCAGTCGTGGTCGATCCGGCGTTCGATCCAGGCGTGGTCGACGAGGTCGATGATCGTGAGCTCGGTGATGACCTGCTCGCTGGGGACCACCACGATCACCCGCCCGGGCCGGTATCCGGGCCACGGCCGCCCGCTCTGCACCGCACCGCCGCGCATCGCCGCCGGCGGCGTCAAGGGGCTGCCGCTGGCGCAGCGGACCCGTGGAACGCCCCGGTCGTCGACGAGGACCGCGGTGCCCGCCTGGAGGACGGACTGGTGGCCGCTCACCCGGCCGCCGAGGTAGGCGTGGTCGGTGACCCGGGTGTCGGCGCGCAGGACGACCGGGGCGAGTGTGCGCAGGTGGCCGGGGACCGAGGCCGGGGAGACGCCCGATATTCGCGCGAACGCGCTCCTCCTCGACGGGTCGGCGCCCAGGTCGCCGATCTGGCGTTCCACGTCGCAGCTGCCGACGCCCTCGGTTCCCGCGTAGAGGCCGGGCATCCCGCCGGAGACGGTGCGTGGGGCGGCGGAGTCCCGTTGGGGCGTTCGGGTGACGGGCGGCGGCATGGTCGCCGCGGAGCGGGTGAAGGGGTTCGGCCCCGGCGCCGCGGCCGGCCGCAGCAGGAGCTCGCCGGTCGCCCCGGCGGTGTGCTCGTGGGCGCCGCCGCATCCCGCGACGAGGAGTGCCGCGGCGAGCGCGCCCGCCGCGACGAGGGTGGTGGTGGGTGTCCGCACCGCGTTCTTCCGTTCATCCCGGGCAGTTCGTCACTACTGTCTGCTGCACTCCCCGGGGTTACGCAAGCGGAAGGCAGGTACACGGAGCGTCACGGGGGCCGGCTGGACAATGGAGGCAGGAGAGCACGGCCGTGGACTGGTTCACCGCACCCGAGTACTGGCTGAGCCGGCTGGTCTTCCAGCGGGCTCTGGCAGGGCTGTACCTCGTCGCGTTCCTGACGGCGGCCCTGCAGTTCCGGGCGCTGCTCGGGGAGCGCGGCATGCTGCCGATCCCCCGGTTCGTCGCCCGGGTGCCTTTCCGGCGGGCGCCCAGCCTCTTCCAACTGCACTACTCGGACCGGTTCTTCGCCCTCTGCGCGTGGACGGGGGCCGCGGTGGCCGGCGCGCTGGCGGCGGGCCTCGACTCCCGGCTGCCGCTGTGGGGCGGGATGCTGCTGTGGCTGGCGCCGTGGCTGCTGTATCTGTCGATCGTCAACGTGGGCCAGACCTGGTACGGCTTCGGCTGGGAGTCCCTCCTGCTGGAGGTCGGCTTCCTCGCGGTGTTCCTCGGCAACGACGAAGTGGCCCCGCCCCTCGTGGTGCTGTTCCTGCTGCGCTGGGTGCTGTTCCGGGTCGAGTTCGGCGCGGGGCTCATCAAGATGCGCGGCGACGCCTGCTGGCGCAAGCTCACCTGCCTGGACCACCACCATGAGACCCAGCCGATGCCGGGCCCGCTGAGCTGGTTCTTCCACCGTCTGCCGAGGCCCGTGCACCGGGTGGAGGTGGCCGCGAACCACGTCACCCAACTCCTCGTGCCCTTCCTGCTGTTCACTCCGCAGCCGATCGCCACGGCGGCCGCTTCCCTGATGATCGTGACCCAGCTGTGGCTGGTGCTGTCGGGCAACTTCGCCTGGCTGAACTGGATCACGATCGTGCTGGCGGCGTCCGCGCTGGAGCTCCCGGGCGACGCGCCGGATCTGCCCGCCACTCCGCTCTGGTACGAGGTGACGGTCCTGGCCGTCGCCGCGCTCCTCCTCGCCCTGAGCTACCACCCGGTCCGCAACATGCTCTCCCGGAGCCAGATCATGAACCGCTCCTTCGACCCGCTCCACCTCGTGAACACCTACGGCGCGTTCGGCAGCGTCAGCCGGGTCCGCTACGAGGTGGTGGTCGAGGGCACCGCGGACGACGTGCCGCGCCGGGACTCCGAGTGGCGGGAGTACGAGTTCAGGGGCAAGCCGGGCGATCCACGGCACTGGCCGCGCCAGTTCGCGCCCTACCATCTGCGCCTGGACTGGATGATGTGGTTCGCCGCGCTGTCCCCGGCGTACGCGGGAGCGTGGTTCGGCACGATGGTCGAACGGCTGCTGGAGAACGACCCGGCCACACTGCGGCTGTTGCGCCGTTCCCCCTTCCCCGCGGACGATCCGCCCCGCCATGTCCGCGCCCGTCTCTTCCGCTACCGGTACACGACCTGGCGGGAGCTGCGGGAGACGGGGGCGTGCTGGGAGCGGACGTATGTGCGGGAGTACCTGCCGCCCACCCGCCTGACGCAGTCGGTCCAGCGGACCTGACCCGTGCCGCGGGCCACGGCCAAAGGTCACACGTCACACGTCACACGTCACAGGCCGTACGTCCGGGTGGCCGTGCCGCCGAGGACGTCGGCTTGTTCGGCGGCGTCGAGACCGGCGGTGAGCTCCTTCGTCAGGGCGACCGTCCCGCCGTAGGTCAGCCCCAGGGTGCACACCGGCCAGTCCGAGCCGAACATCACACGGGCCGGGCCGAAGGCGTCCAGGACGGTGTCGGCGTACGGGCGCAGGTCGGCGGTGGTCCAGGTGGCCAGGTCGGCCTCGGTCACCATGCCGGACAGCTTGCAGACGGTGTTGGGGAGGCCGGCGAGGGCGCGGACGTGGGTCGCCCAGGGTTCCAGGGCGCCGGACGCGATGGGCGGCTTGCCCAAGTGATCGAGGACGAAGGTGAGTTGCGGCAGCGACTCGGCCGCCGTGACGCAGGCGGGCAGTTGGTGCGGGAGGACGACCAGGTCGTAGACGAGGCCTGCGTCCGCGACAGCGGCCAGGCCGCGGCGCACCTCCGGCCGCAGCAGCCACTCGGGGTCGGGCTCACCCTGGACCTGGTGGCGGACGCCCTTGAGGCAGGTGCCGCCGGGGAGTCGCCGCAGGCGGGCGAGTTCCTCCGCGACGTCGGGCCGGGTCAGGTCGGTCCAGCCGACGACGCCCGCCACCAGCTCGTGTCCGGCCGCGAGGGCGAGGAACTCCGGGGTCTCCTCGGGCACGGTGACCGTCTGGACGAGGACCGTGCGGTCGACGCCCGCCGCGGCGGCCTGCGGTGCGAGGTCGGCCGGCGTGAAGTCCCGTCGCAGCGGGCTGTCCGGGGCGATCCAGTCCTGGTCCCGGACCGACAGGTCCCACACGTGGTGGTGGGCGTCCACGACGGTCACGGCAGTTCCCACACCACGGGCAGGCCGGCGTCGGCGCCCTCGCCCGAGTAGTCGTGCACGACGTCGAGGAGTTCGGCCATGCGGGCCTGCCAGGTGACGTTCACCGGGAGCTTCTCCAGTTCGGCGAGGAGGCGGCCGTAGTCCTCGCACTCCAGGACGTGGAAGAGGTCGGTGCCGCTGCGCCAGATGGTCCACGATGTGGCCCCGGCGGCGCGGATCGCGTCGGTGAGTTCGACGGGGACCTCGCGGTGGGCGGCCTCGTACTCCTCGACGCGGTCGGCGCGGACCTTGGTGTGCAGGGCGATTCTCATGACGGCTCCTCGGCGGTCAGCAGACCGGTCTCCCGCAGTTCCTGCCAGAGGGCCGGGGGCACGGGCGTGGCGAACTGGGCTGCCGCGTCCCGGACTTCGGCGGCCGAGCGGGCGCCGACGAGGACGCTCGCGACGGCGGGATGGGCCGCGCAGAAGGCGAGGGCGGCGGCCCGCAGACCGATGCCGTGCCGCTCGGCGGCCTCCCGCATGCGCAGGGCACGGTCCAGCAGGTCACCCGGCGCCTGTGCGTAGTTGTAGGTCGCCTCCGGGCTCGGGTCCGCCAGCAGACCGGAGTTGAAGGCACCGCCGATCACCACGGAGACATCCCGTTCGACCGCGGCGGGCAGCAGCTCGGTGAGCGCGCTCTGGTCGAGCAGGGTGTAACGCCCCGCGCACAGCACCACGTCGACGTCGGTCTCGCGGACGAAACGGGTGAGCATCCCGGCCTGGTTCATGCCGGCGCCGATCGCCCCCACGACCCCTTCGGAGCGGAGCTTCTCCAGGGCCGGATACCCCTCGCGGAAGGCCTCTTCGGCGTGGTCGTCGGGATCGTGGAGGTAGACGACGTCCACGCGGTCGAGGCCGAGCCGTTCGAGGCTCGCCTCCAGGGTGCGGCGCACGCCGTCCGCGCTGAAGTCCCAGACGCGGCGGTGAGTGGCGGGCACCGCGAATCCGTTGGCGAGGTCGTCGCCGCCGGCCGTGGACGGCTCCAGTCGGCGGCCGACCTTGGTGGACAGGGTGAACTGCGAGCGTGGGAAGGCGCTCAGGGCCTCCCCCAGCCTGCGTTCCGACAGGCCCAGCCCGTAGTGCGGGGCGGTGTCGAAGTAGCGGATGCCGCTCTGCCAGGCGGCGGTGACCGCCTCGTGGGCCTGCTCGTCGGTCACCTCAGCGAAGAGGTTGCCGATGACCGCGCCGCCGAAGGCCAGTTCGCTGACCGGGACGCCACTGCTGCCGAGGGTGTGCGTGTTCACCGGCCCACCGGCCTCGGACGCAGGCCCTGCATGCCGCCGTCGACGGCGAGGGAGGTGCCGGTGGTGGCGCCGGAGAGGGGGCTCGCCAGGTAGGCGATGGCGCCCGCGACCTCGTCGGCCGAGACGAGGCGGCCGGTGGGCTGGCGGGCCTCCAGGGCGGCGCGTTCGGCGGCCGGATCGGGGGCCTTGGCGAGGAGTCGGCCCACCCACGGGGTGTCCGCGGTGCCGGGGTTGACGCAGTTCACGCGGATGCCCTCGCGGACGTGGTCGGCGGCCATGGCGAGGGTGAGGGAGTACACCGCGCCCTTGGTCGCGCTGTACAGGGCCCGCTGCGGCAGGCCCGCGGTGGCCGCGATGGACGAGGTGTTGACGATCGCCGCGTGCGCGGACTCGCGCAGGTGGGGCAGGGCGGCGCGGGCCACCCGCACCATGCCGACCACGTTGACGTCGAGGACGCGATGCCATTCCTCGTCGTCGTTGTCGGCCACCGTACCCAGGGCGCCGACCCCGGCGTTGTTGACCAGGACGTCCAGTCCGCCCAGCTCGGCCACGGCCGCGGCGACGGCCGTACGCACCGAGGCGTCGTCGGTGACGTCGGCGCGGTGGGCGAGGAGCGGCTTCTCGACCGAGGAGGGGTCCAGGTCGAGGACGGCGACCCGGGCGCCGCGGGCGGCGAGGAGTTCGGCCGTGGCCCGGCCGATGCCGGAGGCTCCGCCGGTCACCAGGGCCTTGAGACCCTCGAAGTCGGTCATGCCGCCTGTCCCTTCTTCCGTGCGTCGCGGGCGAGGTCTTCTGCCCAGAAGGCTCCGCCCGGGAACGTGTACCGCGCCATGGACTCCGGGCGCATGGCCGCCGAGAAACCCGGTGCGGTGGGCGGCGTGTAGTGGCCGTCCCTGATCACGACCGGGTCGAGGAAGTGCTCGTGCAGATGGTCGACGTACTCGATGACCCGGTTCTCGGTGGTCCCGGTGACGGCCACGTAGTCGAACATCGAGAGGTGCTGGACGAGTTCGCACAGGCCGACGCCGCCCGCGTGCGGGCAGACCGGCACGCCGAACTTGGCCGCGAGGAGCAGGATGGCGAGGTTCTCGTTGACGCCGCCGACGCGGGCCGCGTCGATCTGGACGACGTCGAGGGCGCCCGCCTGGAGGAGCTGCTTGAAGACGACCCGGTTCTGGACGTGCTCGCCGGTGGCGACCTTCACCGGGGCGACGGCCTCGCGGATGGCCGCGTGGCCGAGGATGTCGTCGGGGCTGGTGGGCTCCTCGATCCAGTACGGGTCGAACTCCGCGAGCGCCCGGGTCCAACGGATCGCCTCGTCGACGTCCCAGCGCTGGTTGGCGTCGATCGCCATGCGGATGCCGGGGCCGACGACCCGGCGGGCGACGCGGCAGCGCCGGATGTCGTCCTCCAGGTCCGCGCCGACCTTCAGCTTGATCTGCCGGAAGCCGTCGGCGACGGCCTCGGCGGCGAGCCGGGTGAGCTTCTCGTCGTCGTAGCCGAGCCAGCCGGCGGAGGTGGTGTACGCGGGGTAGCCGGTCGCGAGGAGCCGCGCGACCCGTTCCCCCGCCCCTTCCCGGCCCTTGCGCAGGATCTCCAGGGCCTCCTGCTCGGTGAGCGCGTCCGTGAGGTAGCGGAAGTCGACCTGGCGGACCAGCCACTCGGGCTCGGCGTCGGCCAGCAGCCGCCACAGCGGCTTCTCGGCGCGTTTGGCGGCCAGGTCCCACACGGCGTTGACGACCGCGCCGATCGCCATGTGCATCACGCCCTTCTCGGGGCCGAGCCAGCGCAGTTGGCTGTCGCCGACCAGGTCGCGGTTCAACGTCCCCGGGTCCGCGCACAGTTCGTCGACCGACCGGCCCACCACGTGCCCGCGCAGCGCCTCGATCGCGGCCACCTGGACCTCGTTGCCCCGCCCGATGGTGAAGGTGAATCCGTGCCCCTCGTGCCCGTCGGCCGCGTCCGTGCGCAGCACGACATAGGCCGCCGAGTAGTCGGGGTCCGGGTTCATCGCGTCGGAGCCGTCGAGCTCGCGCGAGGTGGGGAAGCGGATGTCGTAGGTGTCTACCGCGCTGACGCGGGCGGGGGTCGAGGACACGGAAGGCCTTTCGGTAGGTGACGGGGCGGCCGGGCTCAGTCCTGGGCACGCCCCGTCGTCACACGGGCGATCATGAGGGCGACCAGGATGATTCCGCCGTAGATGGCCTGGATCCAGAAGGACGGCACCTGGGCGAGCGTGAGGAGGTTCTGGACGACACCCAGCAGGAGTACGCCGGTCAGGGCGCCGAACATGGTGCCCTTGCCGCCGTCGAGGCTGATGCCGCCGATCACCGCGGCCGCGAAGACGGTGAAGATCATGTTCTGGCCCTGGTTGGCGCTGATCGCGCCGACGTAGCCGGTCTGCATGATGCCGCCGACGGAGGCGAGGACACCCGCGACGACGAACACGCCGAGCATCACGCGCTCGACGCGGATGCCGGCGGCGCGGGCCGCGTCGGCGTTGCCGCCGATGGCGTACAGGGAACGGCCGATGCGGTGGTACTTGAGCAGGAAGCCGGTGACGGCGAACGCGATCGCGGCGAGCCACACGGACATCGGGATGGTCAGGAAGGTCGTGGTGGCCAGGGAGTAGAAGCTGTCCGGCATGCCGAAGAGGGTCTTGCCCTTGGTGGCGCCGACGAGCAGACCGCGCAGCACGATCAGCATGGCCAGCGTCACGATGAAGGCGTTGAGCTTGAACTTGACGACCAGGACGCCGTTGAAGGCACCGACCGCCGCGCCGACGACGAGTATCGCCAACAGGGCTACGAAAGAGGGGAGTTCGCTCCCCCACCCGGACTGTGCGGCGGGCAGGACGAGAAGGGCTCCCACGGCGGGGGCGATGCCGACGACCGACTCCAGGGAGAGGTCGAACTTGCCGGTGATCAGGACGAGGGACTCGGCCAGCACCACCATCGCGAGGGCGGCCGAGGCACCGAGGACGGAGATCAGGTTGCGCTGGGTGAGGAACGAGTCGTTGACGAACGCGCCGAGCACCATGAGCAGCAACAGAGCGGGTACGAGGGCGAGTTCGCGGGCGCGGCGCAGCAGGACCGTGCGGGCCGCCCGCGCCTCGGGCACCCGCACCTGCTTCACCGGCGGAGCCTGGGTGTCAGCCATGGTGGTCCACTCCTTCGATGGAGGCGATCAGCTCGTGGTCGCGCCAGCCGGCCGGGTGCTCGGCGACCACGCGGCCGTGGAAGAGGACGAGGACGCGGTCGCAGCGGCGCAGGTCGTCGAGTTCGTCGGAGACGACGAGGACCGCGGTGCCGTCCTCGCGGGCGGTGTCCACCCGGGAGAGCAGGGACTCCTTGGACTTCACGTCGACGCCCGCGGTGGGGTTGATGAGGACCAGCAGCCGGGGGTCGGAGGCGAGGGCGCGGGCCATGACGACCTTCTGCGCGTTGCCGCCGGAGAGGTCGGAGACGGGTTGGTCGGGGCCCTCGGTGTGGATGTCGAGGCGGTCGATCAGCTCGCCGGCGAAGCCGCGCCTGCGGTCGGTGCCGACGAAGCCCCGGCGGCCGAGCCGGTCCAGGACGCTGAGGGTGGCGTTGTCACCGATGGTCATGCCGAAGACCAGGCCCTGGGCGTGCCGGTCGCGCGGCACGAAGCCGACGCCGGCCTTCAGGCTGGCCCGTACGTCGCCGAAGGGCAGGGGCCTGCCGTCGAGCCGGGCGGTGCCGCCGGTCGGGGTGTGCAGTCCCGTGAAGGACTCGGCCAGCTCGATCTTGCCGCTGCCGCTGATGCCGGCGAGTCCGACGACCTCGCCGCGGCGCACGGTGAGGTCGACGTCCTCGTAGGCGCCGGAGGTGAGGCCGCGGACGTCGAGCAGGACGGGGGCGCCGTCCTCGACGCCCCTGATCCGTACGGCCTGTTCGGCGACGGTCTCACCGGCCATGGCCTCGATCAGGGCCGCCCGGGGCATGTCGGCGACCGGGGCCGTGGTGATCCAGCGGGCGTCCCGGAGGACCGTCACCGTCTGGCACACCTCGTACACCTCCTGGAGGTGGTGCGAGATGAACAGGAAGGTGACACCGGAGTCCTGGAGGGCGCGCATCCGGGCGAAGAGCCGCTCGATCTCCCGCTTGTCGAGCTGCGCGGTCGGCTCGTCGAGGACGATGAACCGGGCACCGAAGCTCAACGCCCGTGCGATCTCGACCATTTGGCGGTCCTCGACCTTGAGGTCGGCGGTGCGTGCCTCCGGGTCGACGTGCACGTCCCAGGTGTCGAGGAGTTCGGCGGCCTCCTTCCGCAGTCCGCGCCAGCTGATGAACCCGCGCCGGAGCGGCTGCCGGTTGATGAACAGGTTCTCGGCGACCGTCAACTCGGGGACGACGGTGGGTTTCTGGTAGACGCAGGCGACCTTGCGGCGCCAGGCGTCCCGGTCGGTGAGCGGCGGCGCGGGCTCGCCGTCGAAGCGGACCGTGCCCTCGTCGGGGGCCTGGAGTCCGGTGAGGACGGAGACGAGGGTGGACTTGCCCGCGCCGTTGCGGCCGACGAGGGCGTGGGACTCGCCGGGCAGGACGGTGAGCCGTCCGTCGGCGAGGGCGGTCGTGGGGCCGTACCGTTTGACGACCCCCTGGGCTTCCACCAGTGGCGTGCTCATTTGACCGTGTTGCCCCACAGCTCGGGGTCGTCGACGTTGTCCTTGGTGACCAGGGGCGCGGGCAGCTGGTCCTCCAGGATGCCGCTCGGCAGCTCGACGATCGTGGAGTCGTGGTCGGTCGGGCCGGGCTTGAAGGTCTTCCCCTGCATCGCCGCCTTGATGTAGTACATGCCGTACTTGGCGTACAGATCGGCGGGCTGGGAGACGGTGGCGTCGATCTCGCCCTTGCGGATGGCGTCGTACTCCTGCGGGATGCCGTCGTTGGAGACGATGGCGATGTGGCCGGCGGTGCCCGCCTTCTTCAGCATCCCCTTGGACTTGAGGGTCTGCAGGGTCGGCGCGAGGTAGACGCCGCCGGCCTGCATGTAGATGCCCTTGAGGTCGGGGTTGGCGTTCAGGAGGGTGCTCAGCTGCGAGGCGGCGGCGTCGGACTCCCATTTGGCGGGGATCTCCAGCACCTTGAGCTTCGGGAAGTTCTTCTTCACACAGGCCCGGAAGGCCTCGGAGCGGTCGCGGCCGTTGACGGAGGCCAGGTCGCCCATGATCTGCACGACCTTGCCGGAGGTGATGTGCTTTCCGAGGTACTGGCAGGCCTTCTCGCCGTACGAGACGTTGTCGGCCCGTACGACCATGGCGACCTTGCCCTTGTCGGGGGCCACGTCGACGGCGACGACCGGGACACCCTTGCGTTCGGCCTGGTCGAGGCCGGCCTCGATGGCGGCGCTGTCGAGCGGGGCGACGACCAGGCCCCTGACGCCCTGGTTGAGCTCGTTGTTGATGTCGGTGATCTGCTGGGAGGGGTCGCTGTTGGAGTTGACCGTCTTCAGCGTGTCCACCCCCTCGGACTTGGCCATCGTGGGCACGTAGTCGTTGTACGACTGCCAGAACGGCGAGGTCAGCAGCGGCAGGATCACGCCCACCTTGCCGGTGCCGTCGCCTCCCGCACTGCCGGCGCTGCCGGTGTCCTTGGTGCTGCCGCACGCGGCGAGCACCAGCGAGGCGCTCGCGGCCGCGGCCACCGCGCCGATGTACCGAACCCTGTTCCGCTTCCCCACTGTCCTGCCGGGCATCTGGCGGCTCCTCGTTGAGCGTCTTCGCGTGGTCGAGCACGAGTGTGTTCGAGCAGATGACGGCATACTTATCAGACCACTCGCCCCTGGCAATACCCCATGGTGGCAGTTTTTCCCGCTCCTTCGCCATAGTGGTCAGACCACATCGGCCGTTAGACTCGGCGCACCCGGTGAGTGACGGCCGGTGAGCGAAGAGGAGTGGCGTGGACGAGACAGCCCCCCAGAAGGGCACCGTGACGCAGCGCGCCATCGAGCAGATCAAGGCGATGATCGGCGAGGGCCGCCTGGAGCCGGGCCAGCGGCTGCCGACCGAGCGTGATCTGGCGGTCCAGCTGGGCATCTCCCGCAGTTCGATGCGGGAGGCGATCCGGGCGCTGACGGTCCTCGGGGTGCTGGAGGCGCGGCACGGCTCCGGGATCTACGTCACCCAGCTGGAGGCCGGCGACCTGCTGGAGACCTTCGGCGTGGTCGCCGATCTCTCCCGGGGGCCGCGTCTGGTGGAACTCCTGGAGGTGCGCCGCGTCCTGGAGTCGACGGCGACCGCGCTGGCGGCCGCCCGCATCACCCCCGACCAGCTCGCCGAGGTGGAGAAACACCTCATGGCCATGAACGCCACCGACGACCCGGAGGTGATCCTCGCCCACGACCTCGCCTTCCACCGCGAGATCGCGGTGGCCGCCGGCAACGACACGATGGCGGCGATCCTGGAGGGGCTGTCCTCCCGCACCTTCCGGGCCCGCGTCTGGCGCGGCTACCAGGAGGAGGGCGCCTTCGCACGCACACGGCGCGAGCACGCGGCGATCCACCGCGCCCTGGTCGCCCGCGACCCGGAGGCGGCCCGTGCGGCGGCGGCCGCACACGTCGGCGAGGTCGAGGAGTGGCTGCGGGCGCAGGTCGGGGCGTGACCAGAGGAGTGGGCGAGGTGCGCCCGCGCACATGCCGGTCGGGAGAGCAGGACTGTCACCGGTGACGTGACGTCCGGCGCGCTGACCGGCAACGCGCCCGGGCGAGGCAAGGACGGTGGACCGTACGGCCGGCCCCGGCGTGGGCGGCGACCCGGCCACGACGCGCCTGACCGAAGTCGACTCGTGCGCCTGCGCACCCCGCGGGACCGCGTCTGCACCGCTACCGGAAAACCGGGCGGCCCCGGCGGGAACAGGCGTCCCGTCCGGCGCGGTTGCATCGACCGAGGGACCGATGTCACACGGGGGAACGGGGAGACCACGCCCTGGTCCGCCCCGGCGGCGTCCGGGCCCCGGAGCGTGGCGTACGCGCCGCCTTTTGGATCCGTATACGTATTTCTGTGGAGGACTGCCTCATGACCGACCGGCCCTTGACGCTCATGGCCGTACACGCGCATCCCGACGACGAGGCCACCGGAACCGGAGGGGTCCTCGCGCGGTACGCGGCGGAGGGCGTCCGCACGGTTCTCGTGACCTGTACTGACGGCGGATGCGGTGACGGGCCAGGAGGTGTCAAGCCGGGCGACCCCGGCCACGACCCGGCGGCCGTCGCCGTGCTGCGCAGGCAGGAACTGGAGGCCAGCTGCGAGGTCCTGAAGATCAGCGATCTGGAGATGCTGGACTACGCCGACTCCGGAATGATGGGCTGGCCGACCAACGACGCCCCGGGCTCCTTCTGGCGGACCCCCGTGAAGGAGGGCGCGGCCCGGCTCGCGGAACTCATGCGGCACTACCGCCCCGATGTGGTCGTCACCTACGACGAGAACGGTTTCTACGGCCACCCGGACCACATCCAGGCCCACCGCATCACGATGGCGGCGCTGGAGATGACCTCGCTGACACCGAAGGTGTACTGGACGACGATGCCCCGCTCGATGATGGAGCGCTTCGGCGAGATCATGCGCGAGTTCGGCGAGGACATGCCGGAGCCGGACCCCGCCGAGGCCGCCGCGCTGGCCGAGATCGGACTGCCCGACGACGAGATCACCACATGGGTGGACACCACCGCGTTCAGCGGCCAGAAGTTCGACGCGCTGGCCGCACACGCCAGTCAGGGCGAGAACATCTTCTTCCTCAGGATGGGCAAGGAGAGGTTCGGCGAGCTCATGGGCACGGAGACCTTCGTCCGGGTCCAGGACGCCACCGGCGCCCCCGTGCCCGAGAAGGATCTCTTCGCCGGCCTGCGCCCCGAGTAGACGCGGGCACCGTCACCCGTCGAAGCGCCGGCGCGCGGCCTCGATGTGCCCGAGGTACTGGTGGGTCCAGCCGCACATGCCGTCGACCGTGGCGCGCAGCCCCTGGCCGGGCTCGGTGAGGGTGTACTCCACGCGTGGCGGCACGGTGGGGTGCACCGTCCGCTCGACGAGGCCGTAGCGCTCCAGCATGCGCAGGTTCTGGGTGAGCATCTTGTGGCTGACGCCCTCGACCTCGTCGCGCAGCTCGCTGAAGCGCAGGGTGCGCTCCCCGAGAGCCTCGATGATCAGAAACGCCCACTTGTTGGCGACGTCGGAGAAGATCTGGCGCGCCAGCGAGTCGGCGCGTCTCAGGTCCGCGTCCTCGGGCGAGCCCGTGAACTCTCTGGTCCCCATCAGGTCCCCCAGTCACCGAAAAGTGTGTTCCTCCAGGTCAAGAGGCACTCTCCTACAGTTCCCGAGTAACCACAAGTGACGGCGGGGCCCCCGGCCGGGTGGGCCGGAGG
>NZ_RSAJ01000232.1 GCF_003933965.1 Streptomyces sp. RP5T
TCAGTCGTCCTCCAGTTTCAGCAGCCGGATGTACACGACGGAGAACAGGGCGCCGACCACCAGCAGGACCAGCGCGATGGCGGTGCCGTAGCCGATCAGGCTGTTCTGGAAGGCCTGTTGGTACATGAAGATCGGCAGGGTCTCGCTCTTGTTGCCCGGTCCGCCGCGGGTCATGGTGTAGATCAGCCCGAAGACGGAGAGCGTCTGGAGCGTGATCAGCATCAGGTTCGTCAGGATCGACGGCCTGATGACCGGCAGGACGACCCGCCACAGCCGCTGCCAGGGGCCGGCGCCGTCCATCTCGGCGGCCTCCGTCAGTTCCTGGGGCACGTCGTTGATGGCCGCGGTGAAGACCATCAGGGAGAAGGCGGTGCCGCGCCACACGTTGGCCAGGCAGACCGCCAGGATCGGCATCGTGTACAGCCAGTTCTGGTCCGGCAGGTGCAGCGCGTCCAGCAGGGAGTTGAGCGAGCCCTGGTCGTAGAAGAAGGCGTACATGAGATAGCCGGCGACCACCTCGGGCAGCACCCACGCGGCGATCACCACGCCGTTGACCAGGGCCCGTACCGGCCCGGTGGCCTTCTGGACCAGGACGGCCAGCGCGAGGCCGAGGGTGTTCTGGCCGACCACCGCGGAGCCGACCACGAACACCAGGGTCAGCCACATCGCGTTGAGGAAGTCGGCGTCCTCGAAGGCCCGCGTGAAGTTGTCGATGCCGACGAAGCGGGTGCCGGAGGCCCCGGTGAGCTGCATGTCGGTGAAGGCGTAGTAGACGCAGTACGCGATTGGACCGGCGAGGAACAGGGCGAGCAGGACGACGGCCGGGACCGTCGGCAGACCACGTAGCAGCGAGCGGACGGCGGGGCCGGGCGTCCCGCGGGACCGGCGGGGGTGACCGCCGGTCCCGTGCGGCGCCGGGGCGAGGGCGGTCACGAAGTGCCCTCCGCGGTCCTGTCGTCGCCCACCGCCGCCTTGACATCGTTATCGAAGGTCGAGGCGGCCTTGTCGACGGAGGCCTGACCGGTCGTCACGGACTCCATCGCCTTCTGGATCGCGGTCGAGACCTGGTTGTACTCCGGGAGCCCGGGCCGGTAGTGGGTGTCGGCCACCAGCTCGGTGAAGAACTTGTTGGTCGGCACCGAGTTCAGGTACGCCGGGTCCGACGCGACGTCCGTGCGCACCGCGATGTTCGCGTTGGTCACGTTCCACTTCGCCGCGTTGGTCTTCGTCTGGAGCGTGGTCGACAGGAACTTCCAGGCCAGGTCCGGGTTCTTGGCCTTCGCCGGGATGGACCAGGCCCAGCCGCCCGACATGCTCGTACGGCCCGGTGCCTGGCCGTTCTGCGTGGGCATCGCCGCGGTGCCCATCACCGACTGCCACTGCTTCCACGGCTTGGCCGCCGCCGAGCTCCAGTTGTTGGGCATCCAGGAGCCGTCGATGTCGATCGCGAGCTTGCCCTCGGGGATGAGCTCGGTGCCCACGGCCGTCCCGAAGTTGGCGCCCAGCGCCTGCTCCTTCGCCGGGCCGAGACCCTGGCTGTAGACGGTGTGGACGAAATCGAGCGCGTCCTTGAAGCCCTGGCTGCCCACGACCCACTTCTTCCGCGAGGCGTCGTAGAGCGACTTGTCGGCGGCCGGGGTGCCGTACAGCAGCATCTCGAAGCCCTGCATGGAGGAGGCCTCACCGCCGGCCTGGCCGGTGTACAGGTTCAACGGGGTCACGTCGGGCAGTTTCGCCTTGATCTTCCGTGCGGCGGCGAGCACGTCGGCCCAGGTCTTCGGCTGCCAGGGCACGGGGATGCCGGCCTTCTGGAGGAGCTGCTTGTTGTACCAGATGCCGCGGGTGTCGGTGTCGTCCGGCACGGCGTAGACCTTGCCGTCGGAGGCCCCGGTCACCGCCCCCTTGGCGGCCTTGGCGTACTGCGACCAGTCGGCCCACTTGGCGGTGTAGGCGTCCAGCGGCTTGAGGTAGCCGCCCGCGATGTCGGAGTTGATCAGCGCGGTGTCCTCGTACACCAGGTCGGGGGCGGTGGCGGGGGAGCGCATCATGAGCTGGAGCTTGGTGTAGTAGTCGTTCTCGGAGGCGACGACCGGTACGAGGGTCACCTTGGTGCCCGGGTTGGCCCGGGTGAACTCCTTCACCATCGAGGCGAGGAAGTTGGCCTGGAGCTTGTTGGTGCTGTCCAGGTTCTGCCAGTAGACGACCTTGACGGACTTGGCCGAGCTGCCTGACGAGCCCGAACCGCAGCCCGTGACGGCCAGGGCGGTGGCGGCGGTGAAGGCCGCGGCGGTGACGATTCTCGAGCGCACAGTGGTTCCTCCGGGACGCGAAACCTGAGGGAAAGCCGCGAGTTCTCGGCCTGGAGGCCAGCTCGGACGACGCTCCAGCCTCTGCGCCACCCTGCGCTGATCGGCCCCGACGGCCGGATTGGGATGGGCGTCAGCTAAATCCATTTGATGGATGAAGTCAATGCTTCCAGTATGTAAACTTTCGCCATGCGAGGGCCGGGGGCGGCGTACGAGGGGATCAGGTGACCGACAGGTGACGATGCTCAGCGGGACGAACCTGCCGCGGGTCGGCGGCTACAACCAGGCGGTCGTCCTGGACGCCATCCGCACCACGGGCCAGGTCAGCAGGGTCGAGCTGGCCGCGCTCACCGGGCTGACCAACCAGACGGTCTCCAACGTCGTCCGCAAGCTCCTGGACGCGGGGCTCGTGGCGGAGTCCGGCCAGGCCCCCTCCAGCGGCGGCAAGCGGCGCACCCTGCTGACCCTCCGGGCCGACGGGGCCTGCGCGGTCGGCGTCCACCTCGATCCCGACGCCGCGGTCATCGTGGTCGTCGACCTGGCCGGCGAGGTGATCGGCAGCCGCCGCCTGCGGCTCACCGGCCCCGGCGATCCGGCCGACGTCGTGGACCGTGTCGCGCGCACCACCGGGCGCCTCCTCGACCGCAGCGCCGTGGACCGCAGCCGGCTGCTCGGCCTCGGCATCGCCGCGCCCGGCCCCCTCGACGGCACCACCGGCGCCGTGGTCTCCCCGCCGAACTTCCCCGGCTGGGGCCGGGTCCCGCTCGCCGACATGTTCGCGGAGGCCACCGGACTGCCCGTCGCCCTCGACAACGACGCCACCGCCGCGGCCATCGGCGAGCGCTGGATCGGCGGCGCCGCCCGGGCGGGCAGCTTCCTCTTCCTCTACCTCGGCACCGGCGTCGGCGCCGGGATCGTCCTCAACAACACGGTCCTGCACGGCGATTCGGGCAACGCCGGGGAGTTCGGCCACATGGCCGTGGAGCCGGGCGACCGGGTCTGCCACTGCGGCGCGATGGACTGCCTCGGCCCCTACGTCAGCCCGGCCGCGATCATCGACGACCTGTTGCGCCGGAACGGCCCGGCCGCCGCCGACCGCATCGGCCTCGCGGGGACGCCCGACTCCGTGCACGACGACTGGAAGGCCCTGCGCCGGGCCGCCCGCGCGGGCGACACCGACGCCTGCGATGTCGTACGACGGGCCGCGCGCCGTATCGGCGAGGCCGCACGCGGCGCCGCCAGCCTCCTCGACGTGAGCCGGGTCGTCCTCGGCGGCGAGGCGCTGCGCGGCATCGAGCCGATCATCCGTGAGGAGGTCGAGGCCGCCGTCAACCGCACCTCCGTCGCCCGTACGATCCGGGCGGTCGCCGTCGAACAGAGCGTGATCGGCGAGACGGTGGGCGCGGTGGGGGCGGCGTCGCTGGTGCTGCACGGGAACTACGCGCCTGGGTGGCGGATGCTGACGGAGGTCACGGGCTGAAGGGCGAACCTGTCCGGAGCCGTTCCGGACACCCGCCGCAGGGCGCGGGGAACGCCGAGCTGCCGGTGTAGTGCGTACGCACCAGGAGCCGTGTCCGGCTGGTCCGGGGGCACCAGGCGGAGACGGCGGCTCCGGACGATGCCCCGCCCGGCGCCGGAAGGAAGGGTTGGAGACGCGCGGATCCCGCGCATCCCCCCTGCCTGGCGGCGTCTGGAGTGATCAACAGGTGGCTACTTTTCTGTACCGGATCGGACGGTGGGCCTTCCGGCGGCGCCGCCTCGTGGGTGGTCTGTGGCTGGGTGTCCTGGTGCTGGCCGTCGGCGCGGCCGTCCTGGCCCCGGCCGGCGAGGAGGAGGACCTCGCCATGCCCGGCACCGAGTCGCAGAAAGCGTTCGACCTGCTGGACGAGCGCTTCCCGCAGAGCAATTCCCAGGGAGCGGAGGCCCGCCTGGTGTTCCAGGCGCCGGACGGACAGCGGGTGACGGCCGGCCGGAACAAGGCGACCGTCGAGGACGCGATCGGCTCGCTGGACCGGGGCGAGCAGATCGCGTCGACCACCGACCCCTACGCGACCGGAGCCGTCAGCAAGGACGGCACCATCGCCTACTCCACGATCACCTACACCGCGGACGCCGTCGATCTGACCGCGTCGACGAAGAGCGCCCTGGAGGAGGCCGCGAGCCGGGTCCGGGACGCGGGGCTGACCGTGGAGATCGGCGGCTCGGCCCTGGACGCGGAGGAGGAGCTGGGCGGCACGACGGAGATGATCGGAGTGGCGGTGGCGGCGGTGGTGCTGGTCCTCGCCCTCGGGTCGCTGGTCGCGGCCGGACTGTCGCTGCTGACGGCCTTCGTGGGCGTGGCCGTCGCCTTCGGACTGGTCTCCGCACTGTCCGCTCCACTGGG
Organism: Streptomyces sp. RP5T; assembly: GCF_003933965.1. Taxonomy (GTDB): domain Bacteria; phylum Actinomycetota; class Actinomycetes; order Streptomycetales; family Streptomycetaceae; genus Streptomyces. Next base: position 4,690 of record NZ_RSAJ01000232.1, read on the forward strand.
CCTGACGTCCACCGTCGCCATCCTGGCGCTGATGCTGGGGCTGGCGGTCGGCATCGACTACGCGCTGTTCATCACCTCCCGCTACCGTGACGAGCGCGCCCGGGGCAGCGAACCGGAGGACGCCGCCGGCTTGGCGGTGGGCACTGCCGGATCCGCCGTCGTCTTCGCCGGCGCGACCGTGATCATCGCCCTGGTCGGGCTGGGGGTCGTCGGAATCCCCGAACTCACCAAGATGGGCATGGGTGGCGCGGGTGCCGTGGCCCTGGCCGTACTCGTCGCCCTGACCCTGGTCCCCGCGCTGTTCGGGTTCTTCGGCCGACGGGTGCTCTCCCGTGCCGTCCGCAAGAACGTCCGGCCGGCCGGCGAAGCCAACCGGCCTTCGGGCGAGGTGACCTGGCAGTCGGGCGAGGCCCCCGGGCCGGGCAGCGAGCGTCCGCAGTCGTCGCACGGCGCGGGCGGCCGGCCCGGACTCGGCAGCCGGTGGGCCCGGTTCGTGCTGCGGCGGCCGGTGGCCGTGCTGATGGTTGCCGGGCTCGGTCTCGGCGCCGTCGCCCTTCCGGCGCTGAGCCTCGAACTCGGCCTGCCCGGAGACGAGTCCAAGTCGGTGGAGACCACCCAGCGCCGCGCCTACGACCTGCTGTCGGAAGGCTTCGGCCCCGGCTTCAACGGCCCGTTGACCGTGGTCGTCGACCTGTCGAGGTCCGCCGACCCCCGGGCCACCACGGACCTGGTCGCCAAGACCGTACGCGCCGTGGACGGGGTCGAGTCGGTCGGCGTTGCGGTGCTCGACCGGGCCGAGGACACGGCCGTCCTCACCGCCGTCCCGCGCACCGCGCCGACCAGCGGCGCGACCAAGGACCTGGTGCACGCGATCCGGGACGCGGCCCCGGGCGTCGAGGTCGACACCGGCGCCGGCGTCCTGGTGACCGGAACCACCGCGCTGAACATCGACATCTCCGAAGCCATGTCCGACGCCCTCGTCCCCTATCTGAGCGTGGTCATCGGCCTGGCGGTGCTCCTGCTGACGGTGGTCTTCCGCTCGCTCCTGGTCCCGGTCAAGGCGGCTCTCGGTTTCCTGTTGTCGGTGGGTGCCGCCTTCGGCGTCCTCGTCGCCGTCTTCCAGTGGGGCTGGGCCGCGGACCTCATCGGCATCGAACAGACCGGACCGGTCATGTCCCTGATGCCGATCCTCATCATCGGCATCGTCTTCGGCCTCGCCATGGACTACGAGGTCTTCCTCCTCACCCGCATGCGGGAGGCCCACGTCCACGGCGCGTCCCCCGGCGAGGCGATCGTCAACGGGTTCCGGCACAGCGGACGGGTGGTGGCCGCGGCGGCGATCATCATGATCAGTGTGTTCGCCGGATTCATCGGGATGAACAGCCCGACGATCCAGACGATGGGCGTCGGTCTGGCCGCCGCCGTCGCCTTCGACGCCTTCGTGGTCCGGATGGCGATCGCCCCCGCGGTCCTGGCACTGCTCGGCCACCGGGCCTGGTGGCTGCCCCGTATCCTGAACCGCGTGCTGCCGAATGTCGACATCGAGGGGGAGGCGTTGAGCGGGCATGTCCCGGCCCTCGCCGACGCGTCGGACACGGCGGTGCGGCGACTGCCCGTCGGCCGGGACTGAGCCGGCCGTGACGAACCCGGGGGGCGGCGGCCCGCGACCGCGCGGCAGGTGGTGGCGGGAGGCGGCGATCACGGCGACGGCGTTAGCGCTCTGTCTGCTCGGTGGTGCGGTGAAGGACGACGGCAGCACGCTGTCACCGCCGTCCGCCACCGCCTACCTCATCGCCGTGGTGTCCTGTGCCGTGCTGCCGGTGCGGCACCGGGCGCCCCTGGCCGCCATGGCCGTCACCACCGCGAGCGGTGTGCTGGCGCCGTTCCTGGGCCTGCTGCTCAGCCCCCTCATCGCCGCCCCCGCCGTGATCACCGCCTACTCCTACGCGCTCACCGCGCGCACCGAACGGCGCGCGGCGGGCGCGGTGGCGCTCATCTCCGTGGCCCTGCTGGCCGCTTGCACCCCCCTGTTCGGCGCCCTCTCGTGGAAGGACGCGAGCAGGGTCGGGGCGGTGGCGGCGTTCCCACTGGTGGCCGGCGTACTGGGGCACTCGGTGCACAACCGACGGGCCTACCTGGCGGCCATGGAGGAACGGGCCCTGCGGGCCGAGCAGAGCCGGGACAGCGAGGCGCGTCGCAGGGTGGCCGAGGAACGGGTGCGCATCGCCAGGGAGCTGCACGACCTGGTGGCCCATCAGATCACCCTGGCCAACGCGCAGGCCACGGTCGCGGCCCACCTCTTCGACACCCGCCCGGAGCAGACCCGCAAGAGCCTGCATGAGCTCGTCGAGACCACCAGCGACGCGCTCGACGACCTGCGGGCCACGGTCGGTCTGCTGCGCCAGAGCGGGGACGCGGTCGCGCCCGCCGAGCCGGCACCCGGGCTGTCCCGGCTGCCCACCCTTCTCGAGTCCTTCCGCCGCGCCGGCCTGGAGGTGTCGGTGCACCAGGAGGGCACGGCCAGGCCGCTGCCACCGGGAGTGGACCTCACCGCCTACCGCATCGTCCAGGAGGCCCTGACCAACGTGACCAAGCACGCCGGAACCGGCACCGCGCGGGTGGAACTCGCCTGGAACCGCGATCGCGTGACCATCACCGTCGCCGACGACGGCGGGGGCGCCCGTACGGCGTCGGCGGCGGCCGCGGGGCCGCGCGGATCCGCAACGGGCGACCGTCCGTCCGGATACGGTCTGATCGGGATGCGTGAGCGTGCGACCGCGGTCGGAGGACAGCTCTCCGCGGGCAGGCGGCCCGAAGGCGGCTTCCTCGTCTCCACCCAGCTGCCCCTCCCGCCCGCCAAGGGCACGCCGCACCGGGCCGGGGGAGCGACAGTCGTCGAGGGACGGACGACCCACGCGGCGCACGGCGAGGCAGAGACGGGGGAGGCGCGGTGACGCTGCGGGTGCTGCTCGCCGACGATCAGGCCCTGCTGCGCGGTGCCTTCCGGATGCTGCTCGACTCCGCCGACGACATCACCGTGGTCGGTGAGGCCGCCGACGGCCGGGAGGCGGTGCGGCTCACCCGGGAGCTGCACCCGGACGTGGTGGTCATGGACATCCGCATGCCCGAGGTGGACGGGCTCACCGCCACGTCACAGATCTGCGCGGACCCCGAACTGCGGGACAGCCGCATCTTGATCCTCACCACCTACGAGACCGACGCATACGTCGCCCAGGCGTTGCGCGCCGGGGCCGGCGGCTTCATCGGCAAGGGCATCGGGGCCGAGGACCTGCTGGACGCGGTGCGGACGATCGCCGCCGGCGACACCCTGCTGTCCCCCGCCGCGACCCGCTCACTGGTCGCCCGCTTCCTGGCGACACCGGACGACGTCCCCGCCCACGACCCCGAACGGCTCGCCGTGCTCACCCCGCGCGAACGCGAGATGGTGGCCCTGGTCGCGACGGGCCTGTCCAACCAGGAGATCGCCGAGCGGATGTTCCTCAGTCCCTTCACCGTCCGCGCCCATGTGCAGCGCGCCATGACGAAACTCGATGCTCGCGACCGGGCCCAACTCGTCGTCATCGCCTACCGGACGGGCCTGGTCCAGGCGGCTCCCGACGGCGGCCCCGACCGCAGGCCGTAGTACCGGCAGGCCCTCAGGTCAGGTTCAGGCCGCCGTCGAGCACGATGACCTCGCCGGTCAGATAGCCGCTGCCGATCACCGACGCCACCAGGTCGGCCACGTCCTCCGGCCGGGCCGGGCGGTGCATCGGCGCGCGCTCCCGCCACAGCTCGTGCGCCTCGGCCCAGTCCTTCGTCATCGGCGTGTCGACCAGGCCCGGCGCCACCGCGTTCACCCGTACGTCGGGCCCGAGCGCGGCCGCGAGCAGCCGCGTCACATGGTTCAGCGCGGCCTTGCTCGCCGCGTACGGCACCGAGGAACCCTTGGGCCGTACGCCCGCGTGGCTGGTGATGTTGACGATGCTGCCGCCCCCCGGGGCGCGCCGCAGCGCCGGAAGGGCCGCGGTGCACAGCAGCCAGGGCGCGATGAGGTTGACCTCCAGCAGCCGTCGCCAGTCCTCCGCGGTGGCCGCCGCGAGGTCCGCGTGCGGGATCGGCCGGCTGATGCCCGCGTTGTTCACCAGCACGTCCAGCCGCCCGAAGTGATCCAGCGCCCTCTCCACCAGCCCCCGGGCCTCCTCATCGGCGCCGAGGTCCGCCTGGAGGTAGACCCCGCCGAGCTCCGCCGCCAGCGCCTGCCCGGCCTCCGCGCTGCGCCGCGAGTGCACGACGACCCGCGTCCCGTCCGCCGCGAGCCGCCGTACGACCGCCTCACCGATCCCCGACGTGGACCCGGTGACCAGGGCGACGGGCCGGTCTCCCGCTTCGATGCTCATGACCGTGGATCTTGTCACGGTACGGCTGCGCCGGGTCCCCGGGGGAGCCGTCAGGCCGACCGTCCGCGTCCCCAGGCCGCCAGCGGCTGGAGCGCGAGGTTCAGCCGCTCACCGTCCTCGGTCAGGGAGTACTCGACGCGGGGCGGCACCTCGTCGTAGGAGACACGGTGCACCACGCCGTCCGTCTCCAACTCGCGCAGATGGGAGGCGAGCACCTTCTCGGTGATGCCCGGCAGCAGCCGGCGCAGCGCGCCGAAGCGGCGGCGCGGGTGCTCGTGCAGCGCCCAGAGGATCAGCACCTTCCACTTGCCGCCGATCACCTCCATCGCGGCGTCGATCCCGCAGATGTGTCCGTCCGGCGCGCCCGGCCGGTTCAGCGTCGTCATGTCCCACCCCTTCGACGTGCTCGCTCACCCCGGGGTAACCACCCACTCCGAAGTGCGTACTTGATCGTTCGCGGGCCTGTGACCAGCCTGATCGGCATGACACAGCACACTGTCGAGAAGACCTCCCTTTCCCTGCTGGGCCTCGGCGCGATGGGCTCCGCGCTGGGCCGGGCCTGGCTGGCCGAGGGCCATGGACTCACCGTCTGGAACCGAACCGCGAACCGCGCCAGACCCCTTGTCGCCGAAGGCGCCAAGCAGGCGGACAGCGCCGCCGGGGCGGTCGCCGCCAACTCCCTCGTCGTGGTCTGCCTGCTGGACGACACCTCGGTCGAGGAGGCGCTGTCCGGGGCCGACCTGGAAGGCCGGGACCTGGTGAACCTGACCACCGGCACCCCCGCCCAGGCTCGCGCCCGCGCCGAGTGGGCCCACGAGCGCGGAGCCCGCTACCTGGACGGCGGGATCATGGCCGTCCCGCCGATGATCGGAGTCCCGCAAACCGGCGGATACGTCTTCTACAGCGGCTCCCAGGAACTGTTCCACCGGCACCGCGAGACGCTGGCGGTGCCGGCCGGTACCCGGTACGTCGGCCGGGACGCGGGCTTCGCGGCGCTGCACGACGTGGCCCTGCTCAGCGCCATGTACGGCATGTTCGCCGGAGCCGCCCACGCCTTCGCCCTGATCCGCAAGGAGGACATCGACCCCGCGTCGCTCGCACCGCTGCTCGCCGACTGGCTCGCGGCGATGGCCCCCGCCGTCCATGGCACCGCCGGACAGCTGCGGAGCGGCGACTACACCCGGGGAGTCGTCTCCAGCCTCGCGATGCAGGTGGCCGGCATCCCGACCTTCCTGAGCACCGCCGAGGAGCAGGGCGTCAGCCAGGAACTGCTCAGCCCCTACTTCGCGTTGATGCGCCGGCGGCTGGCCGAGGGCGGCGGCGAGGAGGACCTGACGGGGGTGATCGACCTGCTGGTCCGCTGACGGCCGCGCGCCGCCCCGGTGCCCGGCCGTGGCCGTGCGGGCAGACCCCCGCACGGCCGACGCCGCGTCACGGCTTGATGCCCACCCCGGTCCACAGGCTGACCTCGGCGTCCGAGGCGGTCGGCTCCTTGTCCGGGCGCCAGCGATGACCGACCGAGACACCCGGGTCGAGCAGGTCCAGGCCCTCGAAGAAGCGCGCCACGTCGGTCCGCGTGCGGAACTGCACCGGGGTACCCGCGTTGGTGTAGATGTCCGTGACCTTCTGCCACGTGTCCGGGTCGAAGTCGGGCGTGCAGTGGCTCAGGGCCAGCGCGCTGCCCGAGGGAAGCTCGGCCAGCAGACGGCTCACGATGCCGTACGGGTCCTGCGCGTCGGTGACGAAGTGCATGAGGGCGTTGAGGGACAGCGCCACCGGCCGGTTGGTGTCCAGCGCCTCGGCAAGCTCGGGCGCGTTCAGCAGGGCGCCCGGGTTGTTGACGTCGGCCTCGATGTACGCGGTACGGCCCTGGGGCGTGTTGCGCATCAGACGCTCGGCGTACTTGAGGACCAGGGGGTCGTTGTCGGCGTAGACCACCCGGGCGTCGGCCACCACCGACTGCGCGACCTGGTGGAGGTTCGGCTCGGTGGGGATGCCGGTGCCGACATCCAGCCACTGGCGGATACCGTGCTCCCTCGCGAGCACGCGAGTGGCTCGGTGCATGAACGCGCGGTTCTCCCGGGCGCACGTGAAGATGCCCGGGTAGACCGACGCGACGGCCTCGGCCGCCTGCTTGTCGACGTCGAAGTGGTCCTTGCCGCCGAGGTAGTAGTCGTACATCCGGGCGGAGTGGGGCCGGCTGGTGTCGATCTCCCGGCCGGCGGGGGAGTTGGTCATCCTGTCCCTTTCAGGTGGTGTGAGTGGGGGTGTCGGGCAGGTCGCTGCCGGGGCAGGTCCGGCTCGGGTCGTGGGTCAGCCGGCCGTGAGGTGGTCGGCGAGGCCCCGCTTGACGCCCGCGACGAACGCGGCCATCTCCTGCGGGGTGTAGATCAGCGCGGGTCCGGCCGGATCGGTCGACTGCCGCAGCGCCACCCGGCCGTCGGCCAGGAGCTTGGTCTGCACGCACTGGCCGCCGTTGGGTCCGCTCCACGGCGACTCCCAGCCCTGCTCGCCGAGGTCGGTGGCGGGCATCCCGTTGTAGACGTGACAGTCGGTGCTGGTCATGAGTACTCCTTGCGCATGCGGTTCAGGAGTGCCTTGCTGTCCGCGTCCGAGGTCAGCAGGGACATGCGGTTGTGCGCCTCCAGATGCGCCGCCACGTCGGAGCGCTGGTCCAGGTACATCGCGCCGGAGAGGACCTCCGTGTAGACGATGTCCGGCAACTCCGGCTCCTCGAAGCGGAAGTAGGTGAACGGGGCGCAGGCGCCCACGTGGGCGCCCGCGGTGAACGGCACGACGTCGACGCTGACGTGGTCCAGCTCCGCGACCTCCAGCAGCCGTTCGATCTGCTCCCGCATGACCTCGGGGCCGCCGACCACCCGGTGCAGCACGGCCTCCTCCATGACCACCCACAGGGTGGGCGCGCCGGGTCCGTTCAGCAGGCTCTGGCGGCGCAGCCGCAGGTCCACGCGGCGCGAGAGGTCCTCGTCGGCCTCGTTGGGGAAGCCGCCCCGCAGGACCCCGCGCGCGTACGCGTGGGTCTGCAACAGCCCGGTGACGTAGTGGGGTTCGTAGGTGCGCAGGGTTCTGGCGCCCGCCTCCAGGCTGACGTAGGCGCTGAACCAGGTCGGCAGGACGTCCCGGTACGTGTGCCACCAGCCGGGTTCGTTGGCCCGCTCGGCGAGGGCGACGAACTCCTCGATCTCCTGCCGGTCGGCCCCGTAGGTCTCCAGCAGCTTCTCCACGTAGAGCGGCTTGAGGGCGACCTCGGCCTTCTCCAGGCGGCGGATGGTCAGGGAGGTGACCCGCAGTGCCTTGGCCGCGTCCTCCAGCGAGGCGCCCGCGTCCTGTCTGCGTTCCTGCAGGCGCCGGCCCAGGATCATGCGCAGCACGGTGGGAGCACTGGTGCCACCTGTGCCCGTACGGCCTTCGCTCACGTCCTGACCTCCTGAGGGGCTGTCACCGGCACGAGTCTGTCAGCGACTTGCTGACGGGACCAGGTGGATATCGGCTTTCTGAAATTATCAGGGAGCCGGTTGCAGGTTGAACTTGGGTGCGAGCATAGTTACTTGTGTGAACCGTGCCGCCGAACGCGCGCACGTTGACGTCAACCGTCCCCACCTCCGGGCGAGTTGGCACGCCTCTGCCCCCGATGCGTCTCGCCCGGCCGCGCCGCCGCCCCCACGGAAGGCCAACACCGCGTCCGAGCACAGCTCGCCCG
>NZ_RSAJ01000233.1 GCF_003933965.1 Streptomyces sp. RP5T
CCGGATACCCTCACCCCGTGAGCACCCGAGCCGTCTTCATCCCGCCGCCAGGCGCCCGCGCCTACCCCCTGCGCACCGCTCGCGGCGAGTTCGCGGTGGTGGACTCGGCCGTGCCCGACGGTGTCGTCCCCAAGGGCACCGCGCTGCTGCTTCCCGGTTTCACGGGCAGCAAGGAGGACTTCACGCTGCTCCACGGACCGCTCGCCGCGCGCGGCTACCGGGTCGTGGCGGTGGACGGCCGGGGCCAGTTCGAGTCGGACGGGCCGCAGACCGACGAATCCGCTTACGCGCGAGGCGAGTTGGCGCGGGACGTGCTCGCCCAGGCGGCCGCCGTCGGCATCCCCGTGCACCTGGTCGGGCACTCACTGGGCGGCCAGATCGCGCGGGCCGCCGTACTGCTCGACCACGCGCCCTTCCTCTCCTTCACCCTCGTCTCCTCGGGCCCCGCGCAGATCTCCGACTCCCAGCAGCAGCGCGTGAAGCTGCTGCGGGACGCGCTCGGGGTGATGACGATGGCCGAGGTGTGGGAGGCGATCCTGGCCATGGGTCCGCCGGAGGAGGTCGGCGGCCCCGCGAAGGGCATCGGGGACGTCGTACAGCTGCGCCGCCGCTGGCTCGGCAACAAGCCCGCCCAACTCCTCGCGACCGGAGCCCAGTTGTGCACGGAGCCGGACCTGGTGGCCGAGCTCGCCGCCGTCCCGCTGCCCTTCCACGTCCTGTCCGGCGCGCAGGACGACACCTGGCCGGTGCCTCTCCTCGACGACATGGCCGTACGCCTGAGTGCGCGCCGCACGGTGATCGCGGGGGCCGACCACTCCCCCAACGCCGACGAGCCCCTCCCCACGGCCCATGCCCTGGCCGACTTCTGGGACGCCCTCGACGGGTAGGCGGTCAGTACTGGCCCTGCAAGTGCTCCCAGAACCCGTCCCGCAGCACCCGGCGCAGATCCGCGTGCCCCCGCAGGGAGTACTGGAGCAGCCCCTCCGCCTCCACCAGCAGGTCCTGGTCCACGGACCCCGGCAGGTAGGGGTGGCCGGGCAGGAGTTCCTGCAGCGCCGCCCGGCCCCGCTCCGACAGCCACTTCGCGGCGATCTGCGCGCCCACGAAACGGACGTCCTCGCGGGTGGGCCGGGCGGCCGTCGCCTCGTAGGGGACCGCGGCCCGCCGGGAGACGTACGGCTTGAAGAAGTCGAGGTCGAGGGTGCGCTGGCTGTCGACCTCCCACAGCAGCGGTTCGGCCTGGTTGCGGCCCTCCGGCGCCTCGATGCCCCACAGGTGGACGCGGGCGCCGTAGCCCTGGGCCGCCTCGACCGCCGAGACCAGGTCCTCGTCCCCGCCCAGGAGGGCCGCGTCGCTGATCGCGCGGTGCCGGGCCAGGGACTCCAGGTCGGAGCGGATCAGCGAGTCGACGCCCTTCTGCTGGTTGTTGGCGTTGAGGTTGCCCAGCCGGACCTTCACGTCGGGGAGTTCGGCGATGGTCTGCTGCTCCGCCGTGTGGATGCGGCGGCGCGCGCCGTCGTACCAGTAGACCCTCAGCAGTCTGCTGTCCGCGAAGATGGTCCGCGCCCGGTCGATGAGGGCCTCGATCAGGCCCTCGGCGTCCAGGTCGAAGGCGCGACGGTCCTCGGTGCCGGTGACGAGTCGTCCCGCGGCCGCGTAGAGGTATCCCGCATCGACGAAGATCGCATGCGTCGAGGGCGTCTTCGCCACCTCGGCGAGCATGCGCGTGAGCAGCTCGTTGGTGCGGTCGATGCGGGCGCTCAGCGGCGCCAGGTCGTCGTTCATCGCCTCCATTGTCCCGGCGGTCACGCTGCGAACACAACCGGTCCCAAGGAGTCCCGGAAGACTCACTTACCGGTCAGTAATTAGTTGTTCGAAAAATTTCTTTAGCGTAGGGAATGTTTGTAACACGCACCCCGTTGACTACCTGTGTACGCAGTAATTCTCCGCAGGAGGATGACCAGACGAAGGGAGAAGCCATGCGCTTCGAAATCATGCGACTCGACGACGTCGACGGCACGCCCGTGGACAGCACTGTCGTGGACGCCGCCTCCGTCAACCGGATCGTTCAGCAGGCCGCCGCCATAGGACAGCGGCTCTGGATCCGCCCCGCCGAGACCACGGCCTCATAACCCCCAGCAACCCGCTGAAGCTTCAGAGCCCCCGCCCGGCATCGACGCCGGGCGGGGGCTCTGCGCATGCCCGCGCGCTCAGCTCGCGTGGATCACCTGGGTGATGCCGTTGATGATCTGCTGCACGGCGATCGCGGAGAGCATCATGCCCGCGAGCCGGGTCACGAGCACCACGCCGCCGTCCTTGATGACCCGGATGATCAGCAGGGAGTACCGCATCACCACCCACAGCACGACGTGGATGGCGAGGATGGCCGTCCACACGGAGACCTGGGTGGCGACGCTGTGGGCCTTCTGCACGGCGAGGATGACGGACACGATCGCACCCGGCCCCGCCAGCAGCGGCATGCCCAGGGGTACGAGCGCCACATTGACGTCCTTGGTCTGCTTCGGCTCGTCGGTCTTGCCGGTGAGCAGGTCGAGCGCGATCAGCAGGAGCAGCAGACCGCCCGCGATCATCAGCGCGGGCACGGAGACGTGCAGGTAGTCGAGGATCTGGTGGCCCAGGAGCCCGAAGACGGCGATGACACCGCCCGCCACGCAGACGGCCTGGAAGGCCATCCGCTTCTGCACCTTGCCGGGCCGGCCGGCGGTCAGCGCGAGGAAGATCGGGGTGATCCCGGGGGGATCCATGATGACGAACAGGGTGAGGAAGAGCGAGCCGAAGACGGCGACGTCGAACATGACGGAACTGGCCTTACAGAAAAGGGCGGAACGCGGAGCCAGGCACGGACACACAACGGTGCGGCCTGCGGCTCCGGGTGATGGACGGCGGGGTCGGTCTCAGATTCCGCCGGTGCCGGGGACCGGGAACGCGCCCGTCGCCCGTCGCGTGATCTCCCCGTAGACCTCGGGGTCCGTCGTGTACTCGCCGAGGGCGACGGTCTTGCGGCTGCCGTGGTAGTCGCTGGACCCGGTGACGAGCAGCCCCAGATCGGCGGCGAGCCCGCGCAGCCGTACGCGCGTGTCCGCGTCGTGGTCCATGTGGTCGACCTCGATGCCGTCGAGGCCGGCGGCGGCCATCTCGGCGATCGCGGACTCCGGGACGGTGCGACCGCGCTTGCTCGCGCCGGGGTGGGCGAACACGGTGACCCCGCCGGCCCCCTTGACCAGCCGGATCGCCTCGAAGGGGTCGGTCTCGTGCTTCTGCACGTGGGCCCGGCCGCCGTCGGCCAGCCAGTCGGTGGTGAAGGCGTCGTCGACGCTCGGTACGACCCCGAGCTCGACGAGCGCGGTGGCGACGTGCGGCCGCCCGACGGAACCGTCTCCGGCGATCCGTGCCACCTGCTCCCAGGTGACCGGCACCCCCAGCTCCTGGAGCCTGGCCACCATCGCCCGCGCCCGGGGCACCCGGTCGTCCCGCACCAGCTCCCGCTCGGCGAGCAGCTCCGGCTCCTCGGGGTCGAACAGGTAGGCCAGCATGTGCATGGACACCCCGTCGATCCGGCAGGACAGCTCGGCCCCGGTGACGAGGGTCAGCCCGGCGGGCAGCGCGGCCAGGGCCTCGCCGTAGCCGCGGGTGGTGTCGTGATCCGTGAGGGCGACGACGTCCAGCCCGGCAGCCGCGGCGTTGCGCACCAGCTCGGCGGGTGTGTCGGTGCCGTCGGACGCGGTGGAGTGGCAGTGCAGATCGATGCGCACGACACGGACTCCAGACGGTGGAACAGACACGGATCACAGGGGGACGCTCAAGGATAACCGGATTTTCCGACTCCCCTGTCACACCCGCAGCCGGGGTGCAACCCCTACAGTCGCGGGGGCACGACCCCCACGGTCAGGGCTTGAGCAGGCGGGGCGACAGCGCCCCGCAGGGCACCAGTTCCACTTCGGCCCCGGCTTCCCGCAGATCCGTCAGCACCAGCTCGTCGTACATCAGCAGCCCGGACTGCTCGGGCCACACCACGGCCCACAGCCACAGCCCCAGCGCCTCCCCCGCGAACACGGCCCGGTCCTCCGGCGCCCCGGAGACAAGCCACAGCGGAGTGGGCCGGCCGGCGGCGAGCACCTTCGCCTGCGCCGGCTTCTCGACGCTCATGTAGGGGCCCGGGTCCGGCCCGTCGATTCCCGCGTAGCGCGCGCCGAGCCCGACGCCGAGTTCCTCGGCCACGAGGATCAGCTCGCCCACACCGCCGAGCGGTCCGGGTCCGGTGCAGGCCACCGCCGTGGCGCGACCACCACTGCGGTCGTCACCCGCGCAGGCCACGCCCGTGAACAGCCAGCCGACCGGCAGCGGCCACGGCATCCACACCGGCACCTGCGTGCGATGCACCACGACATCGAGGGCCTCGACGCTCGGCGGTATCACGGGCTGCAGTGGATGCACCGTCCCGTGCACATCGCACTGCCAGGAATCGGCGAAGAGTCCGGGAGCCCTGACCCGGCCACCACACTTCGGGCAACTGGGTTCGCCCCTCATAGGGCCCCACGGTCCTACCCTCGCTCCGCCACGTCAAGGACGATCACCCGTCCGGACGGAACGGGTTCGGTCCGGCCCCACCGGACAGACTTAGATGTAGCTTGCATTAATTAGCCGATCTAACTTACTATGTGCATATACCAACTATCTCCGTGAGGAGTGGAGGAACGACCATGGACCCCTTCGATGCGGGAGCCGGCGGCATCCTGCGCCAGCCGAAGGCCGTGTGGGCGACGGCGGGCGCGTCCGTCGTCGCCTTCATGGGCATCGGACTCGTGGACCCGATCCTGCCGTCGATCGCGAAGGGACTGGACGCCACGGCGAGCCAGGTCTCTCTCCTGTTCACCTCGTACTTCCTGATCACCGCGATCGCGATGCTGGTGACCGGCTTCGTCTCCAGCCGCATCGGCGGCAAGAAGACCCTGCTGCTCGGCCTCGCCCTCGTCGTGGTCTTCGCGGGACTCGCCGGCACCTCGGGCTCGGTCCAGGAACTGGTCGGCTTCCGGGCCGGCTGGGGCCTCGGCAACGCCCTGTTCGTCTCCACGGCCCTCGCCGTCATCGTCGGCGCGGCGGCCGGGGGCAGCGCGGCGGCGATCCTGCTGTACGAGTCCGCCCTCGGCCTCGGCATGGCCTGCGGCCCGCTGCTGGGCGCCCTGCTCGGTGACGCCAGCTGGCGCTACCCGTTCTTCGGTACGGCCTTCCTGATGGCCGTCGGCTTCCTGTGCATCACCGCGTTCCTGAAGGAGCAGCCCAAGCCGGCCCGCAAGACCTCGCTGCTGGACCCGGTCAGGGCGCTCGGCCACGGCGGGCTCGCCTCGGCCGCGATCTCGTCCTTCTTCTACAACTACACGTTCTTCACCGTGCTGGCCTTCACCCCGTTCGTGCTGGACATGACCCCGTACAAGTCGGGTGCCGTGTTCTTCGCCTGGGGAGTGCTGCTCGCCGTCTTCTCGGTGTTCGCCGCGCCACGCCTCCAGGAGCGGTTCGGCTCGCTGAAGGTGCTCGGCGGGTCGCTGGTCCTGCTCGCGCTCGACGTGCTCGTCCTCGGCTACGGCAACCACACCACGGCCGTCGTCTGCACGATCCTGTCCGGCGCCTTCATCGGCGTGAACAACACGGTCTACACGGAACTGGCGCTCGGCGTCTCGGACGCCCCGCGGCCCGTGGCGAGCGCGGGCTACAACTTCGTGCGCTGGTTCGCGGCGGCCGCGGCGCCCTACTTCGCGCCGAAGATCGAGGAGTGGACCGACATCCACGTCCCGTTCGTGGTCGCGGCGGTGACCGCCGTGCTGGGCGCGCTCGTGGTCGTCGTACGGCGCAAGGCGCTCACGCACGAGGCGGAGGAGCAGGAGCCGAGGCACGCGGTCGAGGACAGTGTCACCGTGTTCGCCAACTGACCTGTGCCGGTCGGCACTTGGTGAGCTTGCTCACGCGGGGCTCAGTCCAGCGGGACGGATTTCCGGGACGGATCCCGGAGGTCCGTCCCGTTCGCCAGCCAGCGCTCCTGGAGGGCCGGGGCACCGTGGACGCGCTTCCAGGCGGCCTCGTTCGGCGTCATGGGCAGCAAGGGCAGGAAGCGGACCGGGTCGAGGGGCTCGTCGAGTTCCAGGTCCTCGACCAGCCCACCCGGCTCGGCGACCAGGACCGAGGTGAACGGGGCGGCCGGCCACAGCGGTTCCCCCACGTCGAGCGAGGCTCCCGGCGCCACGACCACGCCCTCGACCTGCGGGGACGCGGCGAGCACGGCGAGCGGGCGGAGGACCTTGTCGGTGTCGGCGAGCCCCGAGCGCACGGAGAGGAACAGTTCGGCGCGCGGGCCCTTCACCGGGTCCGCGAGCATCGCGGTGGGGTCGCCCATCGGCTGGGCCGACATGCCGAGCGTGGCGTAGCGGACGACGTCCCCGTCGGTGAAGCGGAGCACCTCGATGCGGTCCGTGCCGAGGAAGGTGACCGCCGCGCGCGCGTCCGGATCGCCCAGCGCGCTGCGCAACCGGGCCTCGACCAGAGGAAGAACATCTGCCATGCGGCGAGCATAGAACTCGTCAGTACCGGGCAAAGCAGCGCCTTGACACTTCGGCCTGCTGATACTCTGGCCCGGTCGTCGGGGCAGCACGCAGAAGCGTCGCGATCGAGCCCCGACGCCTTGTGAGACTCCCTTACGGGAATGGATCGTCCCTTACGAGGGACCGGCCGGAGGAGGTGGGGCTGTCATGGATCGAAGTCGACCTGGTAGTACCACTCGTTCTTCCGGCCGCTGATGCAGCTCTGTGACTCTCGGCAACCGCCGCCTTTCACGTTCGCGTCTTCGTGCGGAAGAGCATTTCGTTCGTTTTGCCTGATCTCTGTGATCGCCAGCAGTAGCTGAATCAGTAGCGAAGCTCGCCACCGCGATGGTGCGGTGCTCCCCGCTTTGTGGACGTGCCAAACACCCACAGCAGGACGTCCCCATTCCGGGTAGTTCCAGCCCTCGCCGGCGCCCTTTGTTGCCCGTCACGAAGGAGCCTGCCATGTCGATGATCCGTGACCTGCGTGCCGCCGTGCGCCCGTCGCGTCCCTCGCTGCGCAAGGACACCGGCGCGTACGACGCGACGCGCGACCCCTCGACGCCCTCGGCCGTCGTCGACTGCGCCGTCTACCGCGACGGCCGGCGCGTGCCGACCGACTGCCAGCTGAGCCCGCACGAGGCGATGCGCCAGGTGCGCCGCGACGGCGGCTTCGTGTGGATCGGCCTGCACGAGCCGAGCGAGGCCGAATTCTCCGGTATCGCCGGTGAGTTCGGACTGCACCCGCTCGCCGTCGAGGACGCCGTCCAGGCCCACCAGCGGCCCAAGCTGGAGCGCTACGACGACTCCCTGTTCACCGTCTTCAAGACCATCCACTACGTCGAGCACGACGAGCTCACCGCCAACAGCGAGATCGTCGAGACCGGCGAGGTCATGTGCTTCACCGGCCGGGACTTCTTCATCACCGTCCGGCACGGCGGCCAGGGCTCGCTCAGGGCGCTGCGCCACCGCCTCCAGGACGACCCCGAGCTGCTCGCCAAGGGCCCCTCGGCGGTGCTGCACTCGATCGCTGACCATGTCGTCGACGGCTATGTCGCGGTCGCCGACGCGGTGCAGGACGACATCGACGAGGTCGAGACCGAGGTTTTCACGCCGGGGCGCGGCGGCAAGGTCTCGCGCGGTGTGGACTCGGCGCGGATCTACCAGCTCAAGCGTGAGGTGCTGGAGTTCAAGCGGGCCGTCGCCCCGCTGCTGCGGCCCATGCAGCTGCTCAGCGAGCGGCCGATGCGGCTCGTGGACCCCGACATCCAGAAGTACTTCCGCGATGTCGCCGACCACCTCGCCCGCGTCCAGGAGCAGGTCCTGGGCTTCGACGAACTGCTCAACTCGATCCTCCAGGCCAACCTCGCGCAGGCGTCCGTCGCGCAGAACGAGGACATGCGGAAGATCACGTCCTGGGCCGCGATCATCGCCGTACCGACGATGGTGTGCGGGGTCTACGGCATGAACTTCGACTACATGCCGGAGACGCACTGGCGGTTCGGCTACCCCGTGATCATGGCGGTCACCGGAGTCATCTGCATGGGCATCCACCGCACCCTCAAGCGCAACGGCTGGCTCTAGGGTGGGCCCCATGACACGTGAGCTGCTCGACCGGGCCCTCGTCGAGGAGGCCACGAAGAAGTCCGGCCTCATCTGGGTCCAGGGACCCGGCGGCCCGGCCCGCGCCCTGTGGCACGTGTGGCACGAGGGCGCCGCGTGCCTGGTCGGCGACGGGCCCGGGGAGCAACCGCTGCCGGGGCTGACCGACGGCGGCACCGCCGAGGTGACCGTGCGCAGCAAGGACAAGGGAGGCCGGCTGGTCTCCTGGACGGCCAGGGTCGTCGAACCGGCACCCGGCTCCGAGGCGTGGCAGGCGGCCGTCGCCGAGCTGAAGGGGAAGCGGCTGAACGCCCCAGACGGCGAGGCGATGACGGACCGTTGGTCCCGCGAGTGCCGGGTGCTGCGGCTCGAACCGACCGGGGTCACCGCCGCGCTCCCCGACGGCGACCTGGCCCGACCACCGCTGCCCACACCGGCGACCACCCGTGAGCCGATCCCGGCCGGGCTGCCCCGGCTGCTGCTGAAACGCCGCAAACGCGGCTAGGACGCCGGCAGCTGCTTGCCGTAGTCCACCGTCTCGTCCTTCTTCGGCTCGGTCAGGGAGAAGTTCCTGCCCCAGGCCGAGAAGGTCAGCGTGCCCGCGCCGCCCGCCCGGGCCAGGCGCAGCGGGTAGGGCTGCCCCTCCAGGGAGACGTCCAGTGTGCCGCCGTCCCCCTTGTCACCCGTGATCCGGATCGTGCGGGTACCCGCCTGCTCATGGTGGCCGTCGGTCTCCAGGCTGCCGTGCAGTGTCAGAAGCCCGTCGAGGAGAACGTCCTTGTCCGTGAAACCGCTGAACTTCCTGTACGCCGGATCGCCCGACGGCACCTTCACGTACTTGCCGTCGAGCTTGTCGGCCGCGTCCGAGTCGTCGCCCTTGCCGTCGGCCTGGGTCCAGAAGTCGGCGCCGGCCTTCAGGTACAGCTCCTTGCCGATCCGCAGCAGCTGGAAGGTGGTCCCCTCCGCGGTGACCGACCCGGTGCCGCCGCCGGAGTTCAGGCGCATGTCGAGCCCGTACGTGCGCCCGCTGGTGACCACGTTCCCCGACAGGCGCAGCGCCCCGGCGGACTCGGCGGCCGCACGGGTCTTCGACTGGATCTGCTCGGCGGACAGTTTGCCGACCCCGTTGGTGCCCGCGTCGGGGTCCTCGCTGCAGCCCGTCAGACCCGTTCCCGTCACGACCAGGGCGCACATCGCGCCCACCACAACGGTCCTGCGGGCACGGCCCTGGGGAATCGCGGTCACAGGTGGGGCTGCCTTTCCGACGAGGGTCCTTCAGCGGCGTACGGCAGCGTACCGGGGCCCCGCGCCCCGGACGGAGCCAGACCGTCCGGAGGCCTCACCAGGGCGTATCCGATCGGTACGGGCTAGCCTTAAGCCCTCCCGAGCGGGCAATCCGGACAACGAACGACGAACGAAACACCCCGTACGCACCCCCGTACACGCCCTCGAACACCGCCTCGTAGGCAAAGGAAGCACAGCCATGGCAGCGGGAGCCCCCCGGATCTTCGTCTCGCACCTCGCGGGCGTCGCCGTCTTCGACCCCAACGGCGACCAGGTGGGCCGGGTGCGCGATCTGGTCGTCGTCCTGCGCGTGGGGCGCAGGCCGCCCCGGGTGCTCGGCCTGGTCGTCGAACTGTCCACCCGGCGCCGCATCTTCCTGCCCATGACCCGGGTGACGAGCATCGAGTCGGGCCAGGTCATCACCACGGGTGTGCTCAACGTCCGGCGCTTCGAGCAACGGCCCACCGAGCGGCTGGCCTTCGGTGAACTCCTGGACCGGCGGGTCACGCTGGTGGAGACCGGCGAGCAGGTCACCGTCCTCGACATCTCGGTGCAGCAGCTGCCCGCCCGCCGGGACTGGGAGATCGACCGCGTCTTCGTCCGCAAGGGCGGCAAGGGCGGGGCGTTCCGGCGCAAGGGCGAGGCGCTGACCGTCGAGTGGTCCGCCGTGACCGGCTTCACCCTGGAGGAGCACGGACAGGGCGCCGAGAGCCTGCTGGCCACCTTCGAGCAGCTGCGCGCGGCCGACCTCGCCAACGTCCTGCACCACCTCTCCCCCAAGCGGCGCGCGGAGGTGGCCGCGGCTCTCGACGACGACCGCCTGGCCGACGTACTGGAGGAGCTGCCCGAGGACGACCAGATCGAGATCCTCGGCAAGCTGAAGGAGGAGCGGGCCGCCGACGTGCTGGAGGCCATGGACCCCGACGACGCGGCCGACCTGCTCGCCGAACTCCCCACCGAGGAGCAGGAACGCCTGCTGAGCCTCATGCAGCCCGGGGACGCGGCCGACATGCGGCGCCTGATGGCCTATGAGGAGCACACGGCGGGCGGTCTCATGACCACCGAGCCGATCGTCCTGCGGCCGGACGCGACCGTCGCCGACGCGCTCGCCCGCGTCCGCAACCCCGACCTCTCCCCCGCGCTGGCCGCCCAGGTGTACGTGTGCCGGGCGCCCGACGAGACGCCGACCGGCAAGTACCTCGGCACGGTCCACTTCCAGCGACTGCTGCGGGACCCCCCGTACACCCTCGTCAGCGCGCTCGTCGACGACGACCTCCAGGCCCTCGACCCGGACGCCACGCTCCCGGTGATCGCCGGGTTCTTCGCGACGTACGACATGGTCGCGGCACCCGTGGTCGACGATTCGGGCTCGCTGCTCGGCGCGGTGACGGTGGACGACGTCCTCGACCACATGCTGCCCGAGGACTGGCGGGAGACGGAGTTCGACGCGGAAGGTGCGGAGGGGGTGGCCCACCATGACGCCTGAGCGCGAGACCCCCGGCCGCGAGCGCACCCCGCTCGGCGCTCGTGAGCGCACCCCTGCCGGCGCCACGGCGACCAGCCGTCCGCGCGCCCGGCTCGACCAGCCCCGGCCGCCGCGCCGCAGGCTGCTGCCCGAGTGGGACCCGGAGGCCTTCGGGCGCCTGTCGGAGCGGATCGCCCGCTTCCTGGGCACCGGGCGGTTCATCGTCTGGATGACGGTCGTCATCATCGCGTGGGTGCTGTGGAACATCTTCGCGCCCGTCGACCTGCGCTTCGACAACTACCCGTTCATCTTCCTCACCCTGATGCTGTCCCTCCAGGCCTCCTACGCCGCCCCGCTGATCCTGCTCGCGCAGAACCGGCAGGACGACCGGGACCGGGTCAACCTCGAACAGGACCGCAAGCAGAACGAGCGGTCGATCGCGGACACCGAGTACCTGACCCGGGAGATCGCCTCGCTGCGGATCGGCCTCGGGGAGGTGGCCACGCGGGACTGGATCCGCTCCGAGCTCCAGGACCTGATGAAGGAGCTGGAGACACGGCAGCACGACGGGCATGTCGTATTCCCGGCAGAACGACCGCACAGGCGTGACGTAGACGACCACTGACAGGGGTGCGGGGGGCGCCCGCCACCGCCGTACCATCGTCTGTATGGCTAGCGAAGACGCGGTGCGCGAGGCACTGGCGACGGTGAACGACCCCGAGATCAACCGCCCCATCACGGAGCTCGGGATGGTCAAGTCGGTCGACATCGGCGCGGACGGGGCGGTCGCGGTCACCGTGTACCTGACGGTCTCCGGCTGTCCGATGCGCGAGACGATCACGCAGCGCGTGACGGACGCCGTCGCGGCCGTGGAGGGCGTGACCCGGGTCGACGTCACGCTCGACGTGATGAGCGACGAGCAGCGCAAGGAGCTGGCGACGGCCCTGCGGGGCGGCCAGACCGAGCGCGAGGTCCCCTTCGCCAAGCCCGGCTCCCTGACCCGTGTCTACGCTGTCGCCTCCGGCAAGGGCGGGGTCGGCAAGTCCTCGGTCACCGTGAACCTCGCGGCGGCGATGGCAGCCGACGGTCTCAAGGTGGGCGTGGTCGACGCGGACATCTACGGCCACTCGGTGCCGCGCATGCTGGGCGCGGACGGCCGCCCGACCCAGGTCGAGAACATGATCATGCCGCCGTCGGCGAACGGCGTGAAGGTCATCTCGATCGGCATGTTCACCCCGGGCAACGCGCCGGTGGTCTGGCGCGGCCCGATGCTCCACCGCGCCCTCCAGCAGTTCCTGGCGGACGTGTACTGGGGCGACCTGGACGTCCTGCTCCTCGACCTCCCGCCCGGCACGGGCGACATCGCGATCTCGGTGGCCCAGCTGGTCCCGAACGCGGAGATCCTCGTCGTCACCACGCCCCAGCAGGCGGCGGCGGAGGTCGCCGAGCGGGCCGGCTCCATCGCCGTCCAGACCCACCAGAAGATCGTCGGCGTGGTCGAGAACATGTCCGGCCTGCCCTGCCCGCACTGCGGCGAGATGGTGGACGTCTTCGGCACGGGCGGCGGCCAGACCGTCGCGGACGGCCTGACCCGCACCACCGGAGCGACGGTCCCGGTCCTCGGCTCCATCCCGATCGACGTCCGCCTCCGCGAGGGCGGCGACGAGGGCAAGCCGGTCGTCCTGACCGACCCGGACTCTCCGGCGGGCGCCGCGCTGCGGGGGATCGCGGGGA
>NZ_RSAJ01000234.1 GCF_003933965.1 Streptomyces sp. RP5T
CCGGTGACGGGAGGGCCGGCGGGGTGACCGGCGCGTGGTGCACCGGGGGGCCCGCGTCCCTCGGGAGGTGGTCGGCGAGGAAGCCGTACGCGCGCTTCAGGTCGGGGTCCGTCAGCGAGCGCCACCACTGGTCCACCCCGTACCAGCCCGGCGCCGCCAGGGCTCCCCCGTGCCGCCGTACGGACAGCCCCGCGGCGAGGACGGCGAACCGCAGCCGTTCCTCCAGCGGCCAGCCGCCCAGGGAAGCGGCGACGAACGAGGCGCCGAAGACGTCTCCCGCGCCGGTCGCGTCGAGCACGTCCACGGGCAGGGCCGGGACGTCCGCGTACTCACCGGTGATCTGGTCGACGGCGACCGCGCCGTCCCCGCCGCGGGTGACCACGGCCACCGGCACCAGTTCGGAGAGCGTCCCGAGGGCCGCCACCGCGCTGTCGGTGCGGGTGTAGGCCATCGCCTCGCCCTCGTTGGGGAGGAAGGCGTGGCACAGCGCCAGCTGGTCGAGGAGGTCGGTGGACCACTGCTGGGTGGGGTCCCAGCCGACGTCCGCGTAGATCCGCGTGCCGTTCGCGGCGGCCTTGGCGAGCCAGGCGCGCGGTTCGGCCTCCAGGTGGACGAGGGCCGTGCGCGCCTCGGGCGGGTCGCCCATGAGCACGTCCTGGGAGTACGGCGGCTCCTGGCCGTGGGTGACCAGGGCGCGGTCGGTGCCGGTGGCGAGGGCGACGGTGACGGGGGTGTGCCAGCCGTCCGCGATCCGCGAGAGCGAGAGGTCGACGCCTTCCTGACCTGCGAGGACCTCATGGCAGTAGGCGCCGTAGAAGTCGTCGCCGAAGACCGTGGCCAGGGCGGTCCTGAGGCCGAAACGGGACGCGGCGACCGCCAGGTTGGCGATGCCGCCGGGGCCGCAGCCCATGCCGGCCGTCCAGATCTCCTCGCCGGGCGTCGGCGGCTTCCCGAGCCCGGTGAGGACGAGGTCGTAGAAGAGCAGCCCGGTCAGGAGCACGTCGGGCCTGTCGTCGTCCACGCGATGAGCCTCTCGTCAAAACTCGTCAATTTCGATGACGGGAATCGTGCGCTGCTCCGCGAGATTGGTCAATACCCGAGCAGAACTGAGCATGGATTTGATTGAAGATGACGAGTAGTGTTCACGCCGTGCTGGCAGAACGACGACACCAACTCATCCTGCGGGCCCTGCGCTCCGGCGGCCCCGCGTCCGTGACCGATCTCTCCGAGCAGCTGGCTGTGAGCCCTGCCACGATCAGGCGCGACCTGGTCAAACTCGAGGAGGACGGGCTGCTCACCCGGGTGCACGGCGGCGCCGTCGTGGAGGAGGGCGACCAGCCCTTCGCCGAGGTCGCCGAGGTGCGCGTGGCCGAGAAGGACGCCATAGCCGAGCGCGCCGCCGCCATGGTCGCCGACGGACAGACGGTGCTGCTGGACATCGGCACCACCGCCTTCCGGCTCGCCCGGCACCTGCACGGCCGCCGCCTCACGGTGATCACCAGCAATCTGGTGGTCTACGAGGAGCTCGCCGACGACGAGGGCATCGAACTGGTGCTGCTCGGCGGCATGCTCCGCCGCGAGTACCGCTCGCTGGTCGGCTTCCTCACCGAGGACAACCTGCGCCAGCTCCACGCCGACTGGCTCTTCCTCGGCACCAGTGGAGTGCGCCCGGGTGGGCAGGTGATGGACACGACGGTTGTCGAGGTGCCCGTCAAGCGAGCCATGATCAAGGCCAGCGACCGGGTCGTCCTGCTCGCCGACACCGCCAAGTTCCCGGGGACGGGCATGGCCAGGGTCTGCGGTCCCGAGGAGCTGGACGTGGTGGTCACGAACGCCCCGGCCGACCCGGCGACCCGCTCCTCCCTGGAGGAGGCGGGCGTCGAGGTGGTCGAGACAGGAAAGGTGCAAGAGTGAAGCTGACGATTCTGGGCGGCGGCGGGTTCCGCGTGCCGCTCGTGTACGGCGCCCTCCTGGGCGACCGCGGCGAGGGCAGGGTCACCGAGGTCGTGCTGCACGACCTGGACGCCGGCCGGCTGTCCGCGGTGACCCGGGTCCTCGCCGAGCAGGCGGCCCGCGTCGAGGACGCCCCCCGGGTGAGTGCCACGACCGACCTGGACGAGGCCCTGCGCGGCACCGACTTCGTGTTCTCGGCGATCCGCGTCGGCGGCCTGGAGGGCCGTGCCGACGACGAGCGGGTGGCCCTCGCGGAAGGCGTCCTCGGTCAGGAGACGGTCGGCGCGGGCGGCATCGCCTACGGCCTGCGCACGGTCCCCGTGGCCGTCGACATCGCCCGGCGGGTGGCCCGCCTCGCCCCCGACGCCTGGGTCATCAACTTCACCAACCCCGCGGGCCTGGTCACCGAGGCCATGTCCCGCCACCTCGGTGACCGCGTCATCGGCATCTGCGACTCCCCGGTCGGCCTCGGCCGCCGCATCGCGCGCGTGCTCGGCGCCGACCCGGGCGAGGCCTGGATCGACTACGTCGGCCTCAACCACCTGGGCTGGGTCCGCGGCCTGAAGATCGCCGGCCGCGACGAGCTGCCCCGGCTGCTCGCCGACCCCGATCTGCTCGGCTCCTTCGAGGAGGGCAAGCTCTTCGGCGTCGACTGGCTCCGGTCGCTTGGCGCGATCCCCAACGAGTACCTGCACTACTACTACTTCAACCGCGAGGCCGTCCGCGCCTACCAGCAGGCCGAGAAGACCCGCGGCGCCTTCCTCGCCGACCAGCAGGCGCGGTTCTACGACGAGGTCGGCGCCCCCGGCGTCAAGGCGCTGGACGTCTGGGACCGCACGCGCGCCGAGCGCGAGGCCACCTACATGTCCGAGAACCGGGAGACGGCCGGCGCCGGCGAGCGCGACGCCGACGACCTCTCCGGCGGCTACGAGAAGGTCGCCCTCGCCCTGATGCGGGCCATCGCGCGCGACGAGCGCACGACCCTGATCCTCAACGTCCGCAACCAGGGCACGCTCTCCGTGCTCGACCGGGACGCCGTCATCGAGGTGCCCTGCCTGGTCGATGCCAACGGCGCCCACCCGGTCTCGGTCGCCCCGCTCCCGGACCACGCCACCGGCCTGGTGTGCTCGGTCAAGGCGGTCGAGCGGGAGGTGCTGGCCGCCGCCGAGTCCGCCTCGCGCGCGACCGCCGTGAAGGCCTTCGCGCTGCACCCGCTGGTCGACTCCGTCAATGTCGCCCGCAAGCTGGTCGAGGGCTACACCTCGGTCCACCCGGGGCTCGCGTACCTTAAGTAGCGTCTGTTGTTGGAAAGCGCTTTCCCCTCGCTTCCCGGCCGTACCAGCTAGCCCTCTCCCTCCCTGGAGACCTTTCATGCACGACGAACGCCGCCGCATCGAGGAGCGCGTCCAGCGCGCCCACGACCAGCGCATCAAGCCCGCGATCCACGCGGCCACCGTCCCCTTCGAGGTCGAGGCCTGGCAGGCGCCGGGCGAGCCGGTCTCCTTCGAGGAGGCCGCGGCCGCCCGCTACACCCCCTTCGCGATGGACACCCCGTGGGGCCCGCCCTGGGGCACCACCTGGTTCCGGATGCGCGGCCAGGTGCCCGCCGAGTGGGCCGGACGGCGCGTCGAGGCCGTCATCGACCTCGGTTTCATCGGCGACTGGCCCGGCAACCAGGCCGAGGCCCTGGTCCACCTGCCCGACGGCCGCCCCCTGAAGGCCGTCAACCCCCTCAACCAGTACGTCCCCGTCGCCAACCCGGCGACCGGCGGCGAGCGGATCGACTACCTGGTCGAGGCCGCCTCCAACCCGGACATCCTCAAGGACAACTTCTCCAGGGTCACGCCGATGGGCGACAAGCTCACGGCCGGCTCCGCGCCCCTCTACACCTTCCAGCGCGCCGACCTCGCGATCCTCGACGAGGAGGTCTTCCACCTCGACCTGGACCTCCAGGTGCTGCGCGAGCTCATGGTCCACCTCCCCGAGCACGAGCCCCGCCGCCACGAGATCCTGCACGCCCTGGACCGGGCCATGGACGCCCTCGACCTGGACGACGTCGCCGGCAGCGCGGCCGCCGTCCGCGAGGTGCTCGCGCCCGTGCTGGCCAAGCCCGCGCACGCGAGCGCCCACACCATCTCCGGGGTCGGCCACGCGCACATCGACTCCGCGTGGCTGTGGCCCATCCGCGAGACCAAGCGCAAGACGTCCCGCACCTTCTCCAACGTCACCGCGCTCGCCGACGAGTACGACGACTTCGTCTTCGCCTGCTCCCAGGCCCAGCAGTACGAGTGGGTGCGCGACAACTACCCGCACGTGTGGGCCCGCATCCAGGAGTCGGTGAAGAAGGGCCAGTGGGCCCCGGTCGGCGGCATGTGGGTCGAGGCCGACGGCAACCTGCCCGGCGGCGAGGCCATCGCCCGACAGCTCATCCACGGCAAGCAGTTCTTCATCGAGCACTTCGGCGTCGAGACCAAGGGCGTCTGGCTGCCGGACTCCTTCGGCTACACCGCCGCCTACCCGCAGCTCGCCAAGCTGGCCGGCAACGACTGGTTCCTCACCCAGAAGATCTCCTGGAACCAGACCAACAAGTTCCCCCACCACACCTTCTGGTGGGAGGGCATCGACGGCACGCGCATCTTCACCCACTTCCCGCCCGTCGACACCTACAACGCCCGCTTCAGCGGCGAGGAGATGGACCGCGCGGTCCGCAACTACTCGGAGAAGGGCGGCGGGCAGCGCTCCCTCGCCCCCTTCGGCTGGGGCGACGGCGGTGGCGGCCCCACCCGCGAGATCATGGAGCGGGCCCGGCGCCTGGCGAACCTGGAGGGCTCCCCGAAGGTCGTCATCGAGCACCCCGACGACTTCTTCGCCCAGGCCCGCGCCGAGTACCCGGACGCCCCCGTCTGGGTCGGCGAGCTGTACCTGGAGCTGCACCGCGCCACCTACACCTCGCAGGCCCGCACCAAGCAGGGCAACCGCCGCTCCGAGCACAAGCTGCGCGAGGCCGAGCTGTGGGCGACCACGGCCGCGCTGCACGCGCCGGGCTACGCCTACCCGTACGAGAAGCTGGACCGGCTGTGGAAGACGGTCCTGCTCCACCAGTTCCACGACATCCTGCCCGGCTCCTCGATCGCCTGGGTGCACCGCGAGGCCGAGGCCGAGTACGCCCGGGTCGCCGAGGAGCTGGAGGCGCTGACCGCCGAGGCGGTGGCCGCGCTGGGCGCCGGTGACACCCGGGTCTTCAACACCAGCCCGTTCGACCGTGCCGAGGTCGTCCGCACCGGCGACGGCGCGACGGCCTACGTCCGGGTGCCCGCGAACGGCAGCGCGCCGCTGACGGGCGCGGAGCCCACCCGCTCCGTGCGGGCCGGGGACCGGGTCCTCGACAACGGCCTGGTGCGCGTGGAGGTGGCCGAGGACGGCACGCTGTCGTCCGTGTACGACCTGCGGGCCGGGCGCGAAGTCCTCGGCGACAAGGGCAACCTGCTCCGCCTGCACACCGACCTCCCGAACTACTGGGACGCCTGGGACATCGACAAGCACTACAACAACCGCTACACGGACCTCCTGGAGCCCACGACGGTCGAGCTCGTCTCGGACGACCCGCTGCTCGGCGCGATCCGTGTGACCCGCGCCTTCGGCAAGGGCTCGACGATCACCCAGACCATCACCCTGCGCGCCGACAACCCCCGCATCGACTTCGAGACCGACATCGACTGGCACGAGGCCGAGAAGATCCTCAAGGCCGCCTTCCCGGTCGACGTCCGGGCCGCGCACTCCTCCGCGGAGATCCAGTTCGGCCACGTCCAGCGGCCCACCCACACCAACACCAGCTGGGAGGCGGCCCGCTTCGAGGTCTCGGGCCACCGCTGGGTGCACGTCGGCGAACCCGGCTACGGCGTCGCGGTCCTCAACGACTCCACCTACGGCCACGACGTCTCCCGCACGGTCCGTGAGGACGGCGGTACGACCACCACGGTCCGGCTCAGCCTGGTCCGCGCCCCGCGCATCCCGGACCCGGAGGCCGACCAGGGCAGGCACCGCTTCACCTACTCGCTGCTGCCCGGCGCGAGCATCGAGGACACGGTCGCCGAGGGCTACTCCCTCAACCTCCCGCTCCGGGTGGCGGACGCGGCCGGGGCCCCCGAACCGGTCGTCTCGGTCGACGGCCGGGGCGTGACCGTCGAGGCGGTCAAGCTCGCCGACGACAACTCCGGCGACGTCGTGGTCCGGCTCTACGAGTCCGGCGGCGGCCGCGCCCAGGGCGTCCTGCGTACCGGCTTCCCGCTGGCCGGCGCCCAGGTCACCGACCTGCTGGAGCGCCCGCTGGAGGACGCCGCCGTGGAGGAGGGGGGCGTGCCGGTCGCGCTGCGTCCCTTCCAGGTGCTGACGCTCCGCCTGCGAAGGGGCTGACGTATGGCCGTGCAACCCTGGTTCACCGACGCCAAGTTGGGGATCTTCGTGCACTGGGGCATCTACGCCGTGGACGGCGTCCCGGAGTCCTGGTCGTTCTACGACGGCACGGTTTCGCACGAGCAGTACATGTCCCAGCTGGAGCGCTTCACCGGCGCCCGGTACGACCCGCGTGCCTGGGCGGACCTGTTCGCCCGGGCGGGCGCGAGGTACGCGGTGCTGACGAGCCGTCACCACGACGGTGTGGCGCTGTGGGACACGGAGTTCGGTGACCTCGGCCTCGGCAGGGACTACGTCGGTCCCTACGCCGAGGCACTGCGGGAGAAGGGCCTCAAGGTCGGCCTCTACTACTCGCACTCCGACTGGAACCACCCCGACTACGCCTCCACGCGCAAGCCGGGCCGCCCGCCGGAGCTGGAGGACAACCGCTACTCCGAGGCCGCCGCCGAGGACGAGGACCTGGCGGCCTGGGAGCGGTACATCGCCTACCGGGACGGCCAGGTCCGGGAGCTGGCCTCCCGTTACCGGCCCGACCTGCTGTGGTTCGACGGCGAGTGGGAACGCAGCGAGGAGCAGTGGCGGATCCCCGAACTCGCCGCGCTCGTGCGGTCGTACGTGCCGGACGTCGTCTTCAACGCGCGCATGCTCTCCGAGGGCGACTACGCCACCCCCGAACAGGGCGCTCCCATCGAACCGCCCGCCGGGCCCTGGGAGTTGTGCCTGACGGTCAACGACTCGTGGGGCTACCAGCACCATGACCACAACCACAAGTCGCTCGCCCAGCTGATCCGCTACTTCACCGAGACCATCGGCGGGGGCGGCAATCTGCTGCTCGACGTCGGCCCGCGGGAGGACGGCACCATCCCCGAGCCGCAGGCCGAGCGGCTGGAGGGGCTGGGGGAGTGGATCCGCAAGCACGCCGAGGCCGTGTACGGGACGGTGCGCGGGCTGCCCGCCGGGCACCACTACGGTCCCAGCACGCTCTCCGCGGACGGCCGGACCCTCTACCTGGTCCTCTTCGACGCCCCGCGCGCCGAGATCGGGCTGCGCGGGCTGGTCACCCCGGTCCGTCGGGTCACCGTCCTCGGCACCGGTACCGGGCTCGGCCACCGGAAGACGGGCGGACTCCACGACGCCGTGGGCACCGTGTGGATCGACCCGCCCGCCGGGTCCGACCTCGACCCGTACGCCACGGTCCTCGCGGTCGAGCTGGACGGGGAGCTGGAGCTGTACCGCGGGTCGGGCCGGTCCTGACCCGGGATGGTGCCCGCCGGCCCCTCGGTCGGCGGGCACCGCTCGCTCAGCCGGTGAAACCGGCCGTGATCGAGGTGAACTGCCAGTTGCTCTGGCTGATGCCGGAGCAGTTGCTGACGACTCCGCCGCCCGGGCACGGCCGGTCGCGGTTGACCGACCAGAACGCGAGCCGGGCGAGGTGACGGGAGTTCGCCCAGTCCCGGATCTGGGTCCAGATCGTCGGGGTCGTGTTCTCCTGCTGGTCGGAGAGCCCGTTCATGCCGGAGATGCCGATGTGCGCGTACGCGGTGGCGTCGTCCCAGCCGAAGGTGGACTTCAGCTTGGCCTTCAGCCCCTCGGTGGCGTTCACGGTGTTGCCGTACATGTCGGAGCCGCCGCCGAAGTCGAACGGCATGATGGTGAACACGTCGATGTTCGCGCCGATCGACTGCGCCTGCTCGATGAGCCGGTTGCCGTAGTAGGTCGGCCCGGTGGTCGAGGTACCGAAGGTGACGATGGTCTTCAGACCGGGGTTGTTGGCCTTCACCGTCTTCAGCGCGGTCAGGATCCTCGCCTGCACGGCCTCGTTCTCGAACTCGTCGGTGTTCTCGATGTCCATGTCGATCGCCTTGAGCGAGTAGGCGTCGATCACCTTCTGGAGGGCGGCCGCGAGCGCGCTCGCCGAGGAGCAGTTGGCGCCGAGCTTGCTGCCCTGCCAGCCGCCGAACGACGGCACGATGTCACCGCCGGCGGCGCGGATCTGGTTGATGGCAGTCTGGTCGACGCCGCCGGTCAGCGGCCGGGTGCTGTCCCAGGCGGGGTTGCAGCCGCCGGAGTCCAGCATGAAGGCCATCGTGAACCACTTGATCCCGGTCGCGCTCATCACCGTGCTCGGGCTCGGCGGATCGCCCCAGCCCTCGTACAGGTACGGCGCGGCCTGCTTGAAGCCGGTGCCGCCCCCGCCGCCCGCGTCGGTCGTCACGCTCACGGAGTTGGACGCCCCGGAGCGGTTGCCGGCCGCGTCACGCGCCCGCACGGTGAAGGTGTACGAGGTGCTGGGCGAGAGCCCGCTGACGGTGGCGGACGTACCGGAGACGCTGAGGACGCTGGTGGAGCCGCTGTAGATGTCGTAGGCCGTGACGCCCACGTCGTCCGTCGAGGCGTTCCACTTCAGCGACACGCTCGACGACGTCCTGCCCGTGGAGGTCAGCCCGGTCGGGGCGCTCGGCGCCTGGGTGTCGGAGCCCCCGCCTCCGCCGGGCCCGTCGAGGCTGATGTCGTCGGCGTAGTAGCTGCCCTGGGCGTACCAGCCGTGCACGTAGACGGTGGCGCTGGTCTGCGCGGCACCGGTGGTGAAGGAGACGGACAGCTGGCTGTACGCCGACGGGGAGGTCGTCCAGGTGGAGGCGCCGCCGTTCACGCCGAGGTACACATAGGACCCGCGCACCCAGCCGCTGAGGCTGTAGGTGGTGTTCGGCTGGACGGCGACGGTCTGGCTGCACTGCGCGTTGTCGCTCGAACTCACCGCGCCCTGAAGGGACTTGGAGCCCCCGTGGACGGGCGAGGAGACGACCGAACCAAGGTTGCCGGTGCAGGTCCAGGGTGACAGGCTCCCCGACTCGAAGCCGGGGTTCGCCAGGACGTCGGCGGCCTGAGCGGTCTGGGGAAGGGCGATGGCTCCGGCGAGCGCGAGGGCGGCGGAGCCGAGGAGGGCGAGGACTCGGGAACGTCTGAGTGGGTTGCGCACGCGATCTCCCTGAAGAAATGGGGGTGTTCGGGAGTGCAGAGGTGTGCTGGGGGTGCGCAACCCAAGTTGGTATGGACCAATCCGGCTGTCAAGGAGAACGGCGAGATTGGTCCATACCGGTTGTGGCTAGAGCGGCAGTGCCTGGGCCGCCTCCACCGAGGGCGAAGGCGCGGGCACGGACGGCAGCAGCGGCTCGACCTCCTCGACCCGCTGGTGCGGCACCGACACCGGGCGAAGCGGCCTCGGCCCCGACACCACCGTGTAGTCCTGGCCGAGGAACGGCGGCTCGATCACCCCGGGGTCCTCGCCCAGCGCCAGCTGCACGGCCGCCCACGGCACGTTGACCCCGCAGAGCGAGAGCTGGTGCAGCCCGCCCGCCGGGCGGGTGTTGACGTCCATCAGCACGGGCCGGTCACCGAACATCCGGAACTGGATGTTGGACAGGTAGTGCAGCCCGAACCCCTCGGCGATCAGCCGCGCCGGCTCCAGCCACTGCTCGTGCTGCGTGAACCCGCGACGACGGCCGTTCTTCGTGCGGCCGATCGCCAGCCGTACCCGGTTGTCGGGCCCGGTGAGCGTGTCCACGGACACCTCCGGCTGCTCCAGACGCGGCATGACCAGCCAGTCCACCTGCTCGTCGGACTGCGCGAGCGCCTCGGCGACCGTGTCGAGCGACACGTACGGGCTGGGGAAGCCGTTGAGCTGCGCGAGCGAGAAGGGGGCACGCGTGATGATCCGGAAGCCCACCCCGCCCGCGCCGGAGGCGGGCTTGAAGCAGGCCTTGTGACCGTCGGCCTCCAGGGCCTCCACGGCCGTGACCAGTTCGTCCGCGGTCCGCACCCGCCACCACGGCGGCACCGGCACGCCGACCGCCTGGACCGCCTCGTAGGCGATCACCTTGTCGTGGAAGACGGCGACGGCCTCCGGCGGCGGCGCGAGCAGCGCCGTACCCGCCGCCGCGAACTCGGCGCGGTGGGCGACGATCGCCGCCTGGTGCAGCCGGGGCACGAACACGTCGATGCCCCGCTTGCGGCACTGGTCGAGCGCGAACTCGACGTAACCGGCGGGCGACAGCCCCTCCGGCTCCAGCTCGGCGGTGTCGGCGGCGGCCAGCACGGGCGAGTCGGCGTCACCGTGCGTCGCATGGATCTCGACGGCTCTGTCGCTGGGATTTCGCCGCAACTGATCCATGAAGAACACGTTCTCCGCGTACGTGCGGTTGAGCCAGACGCGTACGCGAGAGTGCATTCAGGCCGCCTTTCGGGGTTTTCGGGCAGGGCGAAGCGGGCCCGTGCCCGGGCAGGGTGATTGGAGGGACACCAAACCGCCCCTTGCGAAGGGAAGTTTCTGCGGTGGTGTTGGGGCGATCATACGGCTTTCAAGGGGCCACGCGTGCAACACCCGTGTTACGGATTTTCCGATCATGAAGGGCCGCCGCCCCGGACCACTCTTGTACCGGGAAAACAAATGTGTTCTCGTGGTCCCACTCGGGTGCTCGGAGGGGGCGGAAGTGACGTCGACGGCCGGTGGCGCGGCACAGCTTCTGGCCGTGAGCGACCTGCACATCGGATACCCCGAGAACCGCTCCCTCGTCGAGCGGATGCGTCCCGGGACCGACGACG
Organism: Streptomyces sp. RP5T; assembly: GCF_003933965.1. Taxonomy (GTDB): domain Bacteria; phylum Actinomycetota; class Actinomycetes; order Streptomycetales; family Streptomycetaceae; genus Streptomyces. Next base: position 10,969 of record NZ_RSAJ01000234.1, read on the forward strand.
ACTGGCTCCTGGTGGCCGGTGACGTCGCCGAGACCGTCGAGGACGTGCACTGGGCCCTCAAGACCCTCGCCGGCCGCTTCCGCCAGGTGCTCTGGGCCCCCGGCAACCACGAACTGTGGACGCACCCCAAGGACACCGTCACCCTGCGCGGGGTCGCGCGCTACGAGCACCTCGTCGAGATGTGCCGGCAGCTCGGCGTGCTGACCCCCGAGGACCCCTACCCGGTCTGGGAGGGACCCGGCGGCCCCGTCGCCGTCGCCCCGCTGTTCCTGCTGTACGACTACTCCTTCCTGCCCGCCGGCTGCGCCACCAAGGAGCAGGGCCTGGAGTACGCGCACGGCACCGGAATCGTCTGCAACGACGAGTTCCTGCTGCACCCCGACCCGTACCCGTCCCGCGAGGACTGGTGCCGGGCCCGGGTCGCCCTGACCGAGCGCAGGCTCGCCGGCCTCCCCGAGGACCTGCCCACCGTGCTGGTCAACCACTACCCGCTGGACCGCCACCCGACGGACGTCCTGTGGTACCCCGAGTTCGCGATGTGGTGCGGCACCACCCTGACCGCCGACTGGCACCGCAGGTTCCGCGTGCGGACCATGGTCTACGGCCATCTGCACATCCCCCGGACCACCTGGCACGAGGGAGTCCGTTTCGAGGAGGTCTCGGTGGGCTATCCGCGGGAGTGGCGCAAGCGGCCGGAGCCGCCGGGACGGCTGCGCCGGATCCTGCCCGGGGAGGTCGGCGCGCCGTGATCGAGGAGCTCCTGCCGGACTCGGTGGTGGCCGTGGAGGTGCACGGACACGACGAGCCGGAGAACGCCACGCTGTACCCCGAGGAGGCCGCGCTCGTCGCGCCGGCCGTCGCCAAGCGCCGCCGTGAGTTCACCGTCGTGCGGGCCTGCGCCCGCCGGGCCATGGAGAAGCTCGGCGTGCCGCCGCAGCCGGTGCTGCCCGGGGAACGGGGCGCCCCGCGGTGGCCGGCCGGGCTGACCGGAAGCATGACCCACTGCGACGGCTACTGCGCCGCCGCCCTGGTCCGCGCCGCCGACCTCGCCTCCCTCGGGATCGACGCCGAACCCCACGGACCGCTCCCGGAGGGCGTGCTGGAGAGCGTCTCGCTGCCGCGGGAGCGAGTCAGGCTGCGGGAACTCACGAAGGCCCACCCCGCGGTCCACTGGGACCGGCTGCTGTTCAGCGCCAAGGAGTCCGTCTACAAGGCGTGGTTCCCCCTCACCGGCAAGTGGCTGGACTTCTCCGAGGCCGACATCGACATCCGCGTCGACCCCGGGCAGCCCTCCAGCGGCACTCTGCGCGCCGAACTCCTCGTCCCCGGCCCGCTGGTGGGCGGAGAGCGGCGCGGGGTCCTGGACGGCCGCTGGACGGTCCGCGACGGCCTGGTCGCGACCTCCGTGACGGTGCCGCACGCCCCCGCGCACGGCACCGCCCCGCGCCCCCTCTAGGGCGTGTTGCGAAAGTCCCGCCTGCCTCGCGACGCCATGCACGCGCCCCCATCCTCGAACCTGCTGCGCAGGGCTCGGACGGGGGGACCCCCTTCGCCGCACCGGGCGAAAGCCCAAGTA
>NZ_RSAJ01000235.1 GCF_003933965.1 Streptomyces sp. RP5T
ATGCCGGGCTCATGGCCTGAGCCCACCGCAACCCCTTCCACAGCACGGAGTCAGGAAGATGACAAAACGCGCCGCGGACGTGTCCGTGAGCCCGCCCAGGAGACGCAGTAAGTACACCCTTGCGCCGCTCGTCCTCATCGCGGCCAACGTCGTGCTCTTCGCGCTGTTCTTCGTCTGGCCGGCGGTGATCGGGCTCGTCTACTCCTTCACGAACTACACGGGCGTGGGGGTCTTCCAGTGGGTCGGGCTGGACAACTACCAGAACCTGTTCGGGGACTCCACGTTCTACGACGCGCTGACCCGGACGCTGCTGTACACCGTCCTGTTCGTCCCGCTGAACTTCGTGGTCTCCCTGCTCGCCGCCAACCTCGTGGTGAGCAAGCACGCCAAGGGCGGGTCCGTCGCCCGCGTCGTCTTCTTCATCCCGTGGCTGCTGTCGCCCATCGTCGTGGGTGTCCTGTGGCGCTGGATGTTCGGTGAGAACTTCGGCCTGGTGAACTACGTCATCGAGAAGTTCGGCGGTGACGCCGTTCCGTGGCAGTCGAACGCGGACCTCTCCCTGCTCGTGGTCGTGATGGCGGCGGCCTGGGCCTGGACCGGTTTCACGATGCTGCTGTTCATCGCGGCGATCAAGAACGTGCCGGTGTCGTACTACGAGGCCGCCTCGCTCGACGGCGCCGGCCCCTGGCGCCAGTTCTTCAGCATCACCCTGCCGAGCATCGCGCCCACCTCGTTCATCGTGATCCTGCTCAACACGATCAACTCGATGAAGGAGTACCCGGTGTTCGTCGCCCTCAACAACGGCGGACCCGGCACCTCGAACAACCTGCTCGTCCAGTACATCTACGAGACAGGCTTCAAACGGGGGCAGATCGGCTACGCGAGTGCCGCGTCGTTCGTGCTCATGCTCATCCTGATGGCCGTCGCGATCGTCCAGCTGATCGTCAACCGGCGGGTGGAGAACCGATGACAACCACAGACATCCCGCGCCCGGCCGACGTCGGCACCGGTCGGAGCGTCACCAAGAAGCGGCCCCGCAAGACGGCCACCGGTGGGCTGCGGCAGGCGGTGTCCGCGACGACACTGCTGTGGATCATGGCATGTCTGTACGGGTTTCCGGTGCTGTGGTTCGTCCTCAGCTCCTTCAAGCCGGCCAGCGACCTGTTCTCCTATCCGCTGACGCTGGTCCCGCACAACCCCACCCTGTCGGGATTCAGGGCCGCGTGGGACAGCGCCAACTTCTCCCAGTACTTCATCAACACGGCCCTCGTGTGCGTGATCACGACGATCCTCACCGTGGGCGTCAGCTGCTGCACCGGGTACGCGCTGGCCAAGTACGACAACAAATGGCTCAAGGCGTTCTTCATCTGCATCCTGGCCACCACGATGCTGCCCGGCGAGGTCATGCTCGCCCCCGAGTTCCTGGTGGTCCGCAACCTCGGCCTCTACAACTCCTTCGCCGGCATCATCCTCCCGGCCGTGCTCACCGCGACCGGATGCTTCATGTTCCGCCAGTTCTTCCTGACGGTCCCCGACGAACTCGTGGAGGCCGCGCGCATCGACGGCGCCCGTGAACTGTCGATCTTCCTGCGGATCATGGTGCCGCTGTCCCGGCCCATCATGCTGACCCTGGCCATCCTGTCCTTCCAGTGGCGCTGGAACGACTACATCTGGCCGCTGCTGATGCTCAACGACCCCAACAAGTTCACCGTGCAGATCGGCATCCAGAGCATCGTCGGCGCGCAGAACATCAACTGGTCGGTCCTGCTCGGCGCCTCGGTCATCTCCATGATCCCGCTGATCGCGATCTTCCTGGTCTTCCAGCGCTACGTCATGGGCGCCGACATCAACGCCGGACTGAAGGACTGACCTTGCCCAGCCCGCTCGACCACGAGTTCGTCCGCGCGGCAGCGCTCGCCGCCGACGGGTCGGCCGACCCCTCGGCGGAGTTCATCGAGCCGCACCGCGCCCTGGCCCGGCGGGTGAAGACCCTGGTCGCGGCGTACCGCTCGCCGGAGTCGGCCCTGCACGGCAGCGAGCGGGCCGTCGCGGCCGCGCTGACCCACCTGCGTGCCCTGCGGTCCGTGCAGACGCCCTCCGGTCTCTTCGCGGGCGGCGACAACGTGCAGTCGCCGCCGGACTCCGCGTTCACCGTCAACGACGTGTGCGACGCACACGTCCTCGCCGCGGGCGCGGGGCCCGAACTGGCCGACGTCACGGCGGCGCTCGCCGAGATCGCCGGCGCCGCCGGCGAAAGCCTCCTGACCGGTGGGGTGCACACCCCCAACCACCGCTGGGAGCTCTCCGCGGCGCTGGCCCGGCTGCACCGGTCGTTCCCCGACGACCGGCTGCTCGCCCGCGCCGAGGAGTGGCTCGCCGAGGGCGTCGACATCGACGCGGAGGGCCTGTACTCGGAACGCAGCGCCGTCTACGCGTCCATCGTGACCAACCCGGCGCTGCTGCTCCTGGCCGAGGTGCTCGGGCGTCCCGACCTGGTGGACGCCGTCGAACGCAACCTCACCGCGACCCTGGACCTGATCAGGCCGGACGGCACGGTGGAGACCGTCCACTCGCGCCGCCAGGACCAGAGGCAGTCGTTCGCGCTGTGGCCCTACCTGCCGCACTACCGACTGCTCGCGATCCGCACCGGCCGGGGCGACTTCGCCCGCGCCGCCCGCCTGGCGGCCGCCGACGGCATCCACGATCCCGACCTGCTCGCCCAGACCCTCCTCACCCCGGATCTGGCCCGCGCCCTGCCGGCTCCGGACCCGGAGCAGCTCCCGCGCGACCGGTACCTTTCCACCGCACGCCTCGCCGCCCACGCCTCGGCCACCGCGCACACCGTGGTGTACGGCGGCTCCGACGTCCCCGAGCACCGGCGCATCCGCTCGGGCCTGGCCTGCAACCCCACCTTCCTGCGCCTGTTCGCCGGGGACGCCGTCCTCGACGCGGTCCGGCTCTCCCGCGGCTTCTTCGACCTGGGCCCGTTCCGCGCCGCCGAGATGGAACGGCTCGCCGACCACCGGTACCGGCTCACCCAGCGCCTCACCAGCGCCTACTACCAGCCGCTCCCGAAGGAGCACCGGCGCGAGGACGGCGCCTACCGTCTGGTGGACGAGGGCCGTTTCTCCGCGTCGATGGCCTTCCCCGACCGCCCCCAGGACGAGGTCTCCCACACCACGCGGGTCGAGGTCGACCTGCGGGACGACGGGGCCGACCTGCGGATCGACATCAGCGGCCCACCGGTGCCGTGGTCCCTGGAACTGACCTTCCGGCCGGGCGGCGAGCCGCAGGGCGCCGTACCGCTCGGCGACGGACGCTGGTGCATGACGACCGAGCCCCTGACCTACCGCGCCGGCGACGACGAGGTCCGCGTCGAGGTCGCCGTCGAGGCGGGCGAACCCCTCGCAGGGCCGGACCGGACCGAGGTGCTGCGCTACGACCCGGGCCAGGACTACACCGTGGCGGGCGGCACCGACGCGACGACCGGAAACCGCGTCTACATCGGCGGCCAGGGCCCGCAGACTCTGACCGTCGCACTGCGCGCCCACCGGACCGCACCCGCCGAGTGACCCCGACGAACCACGCCATGGCCACCCCAGGCATGAAGGGCTGATCCCCGTGCACCCCACGTCCTCTCCCGTGCATCTCCCGCGCCAGCTCGGCCCGTTGCACGACCTGCCGGACAGCCCCGAGGCCTACGACGCGGTCCTCGCCGACGTCGTCGAGCAGGCCCTGGAGCGGATCACGCCCGAGGGCAACCTCGAACACCCCGACTGCGACGACGACATCGGCGACACCTCGCTCGGCATCACCTCCCTCCTCGCGTTCGCCTGGCAGCGGAGCAAGGACCCGAGGCTGCCGGAGGCGGTCGCCCGCAGTCTCGGCTTCCATCTGCGCGAGCGGGTGTACACCGACGACAACCCGGGCTACCCGAACCTGAGGGTGCGCAACTCCGGTCTGCCCTACGCCCGTTACACCCTGGAGGCGGGCGCCCACCCCATCGGCGACTGGCCGAGCACGGTGTGGGCCCTGCTCCAGGCGGTCAACGTCCTCGACACCGCCGGCGGTCTGGTCGACGACGGACAGCGCGCCGAACTCCTCGACGTGGCCCGCGGATACTGGCGCTGGCTGACCGAGGCGACCTTCTTCAACCCCCAGGAGGCCGGCAACCAGGCGATCGGCTGTGTGGTCGGCGGCCTGATGCTGGCGGCCCATCTGCCGGGCCCCGAGGCGGAGTCGGTGCGCGCGCGGGCCCTGCGGCTGTACCGGGAGGAGATCCGCGCCCACCGGGTCACCGACCGCGGCGCGGCCCTGCCGCCCGAGCACGGCGGCGCCTACGACAACAACTACGGCCCGATCTCCCTGTCCTTCCTCGCGCAGGCCCACCGGATCAGCGGCGAGGAGATGTTCGCCGAGGACGGCGACACCCTGGCCCGCTACATCGACGCCCGGCTGACCAATGGCGGCTTCGACAACGGCGGCCCGCGCTACAGCGAGCAGCACTCCGCCTTCGAATCGGTCCTGGGGCTGCGCTACTTCGGTGCCCGCGTCGGCACGGACCTCGGCCGCTACCGGGGCGACAGCCGCTGGGCCCGGCACGCGGTCAAGGAGGACGGCGGGGTGGACGGCCACTTCGCCTGGATGCTGGTCTGGCAGATCCAGGACACCACGCGCTGGCACCGGGAGCCGTCCACGGTGACCGCCCGCCACCAACTGCGGGCCGGCACGGTCTCGGTGGCCTTCGACTCCCGGATGACCCCGGCCCTGGTCGAGGCCGCGGGCACCTACTACCTCCCCGCGGCCGTGAACCGCCAGCACGGCTTCGGCCCGGTCGTCGACGGCTTCCTGCTGTGCCGTCCCATGGGCGAGGTCCGGGTGCGCGACGTGCGCGCCGACGGCCTCGTGGCCAAGCTCGTCACCAAGCCGGTCGTCGGCCGCGACCACGTCCTGCGCCACCTGCAGTCCCTGTACGTCACCGACGGCACCACCCTGTGGACCACGGTCACCGTGGAGCGCCTGCCCGGCACGCCCTGCCTGCTGGCCGGGCTGCCGTACGCCGAGGACGACGGCGACCGGGTGCGCCGGACGGCCGAGGGCGAGGTGAGCTCGGTGGGCGCCCTGCGGCTCACGCATCCCGGGGCGCAGGGTGCCGACCACTTCGACGCCCGCTCGCAGGACACCCAGGAGCAGGCCGCGTTCGCGCTGGCCGCCGACCCCCGCGGCTACGGCAACCCCGACGAGGGCTGGCGCCACCTGGTCAGCTCCACCGCCCTGGAGGCCGACCCGGTCCCGGACGCACCGGACGGGCTGCACGCCTTCGCCGTGCGCTACGGCCCCGGGGCCACCTTCACCGCGGCCTTCGAGCGCGTGGGCGCGGACCTCGTGGTGCACACCGAAGCGTTCACCGCCCGCGTCGGCGAGCCGGCGGGCGATGAACACGGCGAGCCGGAACTGACGCTGGCCGCCCGTTGAGGCCCCGGGAACGGGCCGGCTCTCAGGTGTGGGTGCCGATGCGCGGCAGCGCCGACACCGGCACCACGAGGTCGGCCCGCTCCCGGGTCGCCGCCACCGTCTCGGCGTTGCGCTGGTCCGAGCGCGTCACCCACGCCACCGCCTCGTCGTGGGTCTTGCCGAACTCCTCGTGCCGGGCGACCAGTCGGCGCAGCCGCTCCTCCTCGTCGAGTTCGCAGAACCACACCTCGTCCAGCTGTGTCCTCACCCGCGCCCACGCGCCGCTGCCGAGCAGCAGGTAGTTCCCCTCGGTCACGACCAGACGGGCCGTCGGCGGGACCGGGATCGCCCCGGCGACCGGCTGCTCCAGGACCCGCTCGAAGCCGGGCGCGTACACCACGTCCCCGTCCGTCTCCTCGCGCAGCCGGCGCAGCAGGGCCGCGTACCCGGCGGCGTCGAAGGTCTCGGGCGCCCCCTTGCGGTCGCGCAGCCCGAGCCGCTCCAGCTCCACGTCGGCGAGGTGGAAGCCGTCCATGGGGACGTGCGCCACCCAGGGCTCACCCGGGCCGTTCAGCGCCCGCACCAAATGCTCGGCGAGGGTCGTCTTGCCCGTGCCGGGGGAGCCGGCGATGCCGAGCACGGCCCGCCTTCCGGGCTCGGCGAGGGAACGCGCGCGGGTCACAAGGTCGTCGAAGGTCAGCGGCACACGCCGAGTGTGTCATTCGGAGAGTCCAGGTCGGCCAGGCACCCTGGATGCGGAAGGGGGAGAAAGGAGGGCACGCCGTGCACCACGACTCCGACGCATCCGACGAGGCGCAGATCCGTGCCCTGATCACCGAGTGGGCCGCCGCCGTCCACCGCGGCGACCTCGCGGGCGTGAGCGCGGACCACGCCCCGGACATCGTGATGTTCGACGTGGCCTCACCCCACCAGGGCATCCGTGGCCTGGCCGCCTACCGGGCCACCTGGCCGCCGCTCTTCGCCTGGCAGGCCCAGGGCGCCCGCTTCGACATCGAGTCCCTCCACGTCACCGCGGGCACGGACGTCGCCTACGCCCACGCCCTGGTGCGCTGCGCCACCCCGGAGGAACTGGCCGCACACCCCGACTTCCGGCTCAGGCTCACCTTCGGTCTGCGCAAGGAACACGAACGCTGGCTGGTGGCCCACGAGCACCATTCCTTCCCGCACGACTGAATCAACCTGTTGACGAAGCGAAACACTGGGCACCGTGTCCTTTATGACGGAGCTCGGTCTACCCGCAGAAATCAAGGCCTGCCTTTTCGACCTCGACGGGGTCGTCACCAGGACGGCCGTCGTGCACGCGGCCGCCTGGAAGGAGATGTTCGACGCGTTCCTGCGCGAACGCGAGGGCGAACACTTCCGGCCTTTCGACGACCATGACTACGACGCGTACGTCGACGGTCTGCCGCGGGCCGACGGTGTACGCACCTTCCTCGCCTCCCGCGGCATCGAACTGCCGGACGGGAAGCCGGAGGACCCCCCGGACGCGGAGACGGTCCACGGCCTCGGCAACCGCAAGAACGCCCTCCTCCTGGAGAAGATCCGCACGGACGGCGTCGAGGCCTACGACGACACCCTGACCTACATCCGCGCGGCCCGCGACCGGGGTCTGCGCACCGCGATCGTCTCCTCCAGCGCCAACTGCCGTGACGTCCTGCGGGCGATCGACGCGGAGGACCTCTTCGACGTACGCATCGACGGCGTGGTCGCGGCGGAGCGCGAGCTGCCCGGCAAGCCGCACCCCGACACCTTCCTCGCCGCCGCCCACGACCTGGGCCTGGACGCGTCCCGGTCCGCCGTCTTCGAGGACGCCCTGGCCGGCATGGACGCGGGCCGCGCGGGAGGCTTCGGATACGTCGTCGGCCTCGACCGTGTCGGACAGGCCGAGGCCCTGTACGAGCACGGCGCGGACGTCGTCGTGAAGGGCCTCGCCGAGCTGGGAGGGGAGGCGTGATCACCCAGCGCTCCTACACCGTCGAGCCCTGGGCGGTCCGCGAGACCGACCTGAAACTCGACGTCCTCGCCCAGAGCGAGTCCGTGTTCGCCCTGTCCAACGGCCATGTCGGCTGGCGCGGCAACCTCGACGAGGGCGAACCGCACGGCCTGCCCGGCTCCTACCTCAACGGCGTCCACGAACTGCACCCCCTGCCGTACGCCGAGGCCGGCTACGGCTACCCCGAGTCCGGCCAGACCGTCATCGACGTCACCAACGGCAAGATCGTGCGGCTCCTCGTCGACGACGAGCCCTTCGACCTGCGCTACGGCACTCTCGTGGCCCACGAACGCTGCCTGGACCTGCGCCGGGGTGTCCTGGAGCGGACCTGCGAGTGGATCTCACCGGCCGGCTCGCGGATACGGGTGCGCTCGACCCGGCTGGTCTCGCTCACCCAGCGGGCGGTCGCCGCCGTGGCCTACGAGGTGGAACCCGTCGACAGCCGCACCCGTGTGGTCATCCAGTCCGAGCTGGTCACCAACGAGAGCCTGCCCGGACCGAACGGCGACCCGCGCGCCTCCAAGACCCTCAAGTCGCCGCTGGAGCACGAGGAGGGCTTCGCCGACGGCACCCGGCTGCGGCTCGTGCACCGCACCCGGCACAGCGGACTGCGGGTCGCCGTGGCCGCCGACCACGTGATCGAAGGGCCCGAACGCACCACCACGGGCAGCGAGGAGACGGTGGACCTGGCCCGGCTGACCGTCACCTCCGTCCTGGAGCCCGGACAGCGGCTGCGGGTGGAGAAGCTGGTCGCCCACGGCTGGTCCGGGACCCGCTCCCGGCCCGCGATGAGCGACCAGGTCGACGCGGCCCTGGCGGCCGCGGCCCACAGCGGCTGGGACGGCCTCCTGGACGAACAGCGGTCCTACCTGGACGACTTCTGGGCGCGCGCCGACGTCGAGGTCGACGGCGACGAGGAGATCCAGCAGGCGGTCCGCTTCGCCCTCTTCCACGTCCTCCAGGCGGGCGCCCGCGCCGAGCAGCGGGCCATTCCGGCCAAGGGACTGACCGGCTCCGGTTACGACGGGCACGCCTTCTGGGACACCGAGACGTTCGTGCTGCCCCTGCTCACCTACACCGAGCCGCGTGCCGTGGCCGAGGCCCTGCGCTGGCGGCAGAAGACCCTGCCCGCCGCCCGCGAACGTGCCGTGCAACTCGGCCTGAGCGGTGCCGCGTTCCCCTGGCGGACCATCGAGGGCTCGGAGGGCTCGGCGTACTGGCCCGCCGGTACCGCCGCCTTCCACGTCAACGCCGCCGTCGCGGACGCCGTCGTGCGCTACACCGAGGCCACCGGGGACACGGACTTCGAACGCGACACCGGCGTCGAACTCCTCGTGGAGACCGCCCGGTTGTGGCGCTCGCTGGGCCACCACGACCACCACGGCGTCTTCCACATCGACGGCGTCACCGGGCCCGACGAGTACAGCGCGGTCGCCGACGACAACACCTACACCAACCTCATGGCCCGCGCGAACCTCCTCGCGGCCGCCGACGCCTGCGGCCGCCATCCGGAGCGGGCCGCCGAGTTCGGCGTCGACGAGGAGGAGAGCGCCGCCTGGCGGGACGCCGCCGAGGCCGTCCACATCCCGTACAACGACGAACTCGGGGTGCACGAGCAGCACGCCGGCTTCACCCGCTACCAGCGCTGGGACTTCGACAGCACCCGCGCCGACCAGTACCCGCTGATGCTGCACTTCCCCTACTTCGACATCTACCGCAAGCAGGTCGTCAAGCAGGCGGACCTGGTGCTGGCGATGTACCTGTGCAGCGGCTGGTTCGAGGAGTTCCACGACGAGGAGCAGATCGCCCGCAACTTCGCCTACTACGAGCCCCTGACCGTACGGGACTCGTCCCTGTCGGCCTGCGTCCAGGCGGTCGTCGCCGCCCGCACGGGACACCTGTCCCTCGCCTACGCATACACGGCCGAGGCGGCGCTCATGGACCTCGTCGACCTGGAGAACAACACCCGCGACGGACTCCACATCGCCTCCCTCGCGGGCACCTGGACGGCCCTGGTCGCGGGGTTCGGCGGACTGCGGCGCGACGGCGACTCCCTGCGCTTCGCACCCCGGCTGCCCGAGCGGTTCAGCCGTCTCGCCTTCAACCTCCAGCTCCTCGGCCGCTGCCTGCGGGTGGAGATCGGCCCGGACAAGGCGACGTACACCCTGATGTCGGGCTCGCCCCTGACGATCCGCCACCACGACACCACGCTCACCGTGAACGGCGACGGGCCCGTCGTCCGCCCCGTCCCGGCACCGCGTGACCGCCCGGCGCCGGACCAGCCCCGGCACCGCGCCCCGCACGCCCGCTGACCCGGACGGGCGATCCGGACCGTCACCGCTTGGCCGAACACCGCCCTGCACCCCCTCCGGCCCCGGGTTAGGTTGGCCCTGCCCTTGAGGATTGGACCAAGTCCCCGCGGCGTACGGGGTGAGGGGTGGACGATGGCCCACGGCGACCGTGCCCTGCTGCTCGGAGGCAACCGGAGAACACCGCCGGTTGCCTCCGGCGCTTCCCCACGTGCCCGGGACCGATGGCCTGCGGCGGCGGTCGCGGCCGCCTTCACCCTGGTCCAGCTCGTCCTGGTCCGGCCCGGCATGGGCCTCGGCTGGGACGAGACCGTGTACGTCAGCCAGGTCGGCGCCCAGGCCCCGGCCGCCTTCTTCAGCGCCCCGCGCGCCCGCGGCGTCTCCCTGCTGGTGGCGCCGGTCGCGAGCTGGTCGACCTCGACGGAACTCCTGCGCGTCTACCTCGCCGTGCTGTCCGGTCTCGGCCTCTACCTGGCCCTGCGCGCCTGGCGCGGTCTGTTCCCGGCCCGCGTCCTCGCCGTCGGCGGCGCCCTGTTCGCCTCCCTGTGGATCACCGTGTTCTACGGTCCCCAGGCCATGCCCAACTACTGGGTGGCCGTCGGCGGCCTGGGCGCGGTCGGCTGCTTCTTACGGGCCCGCGAGAGCCCGAGGGCCCTGTGGGGCGTCGTGGCGGGTGTCGCGCTCATGGCGTGGATGCGGCCCACCGACGCCGTGTGGGTCGCCCTCCCCCTGCTCGTCGCCGCCGTCGTCCGCCGCCGCCCGCGCCTCGTCCTCGCCCTCGTGGCCGGACTCGTGGCAGGCGGCGCGCAGTGGGTGATCGAGGCGTACCTCCACTACGGCGGTCTCGCCGAGCGCCTCCACGAGGGCTCCCGCATCCAGGGCGGACTCGGCCCGCAGTTCGCCGTGGACAACCAACTGCGCAGCCTGAGCGGCCGGACCCTGTGCCGGCCCTGCACCGGTCCGCTGCCGGACCCCGCCGTCATGGCCTGGTGGGCCGTCCTGCCGCTGCTGGCCGCCGTCGCACTGGTGATCGCGGTCCGGGCCCGGCGTCCCCGGTCCACCCTCGTCCCGCTGGCCTGTGCCACGACGGCCGCCGTCCCCTACCTCTTCCTGATCGGCTACGCGGCCCCGCGCTTCCTGCTGCCCGCCTACGCCCTGCTCGCGATCCCGGTCGCCGACGCGCTGTTCCACCTCGCGACGACCCCGGCCGGGCGGTGGCGGCCGGTCGCGGCGGTGCTGCTGGCGATCGGCCTCGCGGGCCATCTGGCGGTCCAGTACGCCGTGCTGCAGCGCACGGTGGACCGCGCCACCGGCCATCACCGCGACTGGGCCCGCACCGCGGCCGAGCTGAACCGTCTCGGGGTGCGCCCGCCCTGTCTGCTCACCGGCCATCTGTCGGTCCCCGTCGCGTACTACGCCGGGTGCGCCTCCGCCGCGGCACGCGGCCCCAACACCAACAGCACCGATGCCGGGATCGTCGGAGCGTCCCGCCGTATGCCCGTCGCCGTCCTCACCCGGCCCGGCGCCGCGCCACCCGCCTACGCCCGCGACTGGCACACCCTGCCCGCCGCCGGGATGGACCTCCATGTCGCACCGGCCGTGACCCGGCACGGGCCGGCATGACGTCCGGGCGGATCGCCGTCGCGGCCGGCCGAGGACGCGTCTGCGGGCAACTCGCCCTCACGCTCGTCCTCCTGGCCGTCGCTGTCTCCCTGGCCCGGCACCACTGGCCGGTGCTGGAGACCGGTGCGCTCAGGCTCGCCGTCGCCGACCAGGGCTGGCTGCTCGTGGCCGCCGCGGCCGCCGCCGCGACCTGGGGCTGCTCGGCGCTCGCCCAGCAGGGCGCGGTGGTGCGGCCGCTGCCGCCGGGACGCCTGGTGGCCGCGCAGTTCGCCGCCTCGGCCGCCGGCCAGCTGCTGCCCGCCGGGCTCGGCGCGGGTGCGGTCAGCCTCCGCTTCCTCATGCGCTGCGGGCTGCCGGCGGGCCGCGCGGCGACCGCGCTCGCGGTGAAGGCCACGTCGGGCGGGCTGACGCGGGCCGCCCTCATCGCCGTCCTCGCGACGGCCTGCCCCGGTGTTCTCGGCCTCCCGCGCCTGTCGGCCGTCTGGCCGGCCGCCGCCGTGGCCGCCGCCGCACTGGCCCTGCTGCTGGGCACCGCGCTGTGGCCGCGGTGCCGTCGGGCCGTGGCCCTCGTGCTGACCGACCTGCGGGACGTGCACGCGCGACCGCGCCGGGCGGCGGCCCTGTGGGGCGGTTCGCTGGGCTTCGCCGTCCTGCACGCGCTGGTGCTGGTCGCCGTCACCCGGGCCGTGGCGCTGCCGCTGGGCCCGCCCCTGGTGGCCCTCCTCTACCTCGCCGCGAGCAGCGCGGCCGCCCTGCTGCCCACCCCGGGCGGACTGGGCTCCCTCGACGCGGCACTGGCCTTCGCGCTCACCGCCGGGGGAGCGCCCGGGGCGGCCGCCGCCTCCGCGGTGCTCGGCTACCGGCTGCTGACCCTGTGGCTGCCCCTGCTCCCGGGCCTGCTGGTGCTCGCCCTCCTCGTCCGCCGCAAGGCGCTGTGAGCGCGACCGTCGTCACCGGGACGGGCGCGGCGCCCTGACGGGGCACTTTCCCCAGTCGTGGCCAAGACCTGTCACGGGCTTTACTGCACATGACTTGCAGGTACCGGAGGATGGCACAAGGCTGCTGATCGCGGCCGTACGCACCCCCCGAAGAAGGATCCTCCGCCCGATGACGGCCGCGATCAGCAGCCTTGTGC
>NZ_RSAJ01000236.1 GCF_003933965.1 Streptomyces sp. RP5T
ATCTGATGGTCGCCCGGCTCGCCGAGCGCCGCGCCGAGACGGGCCCCGACCCGCTGCACGAGGTCTACGACTTCGCCAACTGGGCCGCCGAGCAGGCCCCCGCCGACTCCCCGCTCGCGATCCTGCCGGTCATCGCGCACGCCGAGCGCTACCGCGCCCTGGCCGCCGCCGGACACGAGCCGCTCGACCCCGCCGCCTCCGGCCACTGGACCGGACGCCGGGCCCGCCAGGTGATGAAGGCGGCCTTCGACTGGTGGCTGGAATGGGAGCACGAGGGTCACCCCCGCCGCCTGGTCGACCTCAACTTCCTCGCCCACGCGAAGGTCTGCGAGGGCCGCGGCGCCGAGGCCGCCGCCCTCTTCCACCGCATCGGCGAACGCCCCACCCAGGCTCCCTGGTCCTATCCGGACCGCGAGCCGTACTCCGCCTTCCGTGCCGCCCGAGACCACGCGCTCGGCACGGTGTGACACCCCCGAACCCCAGAAGGACGGTCCCCATGGCCACCGAGAGTTCCAGCAAGAGCAGACCAGGCATCAGTACGTTCAAGGGGCAGGACCGCGCGCTGCGGGCCGGCCGCCTCGGCACCGGGGGCCTGCTGCTCTCCGTCCTCGCGGCGACCGCGCCCCTCATGGTCGTCGCGGGTGTCATGCCCACCACATTCGCGGTGATGGGGATCGTCGGCCAGCCCCTCCTCTTCGTCGTCCTCGGCGTCGTCCTCGTCCTGTTCAGCGTCGGCTACGCCGAGATGAGCCGGCACGTCCACAACGCGGGCGCCTTCTACGCCTACATCTCCCGCGGCCTGGGCGGCACCGCCGGCGCCGCCGCGGCCCTCGTCGCCCTGGTCGCCTACAACGCCCTCCAGGTCGGCATCTACGGCATCTTCGGCTTCGAGGTCTCCGGACTGTTCGCCACCTACGCCGACCTGTCGGTGGCCTGGTGGATACCCGCGCTGGTGGCCGCCCTGGTCGTCGGCGCGCTGGGCTGGCTGAAGATCGACGTCAACGCGCGCGTGCTCGGCGTCCTGCTGATCGTCGAGGTCGCCCTGGTCGTCATCTTCGACATCGCCGCCGTCGCCGACCCGGCCGCCCAGGGCCTGTCCCTGCACGCCTTCAACCCGGACACCCTCAGCGGCGCCGGCGTCGGCACCGCCCTGTGCTTCTGCATCGCCGCCTTCCTCGGCTTCGAGCAGGCACCCGTGTACGCCGAGGAGACCAGCCGCCCGCACATCCTGGTGCCGCGCGTGATGTTCCTGGCCGTCGCCGGCGTCGCCGTGTTCTTCGCGCTCAGCAGCTGGGCCCTCACCGTCGCCACCGGCCCCTCCGCGGTCGTCGCCGAGTCCCAGAAGCAGAGCGCCGGACTGCTCTTCGGCCTCACCGAGTCCCGCCTCGGCGGCACCTTCACCGACGTCCTGCACGTGCTGTTCGTGACCGGCATGTTCGCGGCCATGCTCAGCTTCCACAACGTCGTCGCCCGCTACGCCTTCGCCATGGGCCGCGAGGGCCTGCTGCCCGCCGCCTTCGGCCGCACCAACAGCACGAGCGGCGCGCCCGGCACCGGCTCGCTGCTCCAGACCGCCGTGTCCGTGGTGGTCGTGGCCGTCTTCGCGCTCGCCGACGACAAGCCCACCGGCGACCCGACCGTGCCGGTCCTGCACCTGTTCACCTGGTTCGGCAACATCGGCTCCCTCGGGGTGATCGTGCTGATGGCGACGGCCTCCGCGTCCGTGGTCGTCTTCTTCGTCCGGCGCGGGGCGGCCGGCCCCCAGGCCTGGCGGCTGGTCACCTCGGCCCTCGCCGGGATCGCCCTGCTGGTGATCGCCGTCTACACGGTGAAGGACTTCGACGTCCTGGTCGGCGCGGGCCCGGGCTCCGCGCTCAGCTGGGTGCTGCCCGGCATCATCGGCCTGGCCGTGCTGGTGGGCCTGGCACAGGGCCTGCTGCTGCGGGCCCGCAGGCCCGAGGCGCACGCCCGGATCGGGCTCGGCAACGAGGCGTTCCAGCTGGAGAAGGCCGCCGAGGAAGCGTCCTGACCCGCTGAGAACGGCGTGAGAAGTGGTTACGGAAGTCTGACGAGCACCCGCGATTCCTGGTCCCGCCGGGGTCGCGGGTGTTCGAATGGACAGGTGAACACCGGACAACCCGAGGAAGGACAGGGCGCCCCGATCGGCCGCCGGGTCTTCCTCGGCACCCTCGGCCTGGGCGCGCTCGGCGTGGTCACCGCGCCCACCCTGCAACGCGGCCTGGAGGCCTTCCTCGGCAGCGCCGCCGACAAGGACCCCACGGGTCTGACCGGCCTGCTGCCCAACGGCGGCGGCTTCCGCTACTACTCCGTGACCTCGTCGGTGCCGCACAGGAACGCCGGGAACTACCAGCTCAAGATCGACGGCCTGGTCTCGCGTCCCCGCACCTACACCCTTGCCGACCTGCGGGCGCTGCCGCAGACCCGGCTGGTCAAGGACGTGCAGTGCGTGACGGGCTGGCGGGTCCCGGACACGCCGTTCGAAGGCGTACGGCTCTCCGCGCTGCTGGACGCCGCCGGGGTGAAGGCGAAGGCGGGCGCCGTCCGCTTCACCTGCTTCGACGGGGCCTACTCCGAGAGCCTCACCCTCGACCAGGCCCGCCGCCCGGACGTGCTGGTCGCCCTGCGCATGCAGGACAAGGAGATCGGCCACTCCCACGGCGGCCCGGTCCGCCTCTACGTGGCGCCGATGTACTTCTACAAGTCCGCCAAGTGGCTGTCGGGCATCACCGTCACCGAGGACGTGGAGCCGGGCTACTGGGAGGACCGGGGCTACGACGTGGACGCCTGGGTCGGCCGATCGAACGGGCGGGACGATGAGCCTACGAGTTGACGCGCCCTCGCCGACCCGCGTCCGGCGTTTCGGCCGCACCCAGAAGTGGGTCCACCGCGCGACCGCCGCCCTGATGGGCGTCTGCGTGGTGACGGCCGCCTGTCTGTACGTCCCCCAGTTCGCCGAACTCGTCGGCCGCCGCGAGCTGGTGGTCCGCGTCCACGAATGGGCGGGCCTCGCACTGCCGCTCCCGGTGCTCCTGGGCCTGGCCTCCCGCGCCTTCCGCACCGACCTGGGCTTCCTCAACCGCTTCGGCCCGCACGACCGGGTCTGGCTGCGCGCCGCCCTGCACCGCGACAAACGCCGGGCCGCGCGCCCCGCGGGCAAGTTCAACGCGGGACAGAAGGTCTACGCCGCCTGGATCGCCGGCGCGAGCCTGGTCATGCTCGGCACCGGCCTGCTGATGTGGTTCACCCACCTCACCCCCATCCAGTGGCGCACCAGCGCGACCTTCGTCCACGACTGGCTGGCCCTGACGATCGGCATCGTCCTCGGCGGCCACATCGGCATGGCCCTCGGCGACCCGGAGGCCCGGCGGGGGCTGCGGACCGGGTCGGTGAGCCGGGAGTGGGCGGAGCGGGAGCACCCGCTGTGGCGGCCGTAGCGCGCCCGCACGCGACGGCCGCTGCTTACGACTACTGCGACTGCTACGACTACGACCCGGACCTGCGTTCGTCGGCGCGCAGGCCACGCAGGGCCCACAGTCCGTACAGCGCCAGCAGCGGTTTGACGGCGATCCACTCGCCGGGGCGGTAGTCGTCCGCGCGCACCAGCCGCTCCGCGAGGTCCGGGCGCTGCCGTCGCAGGTAGGCGCGAGCCTTGAGCGCGTGCGCCGGCTGCGAGACGATCTTGATGCGGTCCACGTCCTCGACCAGCGGGATCACGTTCGTGATGTTCTCCCACGTCGTCGTGGACCGCTCCTCCAGGAACACCGGGCCCTCGAAGCCGAGCACCGACCTGGCGTGGTCGGCCATCAGGCTGGCCTCCGTCGCGCCGCTGCCGGTCGTACCGCCGCTGAGGATCAGACGGGCCCCGTGCGCGTCGTCGGTGCCGAGGGAGCGGATTCCGGCACGGACCCGCCATCGGTTGATCAGGTTCGCCGTGTCCCCGGGATTGCGGTAGCCCAGCACCACCACGGCCGAGGTCGTGCCCCCGCTGTCGCCCACGAGCCCTCGGGACCAGCGCCGGTTCAGCCACTCGCCCCACACCAGGACCGCGGCCCCGGCCAGCACCAGTCCCGTTCTTCGCCGCATGCGGGGACTCTAGGGCATCGCGGTGCCGGAGCCCCCGGCAACGGCAACGGGCGAGGCCGGAGAACCGTGCCTCGCCCGCTCGGGTGCCCTCGTGGCCGTACGCCTAGATGACCAACGACAGCAGCAGCACCAGGCCGCCCGCGACCACCGAGATGATCGTCTCCATGATCGACCAGGTCTTGACGGTCTGGCCGACGCTCAGGCCGAAGTACTCCTTGACCAGCCAGAACCCGGCGTCGTTCACATGGCTGAAGAAGAGGGAGCCCGCGCCGATGGCGAGGACGAGCAGGGCCGCGTGGGTGGTCGACATGTCGGCGGCGAGCGGCGCCACCAGACCGGCCGCGGAGACCGTGGCCACCGTCGCCGAGCCGGTCGCGAGGCGGATCGCCACGGCGATCAGCCAGGCCAGCAGCAGCGCAGGTATCGACCAGTCCTCGGATATGTCCAGGACCATCTGGCCCACACCGGAGTCGATCAGCGTCTGCTTGAAGCCGCCGCCCGCGCCGACGATGAGCAGGATGCCGGCGATGGGGGCGAGGCCCTTCTCGACGAGCGGAGTGAGGCGGTCCTTGCCGAACCCGGCCGGGCGCAGCAGCGTGAAGATGCCCACGAGGACCGAGGCCAGCAGGGCGATCAGCGGGGAGCCGACGACGTCGAAGACGCGCTGCACGGAGTGCTCGGGGTCGTCGATCACGATGTCGACCAGTGCCTTGGAGAGCATGAGGACGACCGGCAGCAGGATCGTGGCGAGCGTCGGGCCGAAGGCGGGCCGCTTCTCCAGGTCCTCCGAGACACGCTGCGGGACCATGCGGTCGGGGGCCGGCACGTCCACCCAGCGGGCGGCGACCTTCGAGAACAGCGGACCGGCGACGATCACCGTCGGGATGGCGACCAGCACGCCGAGGGCGAGGGTCACCCCGAGGTTGGCCTGCACCGCGTCGATCGCCACCAGCGGGCCGGGGTGCGGCGGGACCAGGCCGTGCATCACGGACAGGCCCGCGAGGGCCGGGATGCCGATGCGCATCAGGGAGTAGTTGCCGCGCTTGGCGACCATCAGCACGACCGGGATCAGCAGCACGACGCCGACCTCGAAGAACAGCGGCAGACCGATGACGGAGGCGATCAGGACCATCGCCCACGGCATCGAACGGCCGCCCGCCTTCGCGAGGATCGTGTCGACGATCTGGTCGGCCCCGCCCGAGTCGGCGAGCATCTTGCCGAGGATCGCGCCGAGGGCGATCAGTACGCCGACGCCGGCGACGGTGGTGCCGAGCCCGGTGGTGAAGCTGGTGATGGCCTTGTCGAGCGGCGCTCCGGCGACCGCGCCGAGCACGAGCGTGCCCAGGGTCAGCGACAGGAAGGCATGGAGCTTGAACTTGGTGATCAGCAGAACGATGACGGCGATGCCCGCCAGGACGGCGATGCCCAGCTGAGCGTGACCGGCCGAGGTGATCGGCTCGGGTGCGTCCGCTGCCAGCATCTCGACGCTGAGTCTGGTCACGGGGGATTCCCTTGCAGGTACGGGGACGTTCTTCGGAAAAGGGGGGTGTTACGGGAGTTCGGCGAGCGCCTTCGCGGCCCGCCCGGTGATGTCCTCCGGGCTGCCGGAGACGTCCACCACGACCCCGGCCTCGTCCTCCTGGAGGGGCTGGAGCGTGGCGAACTGGGAGTCCAGCAGTGCGGTGGGCATGAAGTGCCCCTGCCGGTGCGACATCCGGTCCTCGATGAGGGAGCGGTCGCCCGCCAGGTGCACGAAGACGACCCCGGGCGCCTCGGCCCGCAGCCGGTCGCGGTACGACCGCTTCAGCGCCGAGCAGCTGACCACTCCGCCGAGTCCCGCCCGTCCGTGCGCCCAGGAGCCGATGGCGTCCAGCCACGGCCACCGGTCGTCGTCGGTGAGCGGGGTGCCGGCCGACATCTTGGCGATGTTGGCGGGCGGGTGGAAGTCGTCCCCCTCGGCGTAGGGGACGCCGAGCCGGGCCGCGAGCAGGGGACCGATGGTGGTCTTGCCGGTGCCCGCGACGCCCATGACCACGACGACCTTCGGGGTACTCATCGCTGCCTCACTGTCTGCTGTCTTCGTCGACACCTTCGATGTCGAGCTACTGAAACCGATTAGGTAGGACTAATCAAGACCCTGTGACGAATAAGTCTGACTTTTTCTTCGAGTGACGCACCCCGTACGCTGAGTGCATGAGCACATTGGGCCGGGGGTTGCACGGACGCGTTCTGGACGCGCTCGGCCCCGCGATCACCGCGGGCGAGTATCCGCCGGGCAGTGTCCTGCGCACCGACGAGCTCGCCCAGCGTTTCGACGTCTCACGCTCCGTGATGCGCGAGGCGGTCCGGGTCCTGGAGTCGATGCACCTGGTCGAGTCCCGCCGCCGCGTGGGCGTGACGGTCCGCCCGAAGGCCGAGTGGAACGTCTACGACCCCCAGGTCATCCGCTGGCGGCTGGCCGGCGCCGACCGTCCGCAGCAGCTGCGCTCACTGACCGTGCTGCGCTCGGCGATCGAGCCGGTCGCGGCGGGCCTGGCCGCCAAGCACGCCACCGCCGAGCAGTGCGCCGAACTCACCGAGTGCGCGCTCGGCATGGTCGCCCACTCCAAGGGCCACCGGCTGGAGGGCTACCTCTTCCACGACATCGCCTTCCACCGGGTGATCCTCAACGCCTCCGGCAACGAGATGTTCGCCCGCCTCGGGGACGTCGTCGCCGAGGTCCTCACCGGCCGTACCCGCCACGAGGTCATGTTCGAGGACCCCGACCCGGCCGCCGTCACCCTCCACGTCCGGCTCGCCGAGGCGATCCGCGCGGGCGACGCGGGCCACGCGGAGGAACTGACCCGCGAGATCGCCGAGGGCGCCCTTCAGGAACTCGACATCCTCGCCCCGTAGTTCACCCGCCGGGTGGCTCAGTCCAGGAACTCCCCGTCGACGTACACCCAGGCCCCGTCGACCCGCTCGAACCGGCTGCGCTCGTGCAGCGAGCCGCCCTTGAACGAGGCGCGGAACGTCACCGTGCCGGAGTCGTGGAAGGCCGAACCGCCGGTCGTCCCCAGGACCTCCAGCCCCGTCCAGCGCATGCCCGCGTCGAGGTCCAGCGCGCCGGGACGGGTCCGCGGGTGCCAGGTGCGCAGCAGATAGTCCCGCTCCAGCCTCACGAAGGCGCTGTAGCGCGACCGCATGAGCGCCTCGGCGGTGGGCGCCGCCGACTCGCCCGTGGGGGTCCCCCCGGTCGAGTCTGTTCGAGACTGGGGGAGGAAGCGGCCGCAGCAGTCGTCGTACGTCTGCCCGAGACCGCAGGGGCAGCCGGGCCGCTGCCGCGCGGCACGCCGGGTCACGGCTGCACCTGCCCGGTGTTGGTCGGCGGGTGGGCCGGCCGCGCCGGACCCAGTGTCGGCAGCGGCGGCAGGGCCGTCCCGTGCACCCACGCGTCGAACAGCCCGTTCAGCGGCTCCTCCGCGAACCGGTTGACATGGGCCGCGAGCGTCGAGGTGGTCACGGCCCCGCCCCGGTGCAGACCGGCCCAGCCGCGCAGCATCCGGAAGAACGCCTCGTCGCCCATCGCACAGCGGATCGCGTGCACGCTCAGCCCGCCGCGCTCGTAGAGCCGGTCGTCGAACATCGACTTGCGGCCCGGGTCGGCCAGCCGCAGGTCCTGGGGGAGCGAGGACAGCAACCGGTGCGCGGCGGCGGCCAGTTGCTGAGCGGTACGGCCCCCCGAGCGCTCCGACCACAACCACTCGGCGTACTTGGCGAACCCCTCGTTCAGCCAGATGTGCCGCCAGTCCGCGATGGACACGCTGTTGCCGAACCACTGGTGCGCCAGCTCGTGCGCCACCAGCCGCTCCGAACCCCGGGCCCCGTCCACGTGGTTGGCGCCGAACAGCGACAACCCCTGTGCCTCCACGGGCACATCGAGCTCCTCCTCCGTGACGAGGACCGCGTACTCGTCGAAGGGATAGGGCCCGAACAGCTCCTGGAACAGCTCCATCATCTGCGGCTGCCGCCCGAAGTCCCGGGAGAACTGCGGCAGTAGATGCGCCGGGATGTGCCCGTGCTGCGGCACTCCGCCCGGCCCGGGATCGCCCAGCAGCACCGTCTGGTACTTGCCGATCGACAGCCCGACGAGATAGCTGGAGGTGGGCGCGGCCTGCTCGTACACCCAGGTCGTGGTGGACGCCTTGGTCGTCCGGGTCAGCAGCCGCCCGCCCGCCACGACCGCGTAGGCCGACGGCGTGGTGACGGAGATCTGGTACGACGCCTTGTCCGCGGGCCGGTCGTTGCACGGGTACCAGGACGGCGCACCGATCGGCTGGCTGGCCACCAGCGCCCCGTCCTCCAGCTCCTCCCAGCCGAGCCCGCCCCAGGGACTGTGCACCGGCCTGGGATTGCCCGACCAGTGCACCTCGACCGTGAACGCGGCCCCGGGACGCACCGCCTTCGCGGGCTTCACCCGCAGCTTGCCGCCCCGGTGCGTGTAGTGCGCCGGCCGTCCGTCCACCCGCACCCGGCCGACCTTGAAGTCGGAGAGGTTGAGCATGAACTCCGCGAGCGGCGAGCGGCCCGCTATGGCGTTGATCCGGGCGCTCCCGGCCAGCCGGTTCGGGGCGGGGCGGTAGTCCAGCGCGAGCTCGTAGCGGTGCACCCGGTACCGGGCGTCACCGTGGTCCGGGAAGTACGGGTCCGAACCCGCCGCCTGCTGAACTGCCACTGCCGCTTCCGCTCCCTGCGCCGCTCTGCCACTCGGATCCGCCGGTACACCGCTCACCGACTCCGAGTGGCCCGCGTTCAGGGCCGCCATGCCTCGATCGGGTTGCCGAGCCAGCGGGTGTCGTCCGGGACGGACTCCGCGGCCATGACGAGCGACGCGGGACCCAGCGTGGTCCGGGCCCCGATCGTGCTGCCGGGCAGCACGATCCCGCCAGGGCCCAGCGTGGCGCCCTCACGGAGAACAACAGTATCCGTCCGCAAGATCCGGTCGTGGAAGAGGTGGGTCTGCAGGACACAGCCGCGGTTCACGGTGGCCCCGTCCTCCAGCGTCACCAGATCGGTCTCCGGCAGCCAGTAGCTCTCCACCCACACGCCCTTGCCGATCCTGGCGCCCAGGCCCCTGAGCCACGCCGTCATGATCGGCGTACCGGGCACGGAACCCGCGAGCCACGGCACCGCCAGCACCTCGACGAAGGTGTCCGCGAGCTCGTTGCGCCACACGAAGCCGCTCCACAGCGGGTGCTCCCCACTGCGGTGCCGCCCCACGAGCAGCCACTTCGCGACCATCGACACCAGCCCCGCCGCCGCACCGGCCGCGAGCAGCACCACCCCGGCGAGCAGCCAGGCCCACGGCCCCAGCACGCACAGCGCGGCGACCGTCAGCACGGCGAGCCCGGCCGAGCAGAACACCGGCACGATCCGGCACAGCTCCACCAGACCGCGCGCCCACAGCAGCCCCGCCGACGGCTCGTACGTCCGGCTCTGGTCGCTGTCGGCAGCGCTGCGCGGCAGCTTCACCGGCGGCAGCCCCAGATACGACGTGCCCTTCTTCGCCTTCTTCGGCGTCGCCGACAGCACCCCGACGAGCCCGCCGTCCGGCACGGTCCGCCCCGGCGCGGTCATCCCCGAGTTCCCGAGGAAGGCCCGCCGCCCGATCTCCGCACGCCCTATCCGCACCCAGCCGCCACCCAGCTCGTACGGCGCGGTCAGCGTGTCATCAGCCAGGAACGCGCCCTCACCGACCGTCGTCAGACTCGGCAGCGCCAGCACCGTCGACACCTCGGCGCCCCGCCCGATCCGCATCCCGAGCAGCCGCAGCCACACCGGCGTGACCAGCCCGGCGTACAGCGGGAACAGCGTCTCGCGCGAGCGGTCCATCAACTGCGTCACCGTCCACGCCTGCCACCCGATCCGGCTGTGCGTCGGATACGTCCCCTCGCGCAGCCCCAGACTCAGCAGCCGCACGGACACCAGGAGCAGCAGCGCGTACGCCAGCCCGAAGGCGAGCGTGGCCGGCGCCAGGGCCAGGAAGGCGCCCCGCAGCGGAGCGTCCCCGGCGAGGAAGGGGCGCGCGGCCAGGAAGGCCGCCCCGCCCGCCAGCACGGGGAGCAGGGTCAGCGCGAGACCGGTGAGGCCGTACATCACCCGCCAGTACGTGCCCCGCGCCGGCCGCTCCTTCGGCCAGTTGCGCTTGGCCTTGCCGAGCTTGACCGCGGGCGCGCCCGCCCAGCGCTGACCCGTCGGGATCTGCCCGGTGACCGCCGAACCCGGCGCCACCTCGGCCCGCTTGCCGACCCGAGCGCCCGGGAAGAGCATGCTGCGCGTGCCGACGACAGCGTGCGCACCCACCTTGACCTGGCCGATCTCCAGCCGGTCGCCGTCCAGCCACCAACCGGACAGGTCCACCTCGGACTCCACGGCGGCGCCCCGGCCCAGCTTGAGCATGCCGGTGACCGGCGGCAGCGAGTGCAGGTCCACGTCCGGACCGACCTTGGCGCCGAGCGCCCGCGCGTACCGCTCCAGCCAGGAACCGGTCAGCGAGGTCGCCCCGGAGAACTCGGCGAGCCGCTCGGCCGTCCACAGCCGCAGGTGGACGCTGCCCCCGCGCGGGTGGCGGCCGGGCCGCACACCGCGCAGCAGCAGCCGGGCCCCGCCCGCGGCGATCGCGAGCCGTCCGGGCGGGCTGAACAGGGCGAGGGCACCGGCGCCGATCAGCCACCAGGAGGCGGTCGGCAGCCGGCCGTAGGAGGGGAGGAGGTTGCCGACGGCCGCCAGCGGCACCATCCAGCGCAGCCCCATCAGCGTGAACAGCGGCAGCAGGAGCAGGAGTTGGATCACCTGCGTGCGCAGCGGCACCGGTGCTACCACCCGCGCGGCCCCGTCGTCCTGCGCGGACTCCTCCAGATGCCGGGCCAACTTGCGCAGCGTGGGCCGCTGGTAGATGTCGAGGACGGCCGCGCTGGGGTAGCGGGTGCGCAGCCGGGTGGTCAACTGGGCGGCGGCCAGGCTGGAGCCGCCGATCGCGAAGAAGTCGTCGCGGGCACCGGTGACCGGGATGCCGAGGACCTCCGCCCACTGCTCGGCGAGCCAGGCCTCGGTGCCGTACAACTCCTCGGCGGGACCGCTGCTTTCGAGCCCCTTCAGCGGCCAGGGCAGCGCGTCGCGGTCCACCTTGCCGGAGGTCCGGGTCGGCAGGTCGTCGACGGGGGCGAGCAACGGCACGAGCGCGGCGGGCAGTTCGGCCCGCAACCTCTCCACGGCCGCCGCCTGGTCCCAGCCGTCCTGCGTGACCACGTACCCGACGAGGAGCTGGTTGCCGCTGCGGGCGGTGCGCACCGCGGCGGCCGCTCCCGCGACCCCGGGCAGCGCCTGGAGAGCCGCGTCCACCTCACCGAGCTCGATCCGCCGGCCACCGAGCTTGATCTGCTCGTCGGCCCGCCCGAGGAACACGAGCCCCTCGGGCTCCGCCTTCACGAGGTCACCGCTGCGGTACGCCCGCTCCCAGCCCAGCGAGGTCAGGGGCGCGTACTTCTCCGCGTCCTTCTCGGCGTCCAGGTAGCGGGCCAGCCCCACCCCGCCGATCACCAGCTGCCCGCTCGCGCCCATCGGCACGGGCTCCCCGGCCTCGTCCACGACGGCCAGCTCCCAGCCGTCGAGCGGCAGCCCGATCCGGATCGGCTCCTCGCCGGACATCAGCGAGGCACAGGCCACCACGGTCGCCTCGGTGGGCCCGTAGGTGTTCCACACCTCCCGCCCCTCCGTCACCAGCCGCTGGGCCAGCTCGGGCGGGCACGCCTCCCCGCCGAAGATCAGCAGGCGTACGTCGTTGAGGGTCTCGGGCTCCCACAGCGCGGCGAGCGTCGGCACGGTCGAGACGACCGTGATCTCCTGCTCGACCAGCCAGGGCCCGAGGTCGGCCCCGCTCCTGACCTGCGCACGCGGCACCGGCACCAGACAGGCCCCGTACCGCCACGCCAGCCACATCTCCTCGCAGGAGGCGTCGAAGGCGACCGACAGCCCCGCCATGACCCTGTCACCGGGGCCGATGGGGTCCTCGGTGAGGAACAGCGCGGCCTCGGCGTCCACGAAGGCGGCGGCGCTGCGGTGCGAGACCGCCACGCCCTTGGGCTTGCCGGTGGACCCGGAGGTGAAGATGATCCAGGCGTCGTGCTCGACGCCGGGCCGGGCGGCGGGGACCCCGGAGCGCCCGTGGACGGTCAGCTCGTGCCCGGCGCCCACCACGGCCCGCACCTCCGCCTCCCCGAACACCAGCTCGGCCCGCTCGTCGGGGTCCTCGGCGTCCACGGGGACGTAGGCGGCACCGGCGGCCAGCACGGCGAGGATCGCCACGTAGAGGTCATTGGTGCCGGACGGCACCCGGACCCCCACCCGGTCCCCGCGC
>NZ_RSAJ01000237.1 GCF_003933965.1 Streptomyces sp. RP5T
CGCCTCCTCCCTGTCCCCCGCACGATGCCACTAAGCCCCGCCACCCGGTGGGGCCCACGGTCTGTGCTCTCGGGAGGACCTGCCATGACCGCCAGTCTGGAGCAGCTGCGCCGCTGCCACTTCGCCGTCGACCTGGGCGCGGCGCGGACGCGGGTGTACGTGAAGGGGTCCGGGCTCGTCGTCGACCAGCCGTCGGCCGCCGCCGTGAACACCCGCACCGGCGCGCTGATCGCGGTCGGCGAGTTCGCCGAGAAGATGACGGGCCGCACCCCCGACTACATCCGTGTCGTGCGGCCCGTCTCCGGTGGCACCGTCGTCGACATCGAGATGGCCCAGCGCATGCTGCGCCACCTGCTCGGCGACAAGATCCGCCGGAACCTGCGCCGCAAGCCCCGGCTGCGGGCCGCCGCCTGCACCCCGCACGACGCCGACCCGCTGGCCCAGCGCGCCGCGATCGAGACCCTTGTCGGGCTCGGGGCGCGGCGCGTGGAGCTCGTGGACACCCTCATCGCCGCCGCCGTGGGCTGCGGACTTCCCGTCGAGCGCCCCGAGGCCACCATGATCATGGTGTGCGGAGCCGCCGCCACCCAGGTCGCCGTGCTCTCCCTCGGGTCGATCGTGACCGCCGAGCGCATCCCGGTCGGCGGCGAGGCCGTCGACCACGCGATCGTCCAGCACCTGCGTCACGAGCACGAGCTGATGCTGCCCAGCCAGTCCGTGCGGCCGCTGCAGCTGGCCCTGTCCGGCAACGGCCTGACCTCGCAGGGGCCCGCCTCCACCGAGATCCACGGCCGGGACGTCGCCACCGGTCTCGCCCGCTCGGTGCAGGTCGACACCGCGGCCGTACGGGACGCGATCGAGACGCCGCTGACGGCCGTGCTGGACGGCATCGGCCGGGTGCTGCGCAACTGCCCGCCCGACCTCGTGGCCGACCTCGCCGACCGCGGGATCATGATGGTCGGCGGCTCCGCGCTGCTGCCGGGGCTGGACCAGATGCTGCGGCAGGCCACCGGGATGCCGGTGCACATCGCCGAGCGGCCGGACGTCTGTGCCGTACAGGGACTGGGGTACATGCTGGAGGGCCGCATCGAGCCGCTGTCGCTGGACCCGCTGGCCCCGTGAAAGCCCGTCGGGCCCCATGAGGCCCCGTCAGACCTCGCGGCCCGGCGTGAGCCGGTGCGCCCCCTGCGTGCTCCCCGCCGAGGGCGCGACGGTGGAGGTTCCGACGGCTGTGGGAGGCTCTCACGTGACGAGCGGACTAGCGACGACCCGGCAGGCCGTAACCTCTTCCGCCGTGACCGCACCGGCTCTCACCTCCGTCACCCGCATCGGTGTGACGGGGCACCGCCGCATCCCGGCCCCGGTCCTGCCGGGCGTGCGGGCGGAGATGCGCAGACACCTCGGCGGCGGCGCGCCTGCCCGGATGCGCTTCGGCTGCGAGGTCACGCTGCACGAGATGTCGACCGGACCGGTCGAACCGGCGGAGACGACCGCCCACACCGTGCTGCAGATGGCGGCGGAGCGGGGGATGATCCCGGCGGCGAGACGCTCTGGGTAGCGGACCAGGGAGACCGGCGTACTTCGGCGGGATGTCGCCGGGGCGCGTCGGAGGCGAGGGTCTGCGTGCGGTTCGGTGTCAGACCGTCGCCCGGCCCAGGCGGGTGTGCACCCAGTCGGTGATCTCCTTGGTCGGTGTCCCCGGGGTGAAGACGGCCGCCACGCCGAGCGCGAGCAGTTCGGGGATGTCGCCCGCGGGGATGATCCCGCCGCCGAACACCGGGATGTCCGCCGCGTCCTCCTCCCGGAGCAGCCGCAGCACCTCGGCGAAGAGCGTCATGTGCGCCCCGGACAGGACGGACAGCCCGATGCCGTCGGCGTCTTCCTGAAGGGCGGTGTCGACGATCTGACGGGGCGTCTGATGCAGTCCCGTGTAGACGACTTCGACTCCCGTGTCGCGCAGGGCGCGGGCGATGACCTTGGCACCCCGGTCATGGCCGTCCAGCCCGGGTTTGGCCACGACGAGACGTAGCTGGCTCACTTCCGTTCCTCTCTCGAAGCGCGCTCGGGGGCGCGTCAGAGCGCGTCGGTGGGGACGTAGGTGCCCCACACCTCGCGCAGGGCGTTGCAGACCTCTCCGACCGTGGCCCGGGCGCTGAGCGCGTCCTTCATCGGGTAGAGGATGTTGTCCTCCCCCTCGGCCGCCTTCTTCAGCTGCTCCAGCGCGGTGTCGACCTGGGTCTGCTCCCGCCAGGCCCGCAACTTGCAGAGTCGTTCGGCCTGTTGGGCCTCGATGGCGGGGTCGACGCGGAGGGGCTCGTACGGCTCCTCCGCATCGAGCTGGAAACGGTTGACACCCACCACCACCCGCTCACCGGAGTCGGTCTCCTGAGCGATGCGATAGGCGTTGCGCTCGATCTCGTTCTTCTGGAAACCGTGCTCGATGGCCGCCACCGCACCGCCGAGATCCTCCACCTTCCGCATCAGATCCAGCGCCGCCGCCTCCACGTCGTCGGTCATCCGCTCGATCACGTACGAGCCCGCGAACGGGTCCACCGTCGCCGTCACATCACTCTCGTAGGCCAGCACCTGCTGCGTGCGCAGGGCAAGCCGCGCCGACTTGTCGGTGGGCAGCGCGATCGCCTCGTCGAAGGAATTGGTGTGCAACGACTGCGTACCGCCGAGCACCGCCGCCAGACCCTGGACCGCGACCCGGACCAGGTTCACCTCCGGCTGCTGGGCCGTCAGCTGCACGCCGGCCGTCTGCGTGTGGAAACGCAGCATCAGCGACTTGGGGTTCTTCGCGCCGAACTCCTCCCGCATCACCCGCGCCCACACACGCCGGGCCGCACGGAACTTCGCGACCTCCTCCAAAATCGTCGTCCGCGCCACGAAGAAGAACGACAGCCGCGGCGCGAAGTCGTCCACGTCCATACCGGCCGCGACCGCCGTCCGCACGTACTCGATACCGTCCGCGAGGGTGAAGGCGATCTCCTGCGCGGGCGAGGCACCCGCCTCCGCCATGTGATAGCCCGAGATCGAGATCGTGTTCCACCTGGGGACCTCGGCCCGGCAGTACTTGAAGATGTCCGCCGTCAGCCGCAGCGAGGGCTTGGGCGGGAAGATGTACGTACCCCGCGCGATGTACTCCTTCAGCACATCGTTCTGGATCGTCCCCGTCAGCCGCTCGGCACCCACCCCCTGCTCCTCCGCCACCAGTTGATACAGCAGGAGCAGCACCGCGGCCGGCGCGTTGATCGTCATCGACGTGGACACCTGGTCCAGCGGAATCCCCCCGAACAGCACCCGCATGTCATCGATCGAGTCGACCGCCACCCCCACCTTGCCGACCTCACCGTGCGCGACCGGCGCGTCCGAGTCGTGACCCATCTGGGTGGGCAGATCGAACGCCACCGACAGACCCGTCGTGCCGTTCGCGATCAACTGCTTGTAACGGGCATTGGACTCCGACGCCGTACCGAAACCCGCGTACTGGCGCATGGTCCAGGGGCGGCCCGTGTACATCGACGGGTACACGCCCCGCGTGAACGGGTACCCGCCCGGCTCGCCGAGCTTCTCCTCCGGGTCCCAGCCCTGGAGGGCCTCGGGGCCGTAGACGGGTTCGATGGGCAGTCCGGACTCCGACTCACGCGTCATGCCCACCACCGTATTGCGGTCCCGGGCGAAGCGCCGCCGGGTCGTTCGCAAGCGGCCGTCCGGGGGGAGACATCTGGGGATGCCGGTGAGACGACAGGGGGTCCGGATGCGTAGTACGGGCATGGGGAGATCGTTCGCCGCGCTGCTGGTCCTGGCGATGGCCTGCGCCTGTACGGTGCAGACCGCCGACAGGGACGGCAAGCGGCGTCTCCCGGTGCGGATCGAGGTCCCGGACCACAGCACCCCGCCCGCGGACGACGACCCGAAGCCGAGCGTGGCCCCGTCCACCCGGGCGGCCGCGCCCACCGTGCTGTGGTCGCGGGGCGACACCGGGCGGGACGTACGGGAGGTGCAGGCCCGGCTGCGTCAGGTGGCGTGGCTCTACGACGGGCCGACGGGGTCGTACGACGATCTCACCGAGCGCGCGGTGAAGGGGTTCCAGGGCAAGCGCGGGCTGCCGAGGACCGGGAAGACCGACACGGTCACCTGGAAGCGGCTGAAGGCCATGACGCACGAGCCGGGCAAGTGGGAGCTGTATCTGATGGGCGGCCAGCCGGCCGACGCACCCGACGCGCGCTGTCTGACCGGGCGGGTGCTGTGCATCAGCAAGAACAGCCGGACCCTGCGCTGGATGATCGACGGCCGGACGGTCATGACGGTGTCGGTCCGCTTCGGCTCGGTGGGCACCCCGACTCGTGAGGGTGTGTTCAGCGTCTACTGGAAGTCACGGCACCATGTGTCGACGCTCTACGACTCCCCGATGCCGTACGCCATGTTCTTCAGCGGCGGCCAGGCGGTGCACTACTCGGCCGACTTCGCCGCCCACGGGTACGCGGGCGGCTCGCACGGCTGCGTCAACGTCCGCGACGAGGCGGCGATCGCGGACCTGTTCGCCCAGGTGAGGACCGGCGACAAGGTCGTCGTCCACTGGTGAGTTCCGCGAGGCTCCGCGAGGAAGAGTCAGGGGCGCGGACGGGACCGGGGGAACGTGTCCCGCCCGCGCCAGGTGCACGAGCCGTAGGTACGGGGGGAACCCCGGCTCTGTGCGAGGGCCGATGACCAGTCGGCTCACTCAGTACTGCGCCCCGGCCCCCGAAAACGTCACACCCACCGCGACGAGCATCGCGGCGGGTGAGAAAATCGCAGGTCAGCTGGGTGATCCGAGACAACGGCCAAGGTCCCTGCTGAAGCTCGCCGGCCATGGGCGGAACGCGGAACGTTGGTCACGCGTGGGTCGTGTGGGCCGCGGAATCCGCGCATCATCGCGGCCAGGACGCGGGACCGCGGAGACGGCCGGGGCCGCCACCCCCCACAGGAGAGGCCCCGGCCGTCGCGCGGCACGGGCCGCGCGGCGGCCCGTACTTCCTTCAGCGTCAAGAGTGCGGTTTCTGTCACACCCCGCCCGGCCGCTCCCACGGATCACGAGATCCTCGCGTTTTGTACAGACATGGACGGGCAGCGGTTTCAGGTCGTAACGTGCCTTTCGCGCCGGGCGCGGAAGTTGAATGATCAAGGCGACTCGCGGAAGATCACCACAACACCTCGACGGCTCGAAGCGGCGACCATCGATCGCGACCACGTATTGAGGATTCACGGGTGCTGGGGGACGACGCGGAGTTGACTGCCGCGGTGCTTGCGGCACAGGACGGGAACGAGACCGCGTTCCGGACTGTGTACCGCGCGGTGCACCCGCGGCTGCTCGGATACGTCCGGACGCTGGTCGGTGATCCGGATGCCGAGGACGTGGCCTCCGAGGCCTGGCTCCAGATAGCCCGTGACCTGGACCGTTTCGAGGGGGACGCGGACCGGTTCCGCGGCTGGGCCGCCCGGATAGCCCGCAACCGCGCCCTCGACCACATCCGTATGCGCGGCCGCCGCCCCGCCATCGGCGGTGACGAGACCGAGCTGACCGGCAAGCCCGCCGAGTCGGACACCGCGGGCGAGGCCATCGAGGCGCTGGCCACCGACACCACGCTCTCCCTCATCGCCCGGCTGCCCCAGGACCAGGCCGAGGCCGTGGTGCTGCGGGTGGTCGTCGGCCTCGACGCCAAGACCGCCGCCCAGACCCTCGGCAAGCGGCCCGGCGCGGTACGGACGGCCGCGCACCGGGGCCTGAAACGGCTCGCCGAGCTCCTCGGCGACGATCCGGAATCGGCCGGCGGGCTCGACGCCCTGCCGCCACAGCGAGAACCGCAGGACAGTGCTGTGACGTCCGCGACTGTGACGCATATGCGTCCGCGGACGCAGAAGGACATGTGATGGCCGACGAGAGCTACAGGTGGCTGGACCTCGAGACAGCGGAGCGGCTGCTGCGCGGCGAGTCACTGGAAGCTGTCGACGAGGCCGCCCGCGACCAGGCCGAGCGACTGGCGAAGACGCTGGACTCGCTGACCGTCGAACCCGCTCCGACCAGCGGCGGACTCCCCGGTGAGGAGGCCGCGCTGGCCGCGTTCCGCAAGGTGCGCGCGGAGCGTGCGGACGACGGGGCGAGCCCGTCCGCCGGGAACCGGCACCGGTCCGGAGCCGGTCCCGCCGACGCCGGTCTGGTGCGCATCGGTGCCCCGGAGACGGCGGCCGGGCGTCCCCGCAGGCGGCGTCCCGCACACCTCGCGCTGGCCGCCGTGCTCACGGTCGGGATGGTGGGCGGGGTGGCCGTCGCGGCCGGATTCGGAGTGCTGCCGCACGTCGGGGACGGCGAACCGGAACCCGCGGCCTCGGTGTCGGCGGCCGTCACTCCGGACCGTCCGCGCGTCTCGCCGTCGACCCCGGCCCCGCAGACCGCGCCCTCGCCCGGCGGATCCCCCTCCGGCGGGTCCGGCTCCCGGGACACGGCACGCGGCGGCACCGGCGCGACACCCGGAAAGGGCTCCGAAGGACTGGGCGTACGGCCCCGCGACGGCTGGAACGGCGCCGCCTCGGCCTGCCGGGACGTGCGCGCGGGCAAGAAGCTCGACCCGGCCCGCAAGCATGCCCTGGAAGGCGCGGCGGGCGGCTCCGCGCAGGTGTGGAAGTACTGCAAGGGCGTCCTGGGCGGCGCCGACCCGCAGAGCGGCGACACCAGGTCCGCCCCCGACGACCACAAGGGCGACGGCAAGGGCGAGGACTCCGGCGACCACGAGGACCACGACAAGGGCGGCGGGCACGGCCGGGGCGGGAACGGCGGCCGCGGCGGGAGCGGTGGCCACGGCAAGCAGTTCACGTCTCCCGGCAGGAACCACCACGCCCCCGACGGAGACGTCAGCTCGGCCGCCCCGCTCGCCTCGTCCCGGGAAACGATGTCACCGGACCCAGCCCCGAGCCCGTCGTACAGCGCACTGTGACCACGGCCGTGCCGGGTCACGGCTTCCTGGACTTGTTCTCCTCCGCGTTCGACCGGCCGCTCGTCCTGTCCTGCTGACTGCCCGACCGTGTGCCGCCCGCGTCGTCGGCGTTGCCGCCGCCGTTCGCGTTCCCCCCGCCGTTCGCGTTGCCGGCGCCGTTCGCGTTGCCGGCGCCGTTCCCGCCCGCCGCGCCCTTCGCGTCGGCCGCGTCCGTCAGCGCGGTGCAGTAAGCGCTCACGTTCGCCGCGCCGCCGGCCGCCGTCACGAGCCGCTGGAACGCCGTGGCGTCCAGCGCCCCGCCCCGGCCCTGGAGCTTCTCGTACGCACGGCAGTGCGCCAGGGTGTCCTCGGCGGTGGACGGGCGCGCGGCGGGGGCGGACGCGGACGGCCGCGCGCCCGTGGGCGACTCGGCCGACGTGCCCGCCGAGACGCTCGGGCGGACCTCCCTGCCGCCCGGCGCGCCCTGGTCCGGGCCGCCGCCCACCGAGCCGATCGCCGCGTAGGCGACCCCGCCGAGGGTGAGGCTTCCCAGCAGCACGCACAGCGTCGCCTTCAGGGAACGCGTCCGGCGCGGCGCGCGGGGCCGCCAGTCGTCCCGCCGCCGGGTCCGCGCCCGGTGCGCCCCGGCGTCCCGCGCCGCCCGGAAGGCGGCCACCGCCTGCCGCTCCGCCTCGGCCCCGGACTTCCCCCCGCGGATGGCCGCGGCGAGTGTCGCTTCCAGCGCGCTGTCGTCGTACGCGGACTCATGGCCGTACGACCGCTTCCGGCCGCGCACGGTCTCCTCCGGGCGCGCACGCCGGCGGCCGGGGGCGTCGCCGCTCCGCTCGTCACCCATGCCGTGTCCGTCCCTGTCCGACGTGGTCCTCACCTGTCATGTCGACTCCCCCAGCGTCCGGGGGCCGTCATCCGTCACACTCGCGACGCCCAGTTGCTGCGCCAGCCGTTTCAGTCCCCGGTACGCGGCGGTGCGCACCGCGCCGGGCCGCTTGCCGAGAACGCGGGCGGCGGCGGGGCCGTCCAGCCCGACCACCACCCGCAGCAGCACCGCCTCCGCCTGGTCCCGCGGCAGCCCCCGGACCAGGTCCAGGGCGTACTCGGTGGAGAGGGACTCCAGCGCCTGGTCGGGGGTGCTGTACGGGCCGGGCAGGTCCAGCATGTCCTGCTCCAGCGCCGCCGACCGGGGCCGCACCTTCTGCCGGCGCAGATGGTCCAGCGCCCGGTGCCGGGCGATGGTCGCGGTCCAGCCGCGGAAGCCCGGTCCGTCCCCCCGGAACCGGCCCAGGTCCCGGGCGATCTCCAGCCAGGCGTCCGACGCCACGTCCTCCGCGTCCTCCCCGACCAGCCCGCGCAGATACCCGAGCAGTCCGGGCTGCACCAACCGGTAGGCGACCGCGAAGGCGGCCTCGTCGCCCTCCTGGGCCCGCGCGACGGCCGCGCCCAGTTCCCCGTCGTACGCCTGCACGCGGCGGGGTTTTTCCCCTCCCTGACCCAAGAACTTTCCCGTCCGTACCGGTTCGTGGCGATACCGCACCGTCCGGCACGGTCGCCCTTGCCCATGTCCCCCACGGTCAACAGCGCCGGGCCTCACAGAAGTGTCACAGCGGGCGGGACATCCCGGGCACCTGGCTTCGAACACCTGTGACACCTGGCAGTGTTCGTACGCTGTGTAAGTGCCACCTGTGGGACAGGTGGTTTTTCTGTGACCGAATTCAAGGTCTGTGACCAAATCAGGGGTGGGGTAGTGAGTCGTCGTCAAAGCCGTGCGTACAGACCGCTCAGCATGAAGCGGCGGGCGTGGCTGACGCTCGGTGCGGTGGTTCTGGGGGGCGGCGGCATCGCGACCTACGCCGTCGCCAGTCCGTCGGCCGACACCGCGGGGGACCTGGAGCGACCGGTGAAGGTCTACAACCTCGCGTTGAAGGCTCCCGAGACCGGTGAGCGCGAACTGCCGCGCACCGAGACCAAGCAGTTCTCGCTGCTCGGTATCTCCTGGACGGGGGCGACCAAGCGGCTCGACGGCAAGGCGCAGGTACGCACCCGGGGCGTCGACACCGGCGCGTGGACGTCCTGGCAGGACCTGGAGACGGACGCGGACCCGGTGGAGGACGCCGACGAGCGGGCCGGTGCACGCGGCGCGTCCGAACCGCTGTGGGTGGGCCCTTCGGACGGTGTCGAGGTACAGGTCGTCCACGAGGACGGCACCACCAGCGCCGGACTGCCCTCGGGTCTCAGGGTCAACCTGGTCGACCCGGGCGTGACCGCCGCCGAAGCGGCTGACGCCCCGACAGAGCCGGCGGCCTGGGCGGAGGACGTGACCCCGAGCCCCACGGCCACCACGTCCAGCCCCACGCCCAGCGCCCCGGCGTCCACGGTTCCCGAGCCGCCGAT
Source organism: Streptomyces sp. RP5T (assembly GCF_003933965.1). Lineage (GTDB taxonomy): Bacteria > Actinomycetota > Actinomycetes > Streptomycetales > Streptomycetaceae > Streptomyces. The sequence continues at coordinate 9,363 of NZ_RSAJ01000237.1, forward strand.
CGTCTCGCGCGCCGACTGGGGCGCCGACGAGTCGCTGAGCCCGGACCCGTCGGAGTACAACGCGGACGTGAAGGCCGTCTTCGTCCATCACACGGCCGGGTCGAACGACTACACCTGCGCCGAATCGGCGTCGATCGTGCGGGCCGTCTACGCGTACCACACCGCACCGGCCCCCAACGGCAACGGCTGGAACGACCTCGGCTACAACTTCCTGGTCGACAAGTGCGGCACGATCTTCGAGGGCCGCAAGGGCGGCGTCGACCAGCCGGTCCTGGGCGCCCACACCTACGGGTGGAACCGTGAGTCCACCGGCATCGCGGTCATCGGCGAGTACACCGCGGCGGGCGCCTCGAACGCCGCCCTCACCTCGGTCGCGAGGATCGCGGCCTGGAAGCTCGGCCAGTACGGCGTCGCCCCCGACTCGACGGTCCAGCTGAAGGCGGGCGCGACCCAGAAGAACCTCGCCGGCACCAGCTTCACCGCCGGTGAGTCCTACACCTTCAACCGGATCTCCGGCCACCGCGACGGCTACGCCACCGAGTGCCCGGGCACCTCGCTCTACGGTCAGCTCCCGACCATCCGCGCCTGGGCGGCAGGCCCGGTGCAGGGCCTGAAGCTCACCTCGCTGACCGGCGCGACCCTGTCCGGTTCGACGTACTGGACCAAGGGCGCGATCACGGCCAAGTGGTCGGCCACCACGCCGGCTTCGCTGATCTCGAAGTTCGAGCTGCTGGTCGACGGCAATGTCGTCGCCACGGCCGCCGGTACGGCCACCTCGGCGAGCACGACCCTGACGGCGGGCAGCCACAAGGTCGCCGTACGGGCCGTGCACCAGTCCGGCAGGACCGACTCGGCCTCGACGACCACCGCGCTGACCGTCGTCACCGACACCACCGCGCCGACCTTCTCCACCACCCCGAAGATCACCCTGCGCACCGGCACGGTCAACACCACGGCCGTCCCGGTCGCCCTCGGCTGGAAGGCCGTCGACTCCCAGGCGCTGAAGTCGGTGAGCCTGCTGTCCCCGACGACGGCCACCTTCGGGCCGACCACCACCAGCTCCAGCCGTACCGCCAAGTCCGGTACCGCGAGCACCTGGTCGATGAAGGCGTACGACGTCGCGGGCAACACCCGCACCTCGTCGCCCTCGTACACGCCGATGATCCTCCAGGAGACCTCGGCCACGAAGTCCGGCAGCTGGACGAGCCGTTCGTCCACGAGCTACCTGGGCGGGAAGTCGTACTCCAGCGGTTCCAAGGGCGCGAGCCTGACCTGGACGTTCACCGGCCGGTCGGCCGCGTGGGTGGTCTCGCGGGCGTCCACCTCCGGGCAGGCGTACGTGTACGTGGACGGCACCAAGGTGGCGACGGTGGACCTGAAGTCCTCGACCACCGCCTACCGCCAGGCGATCTGGACCAAGTCCTGGTCCAGCAGCGCCAAGCACACGGTGAAGATCGTGGTGGTCGGCACCAGCGGCCGCCCGACCATCACGACGGACGGCCTGGTCTACGTCAAGTAGTCCGCGAAGGACCCGGATCCACCGCATCGGGCGTCCGCTTCCCCGCACTTCGGGGAGCGGGCGCCCGTTCCGCGTTCACCGGGACTCGCGCGGTCAGTGCCGCACGCCGCCCGTCGCGTCGCGGCACAGCAGTCGCAGCGAGCCGTCCCCGGCGAAGCAGCGGCGGGCCTCGTCCACCGGGTCCCACAGCCGTCCGTCGGGCGTACGGATCCAGTGCTCGCCCCCGCTCGTCCACCACTCGGCGCCGGTCTGGCGGACGACGACCTCACCGGCGTAGGCGCCGAGTCCGCGCAGAGTGGTCTCCAGGGCCGCGTAGGGCGCTCCCTCCCGCCGTATCTCCTCGATCAGCCGGTCGACCCGCCACAGGCTCTGCGCCGAGTAGTCGAGCCGGACGCGGGCCCCCTCGCGCAGGGCCGACACGGCGTCGGCGGCCCACCGCACGGGTCTGGCCGCGGCGGCCGGGCGGCCGTGGCGGGTGGTCGCATCGGCCGTCGCAGGGGCAGTTGCATGAGCCGTCACATCAGTCGTCACAAGGGGGAGAGCGTTTCGGCGGAGTGTTTCGTCACCCGGGTCGGGGGACCTCGGCGGGACCGGTGCAGGACCGACGCACCTTCATCGCAACCCTCCCCGGACGGTCACAGGACCCTCTCGGCAGCGCGGTTGACGCCGGAGTGACGATTCCCTCCTCCCGTGCGCTCCTGTCTTCGATGAGCGACTACTTCCATCTCCGCGCGGTGCCGCCCTCGGCCCTGCGCAACAGCGCGAACTGGATGCAACGGCTGTTCGAGGACGACTGGGACGCCGTACGCGAACGCATCGGACGGCACCGGGAGGAGGTGCTGGACAAGTCCTACCTGGACCACGAACTCCTGTACGCGGGCGCCGAGGTGGTCCTGGGCGGCCTCCCGGTCTACCCGGGCGACCACGACAAACCGCCCTTCCTGCTGCTGACGGCGGCCCGGGCGCACCGCGTCTCGTCGTACCTGGGGTCGGCCGACTTCGAGGCCCTGTGGCGGGTCGCCCGCGGGGAACTGCTGCCGAGACACGGCGGGGCGGCCGCGGAACGGGAGGCGCGGGGTGTGTTCGCGGCGGCGCACCGGGACCTGACGGCGTTCTACGGGCAGACGGCGCAGTACGGGGACGCGGTGGTCAAGTGGCTCATCCAGTGAGCCTCACCCCCGCTGCCGGCTCCTGCGGGACACCACCGCGCGCAGGACCCGGCGGCCCTCCGTCGAGACCTCCAGAGCCGGGCGCAGACCTGCCGTCCCGTGGCCGGCGAGGAGTTCGAGGACGGTGATCTGGCGGCGCAGTTCGGCGGCGACGAGGGGCGACATGCCCTCCGTACGGCCCTCGCGGCGGGCGTCGACCGAGTCGCCGGCGTCCTTCAGGGGGTCGAGCAGCCGGTGGATCTGAAGCGCGGCGACCGAGCAGGCGTCGGCCCACACCCGCACCCCGGCGGCGGACCGTTCGGCCGGCGCGGCGGCGAGCATGCGGCGGGCCAGCAGCACGGCCTCGTCCTCAGGATCCGAGCCGCTCCCCCCGAAC
>NZ_RSAJ01000238.1 GCF_003933965.1 Streptomyces sp. RP5T
GGCGGTGACGGGTGTGTAGTACGGGCTCAGCGGGGGCCGTTCGGGCGCGGCCAGCAGCTTGGTGATGCGCTCGCGGGCGGCTTCGAAGGCGTGCGCGTACGAGCCTCCCCCAGAGGGGCTACCCCCAGCCACGACACCCTGCCGGGCCACCCACTCCTCGTCCGGCACCGGCCGGTGTCCGGCGTCCAGCTGGTCCCAGGAGGCGAGGCAGCCGGAGCCCACGAAGTGGTGGTTGCCGAGGACCTCGCGGATGCCCAGGTCGGTCAGGACCGCGGTGGGGATGCGCCGGTGCAGCGACTCCAGGGCCGCCGTGGAGCTGATGGTGACCAGCAGGTCGGTCCGGTCCAGGACCTCGCCCATGTTGCCGTACACCAGGCGGAAGTTGGCCGGCGGATCGAGCCGCTGGATCAGCTTCTGGTAGGGCAGCTCCTCGATGTGCGTGGTGTGTTCGCCGGGCCTGGAGCGCAGCTTGAGCAGCACCTCGCGCCCGGGGTGCAGCCGGGCGTGCCGGATGAGGCGGTCCAGCAGGTACACGCGGTCCCTGCGGTTGTCCGGCACCGAGGGCTGGACCGCGAACACCACGGTGTACGGGTCGTGTTCACCCTCGTAGGGCGTCCCGCCGAGGAACGGCAGCGCGACCTCCGTGACCGACGAGGCGTCCGCGCCCACGCCCTCGTACACCGCGCGGAAACGCTCGGCGTCCTGGCGGGAGTTGGCGAGGACCAGGTCGGCCCCGTGCCGCAGGAGCAGACCGTCGGCGAGCTTCTCGTAGACGACGCCGACGTAGCCGGTGACGACGACGGGCCGCTTCTCCAGCCCCTCCCAGACCCGCGCCAGGCCGTGCAGCATGGCCTGGACACCGCCGCCGACCAGGGCCAGTACGACGATGTCGTACGACGTCTCGGCCATGGTGCGCAGGAACTCGACGGCGGTGACCTCCCGCAGGGAGTCCGCGCGCACGCCGACCTCTTCGAGCTGGCGTGCGGTGGGCGTGGCCCGGCCGCGCAGCAGGTATCCGTCCAGCGCGTGGCCGGCTTGCGCCCCGCCTCGGGGTCCGGCTTCCATGGACGGGCCCGGGGGGATGCGGTCGGCGGTCAGCGCACCCCATTTCCAGCGGGTGTCGGAGTCCGCGAGGACGGCGATTCGAAGGGAGTTCGTTGTACTTGGCGGCACGACGACGACGCTAGGAAGCAATTTCTAGGTGCGGCCCAACCGCGAATCAACGAAAAGTTAACAACAGCCCACCGAGAGTCGAACTGGCCCGCCGAGGACCGGGAAGTACACGGGATGCACCGTTCCGACACATCGAGTTCACCCGCAGTCCCCTTGCCGGAAAGTTCCGCTGCCGGACCGCCTTCTAGCGTTTCGCGGGTGCCTAAGCTCTCCGTCATCGTGCCGTTCTACAACGTGCAGCAATACGCCCCGGACACCCTCCGAAGTCTTCGCATGAATGCGCGGAGCGATTTCGAGTTCGTGCTGGTGAACGACAAATCCAAGGACGAAACTCCGGCGATTCTCGACCGTGCGGCCGAGCAGCTCTCCGGTGTCGCCCAGGTGCAGGTCCTCCACCACGAGACGAACGGAGGGCTCGCCACCGCGCGCAACACCGGCCTCGACGCGGCGCGCGGCGAGTACCTGACCTTCCTGGACGGTGACGACTGGCTCGCGCCGGGTTACCTCCCGGAACTGCTCGCCGCCATCGAGGGGTTGGGCTGCGACTTCGTCCGCACCGACCATGTCCAGACCGTGGCGCGCGCCCGGACCGTGCACCGGGTCCCGATCGGGCGACGGAACGAGGTGATGAACCCGCGCGAGGCGATCCTGCCCGCCGACCGCTCGACGTCCGTGGACTACGCGTACGCGTGGGCCGGTGCCTATCACCGCCGTCTGCTCGACAAGGGTTTGCTGCACTTCACCGACGGGCTGCGCACGGCCGAGGACCGGCCGTGGATCTGGAAGCTGCACCGCGAGGCCGAGTCGTTCGCCGTGGTGAGTCTGCTGGGCGTGTTCTACCGGCGCGGGGTGGCCTCCTCCCTCACCCAGATCGGCGACGCCCGCCAGCTCGACTTCATCCGGGCCTTCGACCAGGTCATCGAGGAGACGGCGGCGGACCGGGACGCCGACCGGCTGCTGCCCAAGGCGGTGCGCACCTACTGCGCGATCATGGCCCACCATCTCTCCGACGAGTCCAAGTGGGAGCCGTCGGTGGCCAAGCAGCTGCGGGTGATGTGCGCGGCGGCCATCGGGCGGATGCCGCAGGACATGCTCGCCGGCGTGCTCGACACCATGGACCTGCACCGCTCCGCCAAGCTGCGGCGGCTGCGGCGGCGGGCCACGACTGCGAAGGCGGCCGCGTGATGTCCCCGACCGGTTACCGTACGACCCAGATCTTCTGCGCCTCGACGCTGTACGGCGCGGTCACGCTGGCCGCCGCGATCGACTCCGACCTGTTCGAGGAGCCCGAGCGCCGGGTGCTGCTGGTGTTCAACAACACGGCGACACCGGAGACCTCGACGCCGCTGGACGAGATGCCGGGCTTCGCGCCGCTGCGCGACCACTTCGACGAGGTGCTCTCCTGGAACGAGGCGATCCGCCCCTTCCACCCGGGCTCCTGGACGCCCCGCCCGGACGACATCCCCCTGTTCGAGCGCTATCTGCGCCTGCTGTGGGGCCTCGGCGAGGACCGGGTCGAACTGGTCCTGGAGTCCATCCAGGTCACCCCCGCGCTCACCGTCGCGCAGATCTTCACCGGCGCCCCCGTCGACGTCTACGCCGACGGCCTGATGAGCTACGGCCCCACCCGCAACAAGCTCGACCCGCTGGTCGGCACCCGGGTGCGCCGCCTGCTCCACCTGGACCTGGTCGCGGGCCTCGTCCCGATGCTGCTGACCGAGTTCGACGTGCCGCCGGTCGTGGTGCCGACGTCGGCCTTCCTCAAGGCGATGGGTGAACTGACCGCCGCCGTCGAGGAGTTGCCGCAGCTGCCGGACAACGCGGCCCTGCTGCTCGGGCAGTACCTCTCCGCGCTGGACATCCTGACCCCCGCGGAGGAGGAGGACCTGCACGTCCGGATGCTGAAGGGGGCGGTCGCCCGGGGGCACCGCTCGGTCGTCTTCAAGCCGCATCCCAGCGCGCCGGCCCGCTTCAGCCGCGTCCTGGAGGCCGAGGCGGACAGGCTCGGTGTGGACCTGACCGTCCTGGACACCCCGGTGCTCGCCGAGGTGGTGTTCGAGAAGACGCGGCCCGCGCTGGTCGTCGGCTGCTTCTCCACCGCCCTGTTCACGGCCTCCGCACTCTGCGACCTGCCGGCCGCCCGTATCGGCACCGAGCTGCTGCTCGAACGGCTGACGCCGTACCAGAACAGCAACCGGGTGCCCGTGGTGCTGGCCGACGCGGTGCTGCCGGACCTGGAGGGCCGTGGGGGCCAGGAGGCCGTTCCCGCGGACACGCTCAACGACCTGATCACCGCGCTCGGCTTCACCCTGCAGCCTCAGATCCACCCCTCGCTGCGCCCGGCCGCGGAAAGCTATCTGACCCGGCACTTCGGTCCGCGCACCCGCCGCTATTTCCGCAAGAAGCGCCTGACGGCGCTGGGGCTGCCGGGCGGGATCCCGGAGCGGCTGGCATTCCTGCCGCGCAGTTCCACCGCGCGCCGGGTGGTGCGGCGGGCGCGGGCGCTGAAGAAGGCTGTGAAACGCTAGCCGGAACACTGGGTGAACCACGGGAAACCCGTGCGCGACCCTTCGGAAAGGGCCAGGTCATACGGCTCATGACCTGGCCCTTTCGCGCTTTGCGGGACCTGTGACAAGTCCCCGGCGCGCCCCTACGATCGCGGGATGCGTATCCACCGGCTCGAAGAAGCCAACGCCCGCATGCTGGCGCACGCGCCATCCGTCCGGCCGGTCGCCACCAGCGACATCATTCGCACCCACCGGAAGAAATTCCCTTATCGCGGCTATGTGGAGATCGACTCCCCGTACTGCCCGCCTTTCGTGATGTTCTGCGTGAACGACGACGCGGTCGGACTGGACACGCTGTGGAACGGCCGCTTCGGCTACGAGCCCGGCAGCCTCGCCGCCTGGTCCCGGCTCGCCGCGAAGAGCACGACGATCGCCGATGTCGGGGCGCACGTGGGCTACTTCTCGATGATCGCCGCCCTCGCCAACCCGGGCGCGAAGGTGCACTCCTTCGAGCCGGTGGACCAGATCCACGCGCGGCTCTCGGTGAACGTCCGCTCCAACGCCGCCAAGAACGTGAAGCTGTACCAGGCGGGCGTGTCCAGCGAGGCGGGCTGGGCGGAGATCAGCGTCCGCTTCGCGGGCAACCTCCTGTCCACGGGCTCGACCCTGGAGGGCGGCGCCGCCGACGCGGAGCAGAAGCGGATCCGGCTGGTGTGCCTCGACGAGGTGTTCGCCGACACCCGGCTGGACCTGATGAAGATCGACGTCGAGGGGCACGAGCTGGCGGTGCTGGAGGGGGCCCGCCAGGTCCTCAAGCGCGACCGGCCGACGGTGCTGCTCGAAGCGCTGCGGGACGCGGACATGCGGATCCTGCTCGCCGAGTTCGACCCCCTCGGCTACGACTGCCACTGGGTCACCGAGCACGACGGCACGCTCGTCCCGTGGTACGCGCCGCGGCCGGCCAGGACACGGAACCTGCTGTTCACTCCGCACGGCTGACACACCGGACGGCCGGGGACGAAAGGCAAGCGAGACAGGGCGGACGGCTTGCGGCCACGGCCAGTTCGACGGAAGTTCACAGACCTTCCATAGCTTCTCCGAATGCCCCAGCAGGACATACGACCGCGCATACCCGATGTCGTCCCGGCACGGCTGACGCCGCCGGAACCGGAGCCCGTGCGCCGCTCCCTCGTCTCGTACGTCCTCCCCGTCTACAACGAGGAGGACGGCATCAGGGCGTTCCACGCCGAGCTGGTCACGGCACTCGGCGGACGCCCCGAACTCGACTTCGAGCTGGTGTACGTCAACGACGGCTCCGGCGACGGCTCGCTGACGATCCTGAAGGACCTCGCCAAGAACGACGAGCGGGTCCGGGTCGTCGACTTCGCCCGCAACTTCGGGCACCAGATCGCCATCACCGCCGGTCTCGACGCGGCCCGGGGCGACGCGGTGATCGTGATGGACACCGATCTGCAGGACCCGCCGCGGGTCAGCCTGGAGCTGGTGGACGTCTGGCGGGAGGGCGCCGAGATCGTGCACGCGCGTCGGCGCTCGCGGCAGGACACCGCGTTCAAGCGGGCCACCGCCCACCTCTACTACCGGGTGCTGCGCTCCTCGACCGATGTGGACATCCCGCTGGACACGGGGGACTTCCGCCTCCTTGACCGGCGGGTGGCGGACGAGCTGCGCAAGTACCGTGAGCGCAGCCGCTTCGTGCGCGGGATCGTCGCCTCGATGGGCTACCGGCAGGCCGAGGTGGCCTTCGACCGCGACGAGCGGTTCGCGGGCGAGACGAAGTACCCGCTGCGCAAGATGGCCCGCCTCGCGATCGACGGCATGACCAGCTTCTCCACGGCCCCGCTGAAGATGATCACCCGGCTCGGTTTCATGGTGCTCGCGCTGTCGCTGCTCGGCATCGTCTACGCGCTCGCGATGAAGTTCTTCCGCCCCGACATCACGGTCTCCGGCTGGACGATGATGATGTGCGTCGTGCTGTTCCTGGGCGGCACGCAGATGCTGTCGCTGGGCGTCATCGGCGCGTACGTGGGGCGCATCTACAGCGAGGCGCAGGGCCGGCCGCTGTATCTGGTGCGTGACGTGATCGGCGGCGACGGTGAGCGCTGACACCACGGCGCCCGGGACCACCGCCGCTCCGGCCCCGCGGCGGCTCTCGCGGCAGCTGCTCAGCTACACCCTGATCGGCGGCAGCGGGGTCGCCCTCGACCTCGTCGTCTTCCTGCTGCTGCACAACGCGGCCGGGATGGACGAGCAGTTCGCCAACGCGATCAGCACCACGCTCGGCATCGCCAACAACTTCGTGCTGAACGCACGGTTCACCTTCGAGCGCCGCGACCGTCTCGTCGTGCGCTTCCTGCGGTTCTACGCCGTCGGCCTGACCGGCATCGCCCTGACGAACCTGCTCTTCCTCGCCTTCACCGACGGCCTGGGGATCGACGCCACCCTGATCAAGGCGGGGTCGCTGCCGCTGGTCCTGGCGCTCCAGTTCGTGCTCAACAGAAAGTGGAGCTTCGCATGAACCTCGGCATCATCGGCGCGGGTGCCACCGGCCTCACCGCCGCCTGGGACGCCGTACGCGCCGGCCACCAGGTCACCGTTCTGGAGGCGGCCGACGAACTCGGCGGTCTCGCCGCGTCGTTGGAGGTCGGCGGGGTTCCGCTGGAGCGGTACTACCACCACATCTTCCGCAGCGACAAGGCGATGATCGCGCTCATCGAGGAGCTGGGGCTGGGGGACGCGCTGCGCTTCCACCGGCCGACCACCGGCATCTACCGGGGCGGGAAGCTGATCGACTTCACCTCTCCCCTCGACATGCTGCGCTTCCCGGAGTTCGGCCCCATCGACGCCGTGCGCTTCGCCGGTTCGTCGGCGGTGCTGAAGGCGGTCCGCAAGGGCGACCGCTACAACGACCTCACCGCGCTGGCGTGGCTGCGCAAGTGGGCCGGGAAGAAGGCCACCGCCGCGATCTGGGAGCCGCTGCTGCGCGGCAAGTTCGGCGACCGCGCCGAACAGGTGTCGATGGCGTGGCTGTGGGCGCGGATCCACTGCCGGACCTTCGAACTCGGCTATGTGGACGGCGGGTTCGAGCGGGTGTACGCGGCTCTCCAGGACGGGATCGAGGAGCGCGGCGGGAAGGTGGAGTTCGGCAAGGCGGTCGAGTCGATCCGGCAGGACGGGGCCGAGGAGGCCGTGGTGACCTGCGCGGACGGGTCGTCGTACGCCTTCGACCGGCTGATCGTCACCACCCCGCAGCCCGCCTTCGCGAAGGCCGCCGGGCTGCCCGACGACAGCACGCTGTGGACGAACCAGTACCTGGGCGCCACCTGCTTCGTGCTGGAGCTGGACCGCAGCGTGATCCCGTACTACTGGCTCAACATCAACGAGCCGGACTTCCCGTTCCTCGCGGTGGTCGAGCACACGAGGATGATCGACCCGTCCGTCTACGGCGGCCGGCACGTCCTCTACGTCGGCAACTACGTGGAACGCGAGGACCGGCGGTTCACCACGGACCCGGGTCAGCTGCTCGACGAGTTCGTGCCGTATCTCCGGCGGATCAACCCGGCCTTCGACAGGTCCTGGATCCAGACCTGGCACTTCTCGAAGGCCGGGTTCGCCCAGCCGGTGGTGACGCCCGGGTACCGGGCGCTGATCCCGGCCCATGAGACGCCCATGAGCCGGGTCACGCTGGCCACGATGGCGCAGATCTACCCCCAGGACCGGGGGCAGAGCTACTCGGTGGCGATGGCCCGCGAGGTCACCGCAGCGCTGGGGCTCAACGCCTGACGCACAGCACCAGCCGCTCCCCCGGCTTCCCGGGCGGGCAGTCGTACACGGCGGTGACCCGGCGCCACAGGTCCGGGTCGACGTGGCCCGGCTGGAACCAGGGCCGCTCCAGCACCGCGTACGGGGCCGGGTCGTGGTCGACGCAGTCGGCGTTCTCCCGGAACGACTTCAGCTCGGCCACGTCCGGCAGATAGCGGGTGCGCTGGAGGAAGGTGGCGATCGGGTACCGGCACCGGGCCGGGTGGTCGAGGTCGTACGCCGTCTCCCCGAAGGCCAGGTACAGGACCGGTGCGTCCGGGGGAAGCTGGGCGGCGATCCGGTCGACCTCCTCGGCCGTGCGCCGCTGCTGCTCCTGGTACCCGGAGCCGGTGACGGTCACCTTGCCGTGCAGCACCAGGTGCGGGGAGCCGGGCCAGATGCTCGCGGCCAGCAGGACGACACCGGACAGGGCGACCAGGACGGCCGAGCGGTTGCGCAGCCGCTTCTCGCACAGCACGTCCACCGCGGCCGCGAGCAGCGCGAGCAGTCCGGCCGCCCAGACCTCCCACGGCCGCTGGAACCTGCCGGGCAGCTGGGCGTACACCACGGGCAGCATGCCGTACAGCAGGGACACGGCCCCGAAGCACCACGGCGGGGACCTGCGCGCGCCGCCCACCGCGACCCCCCAGACGACCGCCGCCACCACGGGCATCTGCGCTCCGTGGTAGAGGAACCAGTTGCCCTGCACGACCACGACCGCCTGCGCGGCGAGACCGATGAGGGCGGCGATCACGAGGAGTTCGGTGCGGCGCAGCCGTCCCCGCACCCGGGTCAGGACGAGCAGCAGCGCGCCCGGCGCGAGCAGCAGCACCGGGCTGGTGACCGCGCGGTCGGCGAGGAAGTCCACCGTGCGGTCGAGGATGAAGTGCGGGTGGATGCCGGTCCGGCTGAGGGCGGACTGGTTGATCTGCGGCATGTCCTCGGTCCACTGCCACTCGCGGGTGCCCGCGAGGACGCTCAGCCCGAACAGGGCCAGGGCTGCCGGGATGCCGACCAGGGAGATGCGTACGGCCCGGCCGCGGTCGACGGCGTAGACGAGGAGGACCCCGATCGCGGCGGTCGCGGCGGTGGAGTACTTCATCATCACCGCGAGGCCGAGCGGGAGCGCGGCGAGCAGGGCCGCGGGCCAGGGCCGTCGGGGGCCCAGGGCGGCGGCGACCGCGAATACCGTGAGGACGACGGCCGTCCACTCCGGCTGGAGGAAGTCGTTGCGGGGCGCGAGGGCCAGGGCGAGCCCGGTGGCACCGGCCGTCAGCGCGGCCTCGCGGGGCGTGGTCCGGCGCAGCAGGGCCGCGTGGAGGGCGTAGGCCGCGGCGGCGGCGAGCAGGACGCCCGCCGCGTTCATCACGGCCTCGCGCACCGCCGTGCTCCCGAAGAAGGCGAGCCGGTCGAGGAGCGCGACGAACCACCGGTAGAAGAACGGGCGGTGGGTGAAGACCTCCGACGGGGAGTAACCGGCCGCGCGGCCGGTGCGCAGGGCGGCCAGGACGTAGTGGAGGTCGCCGGTGAGACCGCGGGTGGGCACGGTGAAGACCACGGCGGCCGCGGACGGCACGGCGACCGCCGCCCACCTGAGGGGTGAGCGGCGGCCGCCGGGCGCGGTGGGCCGTACGGAGGTGTCGCCGGCCAGGGTCGTCGTCATGCTGTGCTCAGCCGCCCAGCAGGACGCGCAGGTCGGCCGCGTTGGCCTCGGTGACCTTCCACAGCTCCTGCTGGCGGCCGTGGACGTCGGCGACGGTCCGGTCGTGGTCGGCGAGCAGCTCCCTGGACCGCTCCACCAGACGGTCGGCGAGGTGGCGGTCGTGGACCGAGACGCCCCACTCGGGCCGCTCGATGTCCCGCAGGAAGTACGCCATCTTCGGGTGCGAGATGAGGCTGATGATCGGGGTGCCGCAGCCGAAGGGGATCATGCCGGCGTGGCCGCGCATGCCGATGACCAGCTTGGTGCGGGCGTAGAGGTCGAGGATCTCCTTGTTCTCGAAGTCGTACATCGGGATGACCGGCATCGAGATGCCGTGCTCGCGCCGCAGGTCGAAGACGATCTTCTCGTCGTCCAGGGAGTGCGCCACGCACTGGACCTCGGCCAGCTCGCCCAGTTCCCGGACGGCCTTGGCCATCTGGGCCAGGAAGTAGCCGTAGTCGTGGCCGAAGCGCAGGCCGGCCCGGTCGTAGGCGGCGTTGATGAGGATCGTGTCGTCGCGCTCGGCCGGGTCCTGCCAGCCTTGGAGCAGGTGACGGGTGACCGTGGTCGGGCAGGGCTGGAAGCGGATCTTGTCGTGCAGGTGGGCCGGGACCATGGCCCGGACCTTCTCGATCGAGCCGTGGTTGCGCAGTCCGAAGAAGGAGGACTGCTCGACGAGGAGCCGGAGCGAGTCGCGGAAGCGGTTTGCCCGGTAGGACTGGCCGTCGAAGGCGTTGAAGCCGACGGCGAAGACCGCGATGGGCACGTCGATGCTCCTGAGGAGCTCGTCCGGGACGTTCCACTGCCAGGCGCTGTTGCCGTTGGGCATGGTGTCCGGGATGAAGAGGCCGCCGCCGCCGATGACCAGGCCGCGGCGGCGGTTGACGCGCTGGAGGGCGCTCTCGTCGAAGAGGCGGTGGGCGTGCACCGAGTGCCAGCGGCGGGAGGTGGTGTCGGGGCCGAAGGCGGAACGGACGCTCTCCGGCAGGAGCTTGTCGCCCGCGTTGCCCTGCCGGTCCATGTAGAACGCGACGTGCGCCAACTGGTCCTCGGGGGCACCCAGTTCCTGGGACGGTACGGCGGCGGCGCGCTGCGCCCACAGCCGGCTGGAGCGGTGGGTGGGGTCGACGGCCATGCCGGCGGTGGCGTACCTCAGGGCCTCGCTGTTGTCGCCGTGCACCCAGGCCATCTGGGCGAGGCGGGCGTAGGCGGTGGCGGCCCGGTTGGGGGCGGCGGCGGCCAGCAGGAGCTGGGTCCTCGCCTCGTCGTAGCGGGAGACGCTCATCAGGGCGTGGCCGAGGACCTCGTGCGGCCATGCCTCGTCGAGCGGGATGCGGACGCTGCCGAGGATGTCGACGGCGTCCTGGTAGTCGCCGGTGGAGATGTGGGCGGCGGCCACCTTGCGGGCGGCCTCGACGTCGGAGGTCCGGGCGACGTGCGGGGTGCCGTAGTGCACGATCAGGTCGTGGTGCAGCCCGCCCTGCTGCTCCATGTAGGCGGCCTGGAACTCGGCGTCGGACAGCTCGTACTCGCGCCAGCGCTCCTCGGCCCGGCTGTACCCCGCCTCGCCGCCCTGCCAGGGCTTGTGGCGGCCGGTGAAGTGCAGGATCGCGGTGTCGTCCGGGACCGGCAGGTCACCCGACAGGCGCCGCTTGACGAAGTTGTAACGGGCGTCGAGGCGCACGAAGTCGCCGTCCAGGACGGCGTTGAGGATGCCCTGGTCGTGCTTGTCGAGCTCGTAGGCGCCGGAGCGGCCGCACTGGTCGAGCTTCGCGCAGAAGGAGTCGCTCAGGTACTCGCGCTGGATGACGAGGAGCCCGGAGTTGAGCTTGTGCTGCCCGTAGAAGAACTGCGGGACGGCGGCGAGGCCCTCGCGCAGCTGGAGGAGTTCACCGAGGTCGCCGAGGACGACCATGTCGGTGTCGAGGGTGATGACGGTGTCGTACTCACGGATCCTGAACACGTCCAGGATGAAGTACGCCTTGCGGACCAGGTAGTTGTCCTGGTCGCCCTTCTTGTACGAGTCGTAGCGGTCGGCGTCGACCCGCTTGAGGACGATCCTCGGGTGCAGGGCGCGGATCCGGGCGATCGAGCCGGGGCGCAGGTCGTCGTAGAGGACGACGAAGTCCTCGCACACGCCCGGGTTGGACAGGGCGAGGCTGCGCAGCAGGACGAGGAAGCCGGGCAGGTAGTTCTCGTCGACGAAGCTGGCGAAGGCGATCTTCCGCTTGCCGGTGAGCGCGTGCGCGTCGGTCACCGGGGCCGGGGTGTCGGCGGTCCCGGTAAGGGAGTTGGTGGTCATCGCAGGGATATCCTCATGTCGGTCACGCTCTGGGCCCGCTCCATGACCCATGCCTTCTCGCTGGTGTATTCGTGCACGGACGTGATGGCGAGCTTCATCGCTTCCTGGACCCGGTAGGCGCCGCTCTCGTAGAAGTCGAAGCCGATCAGGTCGAGCTTCGGGCTCACGTCGAGGAAGTCGAGCAGCCAGAGCATGTTGAAGCCGGAGGTGGGGATGCCGGCCCAGACGTCGGTTCCGACCTTGCCGATGTTGCGCAGGGGCCAGCGCAGCGACTCGTCGCCGAGGTAGGTCTGGGCGCCGGGCACCAGGCGGTTGCGCAGCGAGTACTTCCAGTCCCCGGAGACACCGCCGAAGACGAGCCGGGTGGTGACCTGCTGGTCCCAGTTGAAGCCGTGCTTGTGGATCGTGACGTGGATGTCGGTCCTGGCGCCGGTGTGCCTCGGGTCGATCCGGTAGGAGTTGAAGCGGACGACGAGGTCGTACGCGTCGATCTCGGCGCCCATCGAACTCGCTCCCACGCGCCCGGAGTTGGCGATCAGGCAGATCGACTTGCCGGCGATCTGGTTGCGGAACTCACCGAGGGTGATCCACTGCACGCCGCCGATGGTGGGGTCGTCGACCGGACCGCGCATGCGGTTGCGGCGCTGTTCGGCGTAGAGCTCGACGGCCCGGGTGAGGGCGGCGTTGTCGGTGTCCTCGGCGGAGCGCAGGTCGAGGTACTGGCTGAGCAGTTCCTGCCGTTCCTGGACGGGGGCGTTCTCGTCGTACTGCGACAGGAGCGCTCCCACCAGCCGGGGCTGGGCCTCGGTCCAGTCGCCGACGGCGTGCGCGGCCAGGCCCTCGGCCCACACGTCGGTGGCGGGGCGGGCGGCGGAGGCGCGGGCGGCGGGGACCTGCTGTTCGAGGAGTTCGAGGAGTTCGG
>NZ_RSAJ01000239.1 GCF_003933965.1 Streptomyces sp. RP5T
CTTCCCCCGGCGCTCCCACCTCAGCCACCGACACCGTCGCCGGCGTCCACCTCGCGGCCTACTCCCTCGGCGCCTGGCGCGGCTTCGTGCTCGGGGTCGCCGCCCCGCGACGCGAGCCCGGCGATCACACCATCGCCTCCGTCGCCGCGGTGCTGCTGTCGTTGCTCACCGGTGAGCAGCAGAGCGGGTCGGGGGCGGCGCGGTCCTCGGCCCTGGTGCGGATGCTGCTCGGGGCGGCGGCCGAGGACGTGGCCCCGCTGCTCGGCGGGGACCGGTGGCTGGTCGTGCACGCGCGGCCCGACGCCCCGGCCGCCCCCGATCCCATCGCCGCCTCCGCGCTGGGCGCGGCCCTCGGGTCGCCCCTGGTCGACGTGGCGCGGGACGTCGTACGGGTCCTGCTGCCGGCCGAGCGGGAACCGGCCCCGCAGTCCGGGTGGACGCTCGGGGTCAGCGCGGTCGCCGGACCGGCGGAGTGGGCGGTGGCCGACGCGCAGGCGGGCCGTGCGCTGGCCCGTGCCCGTGCCACCCGCGCCGGGCTGGTCCGGTACGGGTCCCGGCCCGCCCTCGTCGACCTGGTGCCCGAGGAGGACGCGGCGGCCCACGCCCGGGCGCTGCTGGCTCCGCTGTCCCCCGCCCTCGCCGAGACCCTGCGCACGTGGCTTTCCCTGCACGGAAGTTGGGACCGTACGGCGGTCGCGCTGGACGTGCACCGCAACACCGTGCGGCAGCGGATCGCGAAGTGCGCGGCCCTGCTGGGGGCGGACCTGGACGACCCGGACGTACGGATGGAGCTGTGGTTCGCGCTGCGCCGGGCGTGACCGGGTGAGACGCGTCCCAGCGTGCGGGATGCGCGGCAGTCCCGTGAAGACGTGCATAAGAATGGGAGACATGCCGATACCCGGGACACCCAGCCGCGCCGAGCTCGTCGACCACCTTGTGAAGACCCGTATCGCGGGCGAGGTGGCCACACCGCGGGAGAACAACCTCTCCCACTACCGCCAGCTGGCGAACGGCAACCGTCACTACTGGCTCGGTCTGGAGCTCGGTGACCGCTGGACCGACGAGCAGGACGTGCTCGCGGTGATGGCGGAGCGGGTCGGGGTCAACGACGATCCGGAGTACCGGTACGGCCAGGACACCATCGACCCGGAACTGACCGTGGGCGCGCTGGAGCGGATGGCGGCCCGGCTGCGCAAGGCGGCCGACGGCTCGCAGCGGGTGCTGTTCGCCACCGGCCACCCCGGGGGCCTGCTCGACGTGCACCACGCCACCGCCGCCGCGCTGCGCTCCGCGGGCTGCGAGATCGTCGTCATCCCGGACGGGCTGCAGACGGACGAGGGGTACGTCATGCAGTTCGCGGACGTGGCGGTCCTGGAGCACGGCGCGACCCTCTGGCACACGCACTCCGGCGACCCCATGAAGGCCATCCTCACGGCCCTGGAGCGCGAGGGCCGCCCCCTGCCCGACCTGGTCGTCGCCGACCACGGCTGGGCGGGCTACGCGGGCCGGCACGGCGTGGACTCGGTCGGATACGCCGACTCCAACGACCCGGCCCTCTTCGTCGGCGAGGCCGAGGGCACGGTCCAGGTGACGGTCCCCCTCGACGACCACGTGGTGAGCCCGCGCTACTACGACCCGATGACGGCGTACCTGCTGAACGAGGCGGGCCTGCGGTAGAACTCCGCGGCGGGACGGGTCCGTGCACTCACGTCGGGCCGCCGCGTTCCGGACACGAACCCGGTGATGGTCGGCTGCCGCCGCCCGGCGGGGAGCCGTCAGGGGTGGCGAGGTGCTCGGACCACGCCCTCCTGGATCACCGAGATGGCCAGTCGGCCGTCCTGTGTGTAGATGCGGGCCTGGCCCAGTCCGCGGCCGCCCGAGGCCGACGGGGACTCCTGGTCGTACAGGAGCCATTCGTCGGCGCGGAAAGGGCGGTGGAACCACATGGCGTGGTCCAGGGACGCCCCGACGACGTCACCGACCGCCCAGCCGCCGCGCCCGTGCGCGAGGAGGATCGAGTCGAGCAGCGTCATGTCGGAGACGTACGTGGCGAGGACGACGTGCAGCAGCGGGTCGTCGGCGAGCTTGCCGTTGGTGCGGAACCAGACCTGCGAGTGCGGTTCGCGCGGCTCGCCGAACTGCCCGAACGGCGGCTCGTCCACGTACCGCAGGTCGATCGCCTCGCGGGCCTCCAGGAAGCGCTCCACGACCGTCGGATCGAGGTGGTCGTAGCCGCGCAGCCGGTCCGCGGAGGTGGGCAGGGTCGCCGGGTCGGGGGCGGCCGGCATGGCGGCCTGGTGGTCGAAGCCCTCCTCGTGCCGCTGGAAGGAGGCGGAGAGGGCGAAGATCGGCTGGCCGTGCTGGACCGCGAGCACGCGGCGCGCGGTGAAGGAACGGCCGTCGTTCATGCGGTCGACCGTGTAGACGATCGGCGCACCCGGGTCACCCGGCCGCAGGAAGTACGCGTGCAGGGAGTGGGCGAGCCGGTCCTCGGGGACCGTGCGCCCGGCGGCGACCAGCGCCTGCGCCGCGACCTGCCCGCCGAAGACGCGCGGGACGACGGCGGGGCGGGAGGCGCCGCGGAAGATGTTCTCCTCGATCTGCTCCAGGTCGAGCAGATCGAGGAGGGACTGAAGTGCCTGGCTCATGAGAGCTGTTGTACCGGCCGGTGATATCGCGCGGCTTACAGGCCCATGTCCTTCGCGATGATCGACTTCATGATCTCGTTGGTGCCGCCGTAGATGCGGTTGACGCGGTTGTCCGCGTACAGGCGGGCGATCGGGTACTCGTTCATGAAGCCGTAGCCGCCGTGCAGCTGGAGGCAGCGGTCGATGACGCGGTGGGCGACCTCGGTGCAGAACAGCTTGGCGGAGGCGGCCTCGGCGGGGGTGAGCTCACCGGCGTCGAGGGCTTCGAGCGTGCGGTCGGCGACGGCCTCGGCCGCGTCGACCTCGGCCTGGCAGGCGGCCAGCTCGAACTTGGTGTTCTGGAAGGAGGCGACCGGCTTGCCGAAGACGGTGCGCTCCTGGACGTACTGCTTGGCGAACCGGACGGCGGCCTTGGCCTGCGCGTAGGCGCCGTAGGCGATGCCCCAGCGCTCGGAGGCGAGGTTGTGGCCGAGGTAGTAGAAGCCCTTGTTCTCCTCGCCGAGGAGGTCCTCGACGGGCACCTTGACGTCGACGAACGCGAGCTCGGCGGTGTCGGAGGTCTTCAGGCCCAGCTTGTCCAGCTTGCGGCCGATGGAGTAGCCCTCGGACTTGGTGTCCACGGCGAACAGGGAGATGCCGAAGCGGCGGTCCTCGGCGGAGGACGGGGAGGTGCGGGCGGCCACGATCACGCGGTCGGCGTGGACGCCGCCGGTGATGAAGGTCTTGGCGCCGTTGAGGACGTAGTGCGTGCCGTCCTCGGAGAGCTTGGCGGAGGTCTTCATGCCCGCGAGGTCGGAGCCGGTGCCCGGCTCGGTCATCGCGAGGGCCCACATCTCCTCGCCGGTGACGAACTTCGGCAGGAAGCGCTTCTTCTGCTCGTCGGTGGCGAGCATCTTGATGTACGGCAGGCCCAGCAGGACGTGCACACCGGAGCCGCCGAACTGCACGCCCGCGCGCGCGGTCTCCTCGTACATGACGGCCTCGAACTTGTACGAGTCGATGCCGGCGCCGCCGTACTCCTCGTCCACGCGGATGCCAAATATGCCGAGCTCGGCGAGCTTGTAGTAGAAGTCGCGCGGCGCCTGGCCGGCCTGGAACCACTCGTCGTAGACCGGTACGACCTCGGCCTCGATGAAGGCGCGCAGGGTCTCCCGGAACGCCTCGTGGTCCTCGTTGAACACCGTACGGCGCACCGCCGCCACCTCCACCTGACTCAAGGGTCCATGTCTAAGCGCTTGCTCAGATCAACCGTACCGGCGAGTACGAAGAGGAGTCCAGAGGCGATCCCGTAACGCTCGTCACGCCGCCGCGGCGGCGAACGCCCCTCTCGCCATGCGGTGCAGCAGCTCCGCCGTGGCCCCGCGGCCCGGGAGGGAGCCGGGGCGGCCGAGGTGCGGGGTGGAGTTCAGGAGGCCGAAGACGGAGTGCACGGCCGAGCGGGCGGCGGGTTCGGCGAGGCCGGGGTAGACCTCGCGCAGGATCTCCACCCACAGCTCGACGTACTGCCGCTGGAGCTGCCGCACCAGCTTGCGGTCGCTGTCCCGGAGGCGGTCCAGCTCGCGGTCGTGCAGGGTGATCAGGGGGCGGTCGTCGAGCGCGAAGTCGATGTGGCCCTCGATCAGCGAGTCCAGCAGCGCCTCGGCGTCCCCGCCGTCCGACTCGGCGACCCGCCGCTTGCCCCCCGTCAGGAGCTGCCCGCTGATGCCGACCAACAGCTCCGCCAGCATCGCGTCCTTGCCCGCGAAGTGGCGGTAGAGGCCGGGGCCGCTGATGCCGACGGCCGCGCCTATCTCGTCCACGCCCACGCCGTGGAACCCACGCTCGGCGAACAGCCGCGCGGCCTCCTTGAGGATCTGCTCGCGGCGGGTGGGGGCGTCGGTTCTGGTGGCCATGGAAGCAATTCTAGACAGGGAGGTTAGCGGTCGTTAACCTGAAGGAAATGGTTAACGCTCATTAACAGGCGATCACTGGGTGAGGGGACCGCGGGACATGGATCAGGCACCCGAGCTGACGAGCGCGGCGGACCCCGCGTCGGCGGCCTGGAAGGCCAACGAGGAGGCCCACCGGGCCCTCGTGGACGAACTGCGGGACAAGCTCGCCGCTGCCAGGCTGGGCGGCGGGGAGAAGGCGCGCGAGCGGCACACCGCGCGCGGCAAGCTGCTGCCCCGGGACCGGGTCGACACCCTGCTCGACCCCGGCTCGCCGTTCCTGGAGCTGGCCCCGCTCGCCGCCGACGGGCTGTACGACGGCCAGGCCCCGGCCGCCGGGGTCATCGCCGGGATCGGGCGGGTGAGCGGGCGCGAGTGCGTGGTCGTCGCCAACGACGCCACCGTCAAGGGCGGCACGTACTACCCGATGACGGTGAAGAAGCACCTGCGGGCGCAGGAGGTCGCCCTCGACAACCGTCTGCCGTGCATCTACCTCGTGGACTCCGGCGGCGCCTTCCTGCCGATGCAGGACGAGGTCTTCCCGGACCGCGAGCACTTCGGGCGGATCTTCTACAACCAGGCCCGGATGTCCGGCGCGGGCATCCCGCAGATCGCGGCGGTCCTCGGGTCCTGCACGGCCGGCGGCGCCTACGTCCCCGCCATGAGCGACGAGGCCGTGATCGTCCGCAACCAGGGCACGATCTTCCTCGGCGGCCCCCCGCTGGTGAAGGCCGCCACCGGCGAGGTCGTCACCGCGGAGGAACTCGGCGGCGGCGAGGTGCACTCCCGGGTCTCCGGTGTCACCGACCACCTCGCCGAGGACGACGCCCACGCGCTGCGGATCGTGCGGAACATCGCCGCGACCCTGCCCGCGCGCGGGCCGCTGCCCTGGTCCGTCGAGCCCGCGGTGGAGCCCAAGGTGGACCCCCACGGCCTGTACGGCGCGGTGCCGGTGGACTCCCGCACCCCCTACGACGTCCGCGAGATCATCGCGCGCGTCACCGACGGCTCGCGTTTCGCCGAGTTCAAGGCCGAGTTCGGGCAGACCCTGGTCACCGGCTTCGCCCGGATCCACGGCCACCCGGTCGGGGTCGTCGCCAACAACGGCATCCTGTTCTCCGAGTCGGCCCAGAAGGGCGCCCACTTCATCGAGCTGTGCGACCAGCGCGGCATCCCGCTGCTGTTCCTGCAGAACATCTCCGGCTTCATGGTCGGCAAGGACTACGAGGCCGGAGGCATCGCCAAGCACGGCGCCAAGATGGTGACCGCGGTCGCCTGCACGCGCGTGCCCAAGCTGACGGTGGTCGTCGGCGGTTCCTACGGCGCCGGCAACTACTCCATGTGCGGCCGGGCCTACTCCCCCCGATTCCTGTGGATGTGGCCCAACGCCAAGATCTCCGTTATGGGCGGCGAACAGGCCGCGTCCGTCCTCGCGACCGTCAAGCGCGACCAGCTCGAGTCCCGCGGGGAGTCCTGGTCCCCGGCGGACGAGGAGACCTTCAAGGACCCGATCCGCGCCCAGTACGAGCGCCAGGGCAACGCCTACTACGCCACCGCCCGGCTCTGGGACGACGGGGTCATCGACCCGCTCGACACCCGCCAGACACTCGGCCTGGCCCTGACCGCATGCGCCAACGCGCCGCTGGGCGACCCCCAGTTCGGCGTCTTCCGGATGTGAGGACCCATGTTTGACACAGTGCTTGTCGCCAACCGGGGCGAGATCGCGGTCCGCGTCATCCGCACGCTCAGGGCCCTCGGCGTGCGCTCGGTCGCCGTCTTCTCCGACGCCGACGCCGACGCCCGGCACGTCCGCGAGGCGGACACCGCCGTACGCCTCGGACCGGCGCCCGCCTCGGAGAGCTATCTGTCCGTCGAGCGACTCCTGGAGGCGGCCGCCCGCACCGGCGCCCAGGCCGTCCACCCCGGCTACGGCTTCCTCGCGGAGAACGCCGGCTTCGCGCGCGCGTGCGCCGACGCCGGGCTGGTCTTCATCGGCCCGCCCGCGGACGCCATCGCGCTGATGGGCGACAAGATCCGCGCCAAGGAAACCGTCCAGGCGGCCGGCGTGCCCGTGGTGCCCGGCGGCCGGGACCCCGAACTCGCCGAGGCGGCGCGCGCGTTGGGTGCCCCGGTCCTCCTGAAGCCCAGCGCGGGCGGCGGCGGCAAGGGCATGCGGCTGGTCCGGGACCTCACCGTCCTGGAGGAGGAGATCGCCGCCGCCCGCCGCGAGGCCCGCGCCTCCTTCGGCGACGACACCCTGCTCGTGGAGCGGTGGGTGGACCGGCCCCGGCACATCGAGATCCAGGTGCTGGCCGACGGCCACGGCAACGTGATCCACCTCGGCGAGCGCGAGTGCTCCCTCCAGCGCCGGCACCAGAAGATCATCGAGGAGGCGCCCAGCGTCCTCCTCGACGAGGCCACGCGCGCGTCGATGGGCGAGGCGGCGGTCGAGGCGGCCCGCTCCTGCGGCTACCGGGGCGCGGGCACCGTGGAGTTCATCGTGCCGGGCGACGATCCGTCCTCGTACTACTTCATGGAGATGAACACCCGCCTCCAGGTGGAGCACCCGGTCACCGAGCTGATCACCGGCCTGGACCTGGTGGAGTGGCAGCTGCGGGTGGCGGCCGGTGAGCGGCTGCCGTACGGGCAGGAGGGCGTCTCCCTCAGGGGCCACGCGATCGAGGCCCGCGTCTGCGCCGAGGACCCCGCGCGCGGGTTCCTGCCCTCCGGCGGCACGGTGCTGCGGCTGGTCGAACCCCAGGGCGACGGCGTCCGCACGGACTCCGGGCTCAGCGAGGGCACCGAGGTCGGCAGCCTGTACGACCCGATGCTGTCCAAGGTCATCGCGTACGGCCCGGACCGGGAGACCGCGCTGCGCAGGCTCCGGGCGGCCCTCGCGGAGACGGTCACGCTCGGCGTGCAGACCAACGCGGGGTTCCTGCGCCGGCTCCTCGCCCATCCGGACGTGGTGAAGGGCGAGCTGGACACCGGGCTCGTGGAGCGGGCGGTGGACGACCTGGTCCGCACGGACGTACCGGAGGAGGTCTACGAGGCGGCGGCGGCCGTACGGCTCGACGGGCTGCGGCCACGGGGGGACGGCTGGACCGACCCGTTCTCGGTGCCGAGCGGCTGGCGGCTGGGCGGCGCCGGGTTCACGAAATCGGTCGGCTTCCCCCTGCGCGTGCAGGACCCGGTCGAGTACGTCCCCCGCGGCGCCCACACCGTCAACGACCACCAGGTCACCGTCACCCTGGACGGCGTCCGCCACACCTTCCACCGGGCCGGCGACTGGGTCGGGCGGGACGGCGACGCCTGGCAGGTCCGCGATCACGACCCGGTGGCCGCGTCCCTGAGCCGGAGCGGGCACGCGGGCGCCGACTCCCTCACCGCCCCCATGCCCGGCACCGTGACCGTCGTGAAGGTGGCGGTCGGGGACGAGGTGGCGGCCGGGCAGAGCCTGCTCGTCGTCGAGGCGATGAAGATGGAGCACGTCATCTCCGCCCCGCACGCCGGCACCGTCGCCGAACTGGACGTCACGCCGGGCACGACGGTCGCCATGGACCAGGTGCTCGCGGTCATCACCCCGGCGGAGGAGGAGAAATGACGCTCCCCATGGTCGTGCCCGAGGCGGGACTGCCCGCCCGGGTCCGTATCCACGAGGTAGGCGCCCGCGACGGCCTGCAGAACGAGAAGGCGACCGTGCCGACCGAGGTGAAGGCGGAGTTCGTGCGCCGCCTCGCCGGGGCCGGGCTGACGACGATCGAGGCGACGAGCTTCGTCCACCCGAAGTGGGTGCCCCAACTCGCCGACGCCGAGCAGTTGTTCCCGCAGATCAGCGACCTGCCGGTGGACCTGCCGGTGCTCGTCCCGAACGAACGCGGCCTGGACCGCGCCCTCGCCCTGGGCGCGACCCGCGTCGCCGTGTTCGCCAGCGCCACCGAGTCCTTCGCCAAGGCCAACCTCAACCGCACGGTCGACGAGGCCCTGGCGATGTTCGAGCCGGTCGTCGCGCGGGCCAAGGCAGAGGGCGTGCACGTGCGCGGCTATCTGTCCATGTGCTTCGGCGACCCGTGGGAGGGCGCGGTCCCCGTCCCCCAGGTCACCCGGGTCTGCCGGGCCCTGCTCGACATGGGCTGCGACGAGCTGAGCCTCGGCGACACCATCGGCGTGGCGACCCCGGGCCACGTGCGGGCCCTGCTGACCGAACTCGACGTCCCCGTCGAGAAGGTGGGCGTGCACTTCCACGACACCTACGGCCAGGCCCTCGCCAACACCTACGCCGCCCTCCAGCACGGCGTCACCACCGTGGACGCCTCCGCGGGCGGCCTCGGCGGCTGCCCGTATGCCAAGTCCGCCACCGGCAACCTCGCCACCGAGGACCTCGTGTGGATGCTTCAGGGCCTCGGCATCGACACCGGTGTCGACCTCGGCCGTCTCGTCGCCACCAGCGCCTGGATGGCCGGACACCTGGGCCGACCCAGCCCGTCCCGCACCGTCCGTGCCCTCTCCCACCAGGAGTGAACCCCCGATGGACCACCGCCTCTCCCCCGAGCTGGAAGAACTCCGCCGTACCGTCGAGGAGTTCGCCCACGACGTAGTCGCGCCGAAGATCGGCGAGTACTACGAACACCACGAGTTCCCCTACGAGATCGTCCGCGAGATGGGCCGCATGGGCCTGTTCGGACTGCCGTTCCCCGAGGAGTACGGCGGCATGGGCGGCGACTACCTGGCGCTCGGCCTCGTCCTTGAGGAACTCGCGCGCGTGGACTCCTCGGTGGCGATCACCCTGGAGGCCGGCGTCTCGCTGGGCGCCATGCCGCTGCACCTGTTCGGCACCGAGGAGCAGAAGCGCGAGTGGCTGCCGAGGCTGTGCTCGGGCGAGATCCTGGGCGCCTTCGGCCTCACCGAACCGGACGGCGGCAGCGACGCCGGGGCGACCCGTACGACAGCCCGCCTGGACCCCGAGACCGACGAATGGGTCATCAACGGCACCAAGTGCTTCATCACCAACTCCGGCACCGACGTCACCGGGCTGGTGACCGTCACCGCGGTCACGGGCCGCAAGCCGGACGGCAGGCCGCTGATCTCCTCGATCATCGTCCCCTCCGGCACGCCGGGCTTCACGGTCGCGCCGCCGTACTCCAAGGTCGGCTGGAACGCCTCCGACACCCGTGAGCTGTCCTTCTCCGACGTCCGGGTCCCGGCGGCGAACCTGTTGGGCGAACAGGGCCGCGGTTACGCGCAGTTCCTGCGGATCCTCGACGAGGGCCGGATCGCCATCGCGGCCCTCGCGACCGGGCTCGCGCAGGGCTGTGTGGACGAGTCGGTGAAGTACGCCAAGGAGCGGGAGGCCTTCGGGCGGCCGATCGGCGCCAACCAGGCCATCCAGTTCAAGATCGCCGACATGGAGATGAAGGCCCACACGGCCCGCCTCGCCTGGCGGGACGCGGCCTCACGTCTGGTCTCCGGCGAGCCCTTCAAGAAGGAGGCGGCCCTCGCCAAGCTGTACTCCTCCACGATCGCCGTGGACAACGCCCGCGACGCCACCCAGATCCACGGCGGCTACGGCTTCATGAACGAGTACCCGGTGGCCCGGATGTGGCGCGACTCCAAGATCCTGGAGATCGGCGAGGGCACGAGCGAGGTCCAGCGGATGCTGATCGCACGGGAGTTGGGGCTGGCGGGCTGACCCGCAGCGCACGCGCACAGCTCGGACGGGGCGGCGCCCCGCCCTCTGGACATTTGATGAGGTTAGGCTAACCTACGTTCGAACTTGTCCGGCGGGCGCTTCGCCCCGTTCGAAAGCAGCCACACATGTCCAACGCACGAGCCGTCCATCTCACCCGCCGTGGCATCCTCGCCGCGGGCGGCGCACTCGGCCTCGGTGCCGTGCTCGCGGCCTGCGGTGACGACGACGCCGGCAGCGAGGGCTCTGGCAAGGGGACCACGGCCGCCAAGTCCGGCGCGTGGACCTTCAAGGACGACCGCGGCACGACCGTGAAGCTCGGCAAGGTCCCCACGAAGATCGTCGCCTTCGTCGGCGTGGCCGCCGCGCTCCACGACTACGGCATCGAGGTCAAGGGCGTCTTCGGCCCCACCAAGACCAAGGACGGCAAGGCCGACGTCCAGGCCGGCGACATGGACGTCAGCAAGCTGACCGTCTTCGGCAACGTCTGGGACCAGTTCAACGTCGAGCAGTACGCGGCCTTCGCGCCCGAGGTCCTCATCTCCACGACCTTCGACAGCGCCGGCACCCTCTGGTACGTCCCCGCGGCCTCCGCCTCCAAGATCGCCAAGCTGGCCCCGAGCGTCGCGGTCTCCGTGTACGACCGTCAGATCACCACGCCGCTGCAGAAGATGTGGGAGCTGGCCGAGTCCCTCGGCGCCGACATGACGGCGGCGAAGGTCACCGACGCGAAGAAGCGGTTCGAGTCGGCGTCGGAGCGGCTGCGCGCCGCGGCCAAGGCCCACCCCGACATCAAGGTGCTCGCCGGGTCCGCGGCCCAGGACGTCTTCTACGTCTCCGGCACCAACCTCTCCATCGACCTCGAGTACTTCAAGGCCCTCGGTGTGAACTTCGTGGAGCCCCCGGCGTCCGTACTCAAGGCGTCCGGCGGCTGGTACGAGTCGCTGAGCTGGGAGAACGTCGACAAGTACCAGGCCGACATCATCATGATGGACGACCGTACGGCGACCATCCAGCCGGCCGACATCACCGAGGCGACCTGGAAGAAGCTGCCCGCGGTGAAGGCGGGTCAGGTCATCGCCCGTTCTCCGGAGCCGATCCTGTCGTACGACAAGTGCGTGGCGATGGTGGAGAACCTCGCGAAGGCGATCGAGACCGCGAAGAAGGTCAGCTAGCCCCTTACGTCTTCCTGAGCCTCAGGAGCCCTGTATGACCACGGCCGTAGCCGCCCCGTTCCGTTTCTTCTCCCTCCAGGTCGCGCGGACGAGGCGGCTCGGGCCGTCTCTCGTCCGGGTCACCTTCACCGGGGAGGACCTGAAGCACTTCTTCTCCGACGGACACGACCAGTCGTTGTCCCTCTTCATCCCCGCCACCGGGCGGACCGAGCCCGGCGTCCCCGTCGAACTCGGGGACGGGTGGTGGCATGCCTGGCGGGAGCAGCCGGACGAGGTGC
Organism: Streptomyces sp. RP5T; assembly: GCF_003933965.1. Taxonomy (GTDB): domain Bacteria; phylum Actinomycetota; class Actinomycetes; order Streptomycetales; family Streptomycetaceae; genus Streptomyces. The sequence continues at coordinate 11,716 of NZ_RSAJ01000239.1, forward strand.
GGGCCGTGATGCGGTCGTACACCCTGCGCGGTCTGCGGCGTGACCCGGACGAGATCGACATCGACTTCGTGCTGCACGAGCCGGCCGGCCCCGCCTCCGCCTGGGCCGCGCGCGCCCGCGCCGGCGACCGGGTCCAGCTGCTCGGGCCCGCCCTGGCCGACAACCGGGCCATCCGGTTCCGTCCGCCCGAGGACACCGATCTGGTGGTGCTGTGGGGGGACGAGACCGCGCTGCCCGCGGTCTCCGCGATCCTCGAAGCCCTGCCCGCCGGACAGCGCGCCCGCGTCTGGCTGGAGGTGCGCGACGCCGGGGACATCCAGGACCTCGTGACCGAGGCCGACGCGGAGATCATCTGGCTCGTCCGCGAAGAGACCGGCGCCCCGTGCTCCCCCCTGGCCCTCGGCACCCTTCGCGATGCCCGACTCCCGTCCGCCGAGCGGCCGTACGTCTGGATCGCGGGCGAGTCCGGGTGCGTGAAGGAGCTGCGGCGGCACTTCGTGCGCGAGCGCGGGATCGACCGGCGCCGCGTCACCTTCGTCGGGTACTGGCGGCAGGGGCTGACCGAGGAACAGCTGCGGGCGGCCGGGTAACCCTCGCCGACGTGACGCCGGTCACGGGTGGGGCAGGTTTCGACCCAAGTTAATTAGGTTAGGCTTACCTAAGTTGAAGCCCGGGTAACCGCCCCGCTCCTGCCC
>NZ_RSAJ01000023.1 GCF_003933965.1 Streptomyces sp. RP5T
CCCGCCCGCCCGCCCTGCACGACGAACTCACCGATCGACTGGGGGACTTCCCGCTCTTCCGGTTCTGGGGACCCGGCGCGGACATCGCGTCCTCGTGCTGGATCACCGACGCCGCCCGCCACATCCTGCGCGCCCACCGCCCCGACCTCAGCCTGGTCTACGTCCCGCACCTCGACTACGACCTCCAGCGGTACGGCCCGGACAGCCGGCAGGCGATCCGTGCCGCACGGCTGCTGGACCGCACCCTGGCTCCCCTGCTGGACGACGCCCGCCGCGCCGGAGCGACGACGGTCGCACTCAGCGAGTACGGCATCACCGAGGTCTCCCGTCCGGTGGACATCAACCGCGCCCTCAGGCGGGCGGGACTGCTCGCGGTCCACACCCAGGCCGGCATGGAGTACCTCGATCCGTGGACGTCCCGCGCGTTCGCCGTCGCCGACCACCAGGTCGCCCACGTGTACGTCGCCGACCCGGCGGACCTGCCCGCGGTACGCAAGGCGCTGGAGCCGCTGCCCGGTCTCGGCACCCTCCTGGAAGGCGCCGCCCGCGCGGAACACGGTCTCGACCATCCGCGCTCCGGCGAGCTGGTTGCCCTGGCGGAACCTGACGCCTGGTTCACGTACTACTACTGGCTGGACGACGAGCGTGCCCCGGACTTCGCCCGGGCGGTCGAGATCCACCGCAAACCCGGTTACGACCCGGCCGAGTTGCTCTTCGACCACACCGATCGCCTGGTGAAGCTGCGAGCGGCCGGTGCGCTGGCCCGCAAGCGTCTGGGGATGCGCTATCTGATGGACGTGGTGTCCCTCGACCCCTCTCGGGTGCGCGGCAGCCACGGGCTGCTGCCCGCCCACGCGGACGACGGACCTGTGCTGCTGTGCGACGCACCCGCGGCCCGCCGGAGCCGGATCGCCGCGACCGAGGTCAAGGAGCTGCTGCTGCACCTGGCAGGGCTGCGGCACGGCTCACCGGAGGCTCCAGTGCCAGCCCACCACTGAGCACGGCATGGTGGGTGGCGGTCAGTGCGGGGCCGGGGTCGACGCCCAGTTCCTCGGCGAGCAGCCGCCGGCCCTCCTGGTAGACGGCGAGCGCCTCCGCCTGCCGCTCGCACCGGTACAGCGCAGTCATCCACTGGGCCCGCAGCCGCTCGCGCAGCGGGAACCGGGCCACGAGACCGGTGAGTTCGGCGACCAGCTGCCGGTGCTCACCGAGGGCCAGTTCGGCTTCCAGGCGGCTCTCCAGGGCGGTCATCCGCGCCTCATCGAGCTGTGGGGTCTCGGCCGCCCGCAGCTGGTCGGTGACCCCACCCAGCGAAGGCCCTCGCCACAGGTCCAGGGCGGCGTGGAGCAACCTGGCGGCCACGTCGGGCCGGTTGTCACGCAGAGCCTGGTGACCGGCGCGGGACAACCGGTGGAACTCTGCCGCGTCGAACACCGCGTCCCGTATGCCAAGCCGGTACCCGGCAGGTTCGCGGACGAGTTCGACGGCGGTGCCGAGGCGCTGCCGCAGCCGTGAGACATATGTGTAGAGCTGGGCGCTCACCGTCGCCGGGGGCCGCTGCCCCCACAGAAGGGCGGTGAGGCGTTCGTCGGACAGGACATCTCCGCGGGCCAGCAGCAGCGCGGCCAGCAAGGTCCGCTGCTTTCGGCCCGGTATCGCGATCTCCCGGCCGTGGGTCCGGACGCGCAGCGGCCCGAGGATGCCGAATTCCACTCTTTCTCCCACCCGTTGATCGTGCGTGCCGGCACCGCGGGCGCCTGCCGTGCCGTGGCGATCGCACAGCGTAGGTCGCCTCTTGTCCCGGGAGCCCGGGACCTGCGACCCGACACCGTCCTGGGAGTGGGACGGGACCCGGGCCCCGGGACTCGGGGACCGGACCGTTCCTATCCTGGGGCCCGTCCATGCCCGCGCAGCGAGAGGCCGCCCATGTCTCAGGACCAGCGCCAGCACCCGCCCGCGGCGGCCGGCCACGCGGACGAGGCACGCCGGGTCAGACTCGCCGCACTGCGCGACCAGGACGCCCGACGTGCCCGTCGCACCAAGCGATGGCGCACCGTCGCCACCCTCGGCTCCGTACTGGCGGCGGCGGTGGCGGTCGTCGTCGTGGTGCTGAGTGTGCAGGGCGGTCCCGGGAAGGACACCCCCGCCGACTCCGGGATCGACCCCGGCAAGGCCAATGTCCGGGGGGAGAAGGTCTACGACGGACTGGAGCGCCTGCACGTCAAGGGTGAGGTCGCCTACCCCCGAACCCCGTGGCCCCCGGTCGGCGGCCGACACGACCCACGGTGGCAGAACGCCAACGGTGACGTCTACACACGGCCGTTGCGCGAGGAGAACGCCGTGCACGCGCTGGAACACGGTGCCGTGTGGGTGACGTACTCCCGCGCCCTTCCGGCGGCCGAGGTGGAGAAGCTGCGGGCCAAGGTCGAAGGTGTGCCGTACCGGATGATGAGCCCGCTGCCCGACCAGCCCGGTCGCGTGGAACTGACCGCCTGGGGCCATCAGCTGACCGTCGACTCGGCCGACGACCCGCGGGTCGACCAGTTCTTCGACGCCTACGTCCAGGGGCCGCAGGCACCCGAGGAAGGCGCTCCCGTCACCGGTGGAAAGGCCACCCCGTGACCGGTGAGGACCTCGCACGGGGCGTCGCACGGGGCCGCCTCACGGAGCTGCTCCTGCCGGTCGCGGCGGTCGCGCTGCTCGTCGCGGCCCTGCTGCTGACCACGCTGTCGGGCCGGGCCCCCGCCGGCGCCCCGGTGCCCGCCGAGGACTCGGTCGCGGTCGGGTTCAGCCGGGACATGGCCGTTCACCACCAGCAGGCGGTCGAGATGTCGCTGGCCGTCCTGCGCGCCGGGGCTTCGCCGCAGGTGCGGACCCTGGCGTACGACATCGCCAACACCCAGGCCACCCAGCGCGGGATGATGCTGGGCTGGCTCCAGTCGTGGGGGCGTACCGCGACCTCCGGCGGACAGGCCATGCGCTGGATGAACATGCCGGCGCCGAGTGCCGCGGACCGCCGCGCGGGCGTCCTCATGCCCGGCATGGCCGACCGTGCCGACATGGCACGCCTGTCCGCGGCACACGGCCGGCAGGCGGATCAGCTGTACCTGCGCCTGATGATCGACCATCACCGGGGCGGTGTGCACATGGCCGAGGCGGTCACCGCGGACGGCGACACCCCGCAGCCCGTCCTCCGCCTGGCCCAGGGCATGGTCCGGGGCCAGCGGGCGGAGATCGCTCTGATGGAGTCCCTGCTGACGGAACCGGGCGACGGCAACCCGTGAGCTAGAAGAAGCCCAGCTTCTTCGGCGAGTACGGCACCAGAAGATTCTTCGTCTCATGGTGGTGCACGCCCCGCATCTGGCGTGAGCAGCAGGAATGATGCCTGGTGCGGTCGTCGGCGCGGTGACCGGACCGTGAATGGTCCGGAGCTTGATCCTCGAACCCCCGCAGGCGGCCTGGGCAAAGTGCTGACGTGTTCCGGCGGTACAGGGCCGACCCCGCAGCGGTCCTCTTCCCGGGGTGTATCCGTGTTGTGCGGGGAATGGACCCGGCACCACTGGCATGTACGGGTCGCACCGGACGTCCCCTGAGGGCGCGGGCCTGCTGTGACTTCTCCCACCTGCTCTTGCCGGGGCGAGAAGCGCTTGCCTACGTTCGGTCCCATGTCCTCCCATGGCCGCGCCCTTCCAGGCGAACCGGACGAAACCGCCGCGGAAAGCAGGCCCGCGACGGACCGACCCGACCCGCTCCCGACGGTCGACCTGGACGTCGACCTGAGCTCACATGAACTGCTCCGGCGCGCTCATGTCCTGGACGCTCTCGGCCCCGACTGGGACCCCGTCGCCGCGCTGCGCGGCGAGGAAGCCGCGTATGAGCTCCTGTATTCCGGTCTCAGCGCGGAGCAGCAGCGTGTGTACGACGAACTGGTCTCGGCCGGCGTGCTGCCTCGGAGAGGGGGCAGCGATGCTGCCGCTTGACCCGCAGGCGGACATCGGGCGGCGCGCCTGGGTGGCCTGCCCGAACTGCGACGATCATCGCGGGTGCGCCACCTGCGAGCAGGGGCGCACCTGTTCCGAGCACTGGCGCTACCTGCTTTCCCACGTCGGCAGCCTGCTTCACCTGCAGTGCCGGTCCTGCACACACATCTGGGCACACGAGACCCACTTCGGTGCCACCCGCTCCCGGTGGGAGCGCATGACCAGCGGCCTGCGACGAATGTGAGCACTTACCGCGGCCGGCTCGGTGAGCCGGACCATCGGTGCCGCTGTCGGCGCAGCCGCCGGTCGTGGCCAGTGAGGCCGGACGGCGGATCGGCACCCGCTTTCGGATGATCCCACCGCCTGTCGTCGGGAACGGCAGGCCGCCCTGCCCGAGGATCGCGTCCGGCGGGCACCCCTGCCTGCCGTTCGTCCGTCTCGGAGGCAGCGGTGCACATCCTGCTCCTGGCCAGTGCGTTCAACAGCCTCACCCAGCGTGTCTTCGCCGAACTGCGCGACCGTGGCCACACCGTGGCGGTGGAACTGGCCCTGCCCGGCAGCTCGTTGCCCGAAACCGTGCGACGGCATGCACCGCAGCTCATCGTGGCGCCGATGCTGAAGACGGCGATTCCCGAGGAGGTATGGACAGGGCACACCTGCCTCATCGTCCATCCGGGGCCCGTGGGCGACCGTGGACCTTCCTCCCTGGACTGGGCGATTCACGAGGGCGTCGACCAGTGGGGCGTCACCGTCCTGCAGGCCGACGGGGAGATGGATGCCGGTGACGTGTGGGCCTGTGCACCGTGCCGGGTCCCACCGGTTCCCAAGAGCGAGCTGTACCGGGGTGAGATCGCCGACGCCGCGCTGACGGCCGTCCTGCTGGCGGTGGAGCGCTTCGCCGAGGGAACCCACGTACCACGCAAGCAGGACGTGGCTCCCGCGACCGACGCCGGTCTGCGCCCCCGCCCCTACCTCGACCAGAGCGTCCGGCGCATCGACTGGGCCGAGGACTCCACGCAGGACGTCCTGCGCAAGCTGAGAGCGGCGGACTCGCAGCCCGGTGTGCTGGACGTCCTGCTCGGCCGTGAGTGGTATCTGCACGGCGGTCATCCCGAGAGCGTGTTGCACGGCCGCCCGGGCGAGCTGCTGGCCACCAGGGCGGGGGCGGTGTGCCGGGCAACCAAGGACGGCGCCGTGTGGATCCCCGAGCTGCGGCCCCGGCGCGTGCCCGGGCAGCCGCCCACGTACAAACTGCCTGCCGTGCGGGCCCTGCGTGACCGGCTGCCACCCCTGCCCGATCACGCCCTGCCCCCGTTGCCCGAGGTGCGGCACGGTACCTGGACGGACATCCGCTACCGGGAGGACGGGCACGTCGGGTTCCTCTCGTTCTCCTTCCCCGGCGGCGCGATGAGCACGGAGCAGTGCCGGCGTCTGCTGGACGCCTACCGGGAAGCGTGCGAGCGGCCCACGTCCGTCCTGGTGCTGGGCGGCGAACGGGACTTCTTCTCCAACGGGATCCACCTGAACGTCATCGAGGCCGCGGACGACCCGGCTGCCGAGTCCTGGGCGAACATCAACGCCATCGACGATCTGGTCGAGGCGGTCCTGACGACGACCGGCCGACTGGTGGTCGCGGCGGTCGCGGGCAACGCCGCGGCGGGCGGGGTGATGCTCGCCCTGGCGGCCGACGAGGTGTGGTGCCGCTCGGGCGCCGTGCTGAACCCGCACTACCGCCTGATGGGTCTGTACGGCTCGGAGTACTGGACGCACACCCTGCCGCGCAGGGTGGGTCCGGCGATGGCGGAACGGCTCATGGGTGAGGCTCTCCCGGTGAGCTCGGCGGCCGCCCTGCGCCTCGGTCTCGTCGACCGGGTGGTCGACTGCGGTCCGGACGCGTTCGCGGGGGAGGTCGACGGCCTGGCGGCCCGGCTGGCGTCACTGCCGGCGACGGCGGCACGGATCACCGCGAAGAAGACGGAGCTGGACCGGCTTCAGAGCGTGACCCCGCTGGCCGGCTTCCGCGAGCGGGAGCTGGCCCGGATGCGCCGGACCTTCGACGACCCGGATGCCCCGTACCACGCGCTGCGTCGTTCCTTCGTCCACAAGGAGCGGCCGACGTGCACCCCGCCGCACCTCGGTCCCGCCCGGGTCGCGCAAACCGGTCCGACCCCCTCCATCGCGGATGTCACCGGAATGGCCCTGCATGGCGTCTCGTCGCAGCCGAACGGTTGATACGAAGAGAAGCGATGGTCGAAATCTGGGCTTTCATTCCTTACCTCCCCAGGAGGCGGTCCCATGACTGAGGCGACGCCGGACACGGTCGGCGCAGCGGACGCGAGCGACGCGGCCGCCGACGAGACACCCACGATCCACATTCTCTGGATCAACGCGGGCCTGAGCTGCGACGGTGACTCGGTCGCGCTGACGGCGGCCATGCAGCCCAGCATCGAGGAGATCGTGCTCGGTGTGCTGCCGGGCCTCCCGAAGATCGCCGTCCACTGGCCGCTCATCGACTTCGAGTGCGGTCCGGTCGGCGGCTCGGACACGTTCATCGAGTGGTTCTTCAAGGGGGAGCGGGGTGAGATCGACCCGTTCGTCCTGGTCGTCGAGGGCTCCATCCCGAACGAGGCGATCAAGCCCGAGGGCTATTGGTGCGGCTTCGGCGACAACCCGGAGACCGGCCAGCCGATCACGACCAGCGAGTGGATCGACCGGCTCGCCCCGAAGGCGTTGGCGGTCGTGGCCATCGGCACCTGCGCCACCTACGGCGGCATCCACGCCATGGCAGGCAACCCGACCGGCGCGATGGGCGTGCCCGACTACCTCGGCTGGGACTGGAAGTCCCATGCGGGCATCCCCATCGTGTGCGTCCCCGGCTGTCCGATCCAGCCCGACAACTTCTCCGAGACGCTCACCTACCTGCTCTACCAGGCGGCCGGCGCCGCCCCGATGATCCCCCTGGACGACAAGCTGCGCCCGACCTGGCTGTTCGGGGCCACCGTGCACGAGGGCTGCGACCGCGCGGGCTACTACGAGCAGGGCCAGTTCGCCCTGTCGTACGACTCGCCGACGTGCCTGGTCAAGCTCGGCTGCTGGGGTCCGGTCGTCAAGTGCAACGTGCCCAAGCGCGGCTGGATGAACGGGATCGGCGGCTGCCCCAACGTCGGTGGCATCTGCATCGCCTGCACCATGCCCGGCTTCCCCGACAAGTTCATGCCGTTCATGGACGAACCCCCCGGCGCCAAGGTGTCCAGCAACGCCAGCGGAGCGTACGGCGCCGTCGTCCGCAAGCTGCGGTCGATCACCGCGAGGACGGTGGACAGGGAGCCCAAGTGGCGCCGTACCGGAGACAAGATCACCACCGGATACCGACCGCCGTGGTGAGCATTCGCCGCAGTTGATCCGCTCCCCGCTTCGTGCACCCCCCACCCGAATCTCCCGCGCAACGAAGGGCACGGCACACAGATGGCACCGACGACGAAGGCGGCCGGCGACGGCAGCGGCCTGGTGGAGATGGCCTGGGACCCGATCACCCGGATCGTGGGCAGCCTGGGAATCCACACGAAGATCGACTTCAAGCAGAAGCGGGTCGCGGAGTGCTACAGCACGTCGTCGGTCTTCCGCGGCTACAGCGTCTTCATGCGCGGCAAGGACCCCCGCGACGCCCACTTCATCACCAGCCGCATCTGCGGCATCTGCGGCGACAACCACGCCACCTGCTCGGTGTACGCGCAGAACATGGCGTACGGCGTGAAGCCCCCGCACCTCGGCGAGTGGATCATCAACCTCGGTGAGTCCGCGGAGTACATGTTCGACCACAACATCTTCCAGGAGAACCTGGTCGGGGTCGACTACTGCGAGAAGATGGTCAAGGAGACCAACCCCGGCGTCCTCGAACTCGCCGAGCGCACCGAGGCCCCGCACGCCGCGGAGCACGGCTACCGCACGATCGCCGACATCATGCGCTCGCTCAACCCCCTGGAGGGCGAGTTCTACCGCGAGGCCCTCCAGGTCAGCCGCTACACGCGCGAGATGTTCTGCCTGATGGAGGGCCGCCATGTGCACCCCTCCACGCTCTACCCGGGCGGCGTCGGCACCATCGCCTCCGTGCAGCTCTTCACGGACTACCTCAGCCGGCTGATGCGCTACGTGGAGTTCATGAAGCGCGTCGTGCCCCTCCACGACGACCTGTTCGACTTCTTCTACGAGGCGCTGCCCGGGTACGAGGAAGTGGGCCGCCGACGTGTCCTGCTCGGCTGCTGGGGCGCGCTCAACGACCCCGAGTACTGCGACTTCACCTACGCCAACATGACCGACTGGGGCCGGCGCATGTTCGTCACCCCCGGTGTCATCGTCGACGGCAAGCTCGTCACCAACGACCTCACCGAGATCAACCTCGGCATCCGCATCCTGCTGGGCAGCTCCTACTACGAGGACTGGCAGGGCCAGGAGCAGTTCGTCACCCATGACCCGCTCGGCAACCCGGTGGACCCGCGCCATCCGTGGAACCAGCACACCATCCCCACCCCGCAGAAGCGGAACTTCGACGACAAGTACAGCTGGGTCATGTCCCCGCGCTGGTTCGACGGCAAGGACCACCTCGCCCTGGACACCGGTGGCGGCCCCATCGCCCGCCTGTGGTCGACCGCCCTGTCCGGTCTCGTCGACATCGGGTACGTCAAGGCCACCGGCCAGAGCGTGGTCATCAACCTGCCCCGCACCATGACCAAGCCGGAGACCACCTTCGAGTGGAAGATCCCGAAGTGGTCCAACGCGCTGGAGCGCAACCGCGCCCGCACGTACTTCCAGGCGTACTCCGCCGCCGTCGCCCTGCACTTCGCGGAGAAGGGACTGGCGGAGGTCCGCGCCGGACGCACCCAGACCTGGGAGAAGTTCGAGGTTCCGGACGAGAGCATCGGTGTCGGTTTCACCGAGGCGGTCCGCGGTGTCCTCTCCCACCACATGGTGATCCGGGACGGCAAGATCGCCAACTACCACCCGTACCCGCCGACTCCCTGGAACGCCAGCGTCCGGGACACCTACGGCACACCCGGTCCCTACGAGGACGCCGTACAGAACACGCCCATCTTCGAGGAGAACACCCCGGAGAACTTCAAGGGCATCGACATCATGCGCGCCGTCCGCAGCTTCGACCCCTGTCTGCCCTGTGGCGTCCACATGTACGTCGGGGGCGGCAAGACGGTGAAGTCGATGCACGTGCCCACCGGCCTGAGTGGACTGGGCGGATGAGCGCGGTCAACTCCGCGGAGCAGACCGGACGCCGTGTCGAGGAAATCCTCGGCAGGCTGGCCGAGAGCGGCGACACGGCCGCCGCCGCGGCCGCAGAGGAACTCGTCCGCTCTCTCATGGACTTCTACGGCGCCGGACTCGCCCGTATCCTCCACCTGCTTTCCGGCGCTCCCGGCGAAGCACTGGCACGCCTCCTGGGCGACGACCTGGTCGCGAGCCTGCTCGTCCTGCACGACCTGCACCCCGAGGACCGCGACACCCGCATCGCCCGCGCCCTCGACGGGGTCCGGGAACACACCCTGGAAGTGGTGGGCTTCGACGACGAGAGCGGCACTCTGACACTGCGGGCCCGGGAGGCCGACGGCTGCGGTTGCGGCTCCGGCACGGGTGCCCGGGAGGCCGCGGAGGCAGCGCTCGCCTGCTTCGCACCGGAGGTCAGAGCGGTCGACGTACAGACCGCCCCCGCGGGGCCGACGCTCCTCCAGATCGGCACCGCACCGACGGGGGCCCGATGACGGCGTCCCCGGCGACGCGCACGCCCGGCCTGCGGAGGTTCCTCACCGAGAGGCCTCCGCAGCCCGAACGGTGTGAGCTGTGCGCCGTGGCAGTGGAGGCGGGCCATCGTCATCTCGTCGACACCGAGAAGCGAGCCCTCGTCTGCGCCTGCGCCCCGTGCGCACTGCTGATGGAGCAGCCGGGCGCCGCCGCGGGCCGTTTCCGTACGGTCCCGGCCCGCTACCTCACCGACACCGGGCACCGCCTCGACGAGAGCGCGTGGGACGCGCTGCAGATCCCGGTCGGCGTCGCCTTCCTCTTCCGCAACGTGGCGCTCGACCGGCTGGTCGCCCTCTACCCGAGCCCGGCCGGAGCCACCGAGAGCGAACTCGACCCGGCCACCTGGACGGACATCCTCGGCGGCAGCCCCCTCGCCGAGCTGCTCGAACCCGACGTGGAGGCGCTGCTGCTGCGCCGCACCGACGGCCGCTTCGAGTGCCACCTCGTACCGATCGACATCTGCTACGAACTCGTCGGCCGTATGCGCCTGTTGTGGCAGGGCTTCGACGGTGGGGCCGAGGCCCGCGCCGCGCTGGACGCGTTCTTCGCGGACGTCGCGCGACGCGTCCGGCCCCTGGGCGAGGTGGGGCACCCGTGACCGCGTTCTCCTTCGCCTGCACCGGCGTTCGCGCCGACCAGTACGCCGCCGGACCGACCCTCGTCTTCCGGCTGCGCGTCACCGCCGCCGACAACGCCCGCGTGCACGCCCTCGCGTTGCGCTGCCAGATCCGCATCGAACCCGCCCGCCGCGGCTACCAGCCCGCCGAGGCGGACGGCCTCGCGGACCTCTTCGGCGAGCGCTCACGCTGGGGCAGCACGCTCCAGCCGGTGCAGTTCGCCCAGGTCTCGGTCATGGTGCCGAGCTTCACCGGAGAGATCGAGACCGACCTCGTCGTGCCCTGCACCTACGACATGGACATCGCCGCCACCCGCTACCTCACCGCCCTCACCGACGGCGAGGTCCCCCTGCTGATGCTCTTCTCCGGTACGGCGTTCACCGGAACCGGCGGCTTCCAGGTGGAGCCCGTCCCGTGGGACCGCGAGGCAGCCTTCCGGATGCCCGTCACCGCCTGGCGGGAGATGGTCGAGCAGCACTTCCCCGGCTGCGGCTGGATCCGGCTGCCCCGCGACACCATGGACGCCCTGCTCGCCTACCGCTCCCGGCACGCCCTGCCGTCCTGGGAGGCGACCGTCGCGGCGCTGCTGGAGGAGGGGGCCGGCCCGCCCGCGCACGACCCGCTGCGCGCCCTCACCGCCACCACCGGAAGGACCGATCCGTGACCGTGACCGCGTTCGCCCCCGAGACCGAGGAGCGCCTCGCTCTCGCCCGGCAGGTGGCCGACGCCGTCCTCTTCGAGGGCTATGTGCTCTACCCGTACCGCGCCTCGGCGGCCAAGAACCGGCTGCGCTGGCAGTTCGGTGTGCTCGTGCCGCCCGGCTGGGGCACCGAGTGCGAGGAGCACGACTTCCAGCACACCGAATGCCTGATGGAACCGAAGGCGGGCGCGACCCTCTCGGTCGAGGTGCGCTTCCTGCACGCCCGAAGGCGCACGGTGCAGCAGACCCGCCCGGACGGCGGCTTCGACACCGTGCCCGAACTCCGCCTCGACGACCGGGTGTTGGTGCCCTGGGACGAGGGAAGTGAGGAGCGCGTCGAGGTGGTCGCACCGGTGGACGAACTCCTCGGCGACGGCGTCACCCATCCTTTCCGGCTCCCCGCCCACGAGGACACCGAACCGGTCCTGGACGAGGCCGGACGCACCGTCGGCCGACTGGTCCGGCGGTGCGAGGAGATCAGTGGGACGGTACGGCTGTCCGCTCGCGAACTCGACGGCCCCTACCGGGTGTTGCGGCTGACCGCCGTCGTCGAGAACACCAGCGACTGGACACCGCCCGAGGGCCGCGGCGCGGACCGGGAGGCCGCGCTGCCGCGCTCCCTGGTGGCCACCCACCTCCTCATGGCCCTCAGCGCCGGATCATTCCTCTCGATGACCGATCCCCCCGAGTGGGCGAAGGGCGCCGTCGCCGCCTGCCGCAACCTGCACACCTGGCCCGTCCTCGCCGGCGAACCCGGCCGCGCCGACCTCGTGCTGTCCTCGCCGATCATCCTGGAGGACCACCCGGCCATCGCGCCGGAGAGCCCCGGCGCGCTCTACGACGCCCTCGAGATCGACGAGATCCTCGCGCTGCGCACCGCGGCCCTCACCGACGAGGAGAAGCGCGAGGCCCGGGGCACCGACGAGCGGGCGGCCGCCGTGATCGAACTGGCGGACTCGATGCCGCCCGAGGTTCTGGAGCGTCTGCACGGGGCGGTGCGCAGCCTGCGCGGCGTGACCGGTCCCGGCCCCGCCGCCCCGGACGGCGGCTTCCCCGACGAATACGGGGTGACGCGGCCGGACACCCCCTGGTGGGACCCCGCGAGCGACGCGGGCTTCGACCCGGCGCGGGACCGGGTGGTCGTGGACGGCCGGTCGGTGGGCCAGGGCAGCCGCGTCGAGCTGCACCCGGGTCTGCGCCGCACGGACGCGCAGGACATCTTCCTGCGGGGCCGCACCGCGAAGGTCGAAGCGGTGCTGCACGACGTGGACGGCGGGGTGCACCTGGCGGTCACCGTGGAGGGCGACCCGGGCGCCGACGTCCGCCGCGAGCAGGGACGGTTCCTGTACTTCCAGCCCGACGAGGTCACACCGCTGGAGGACGACGTATGAACCTTCCCCCACCGCCAGGTCCAAGGACGCTCGTGGCGGGCATCGGCAACGTCTTCCTCGGGGACGACGGCTTCGGGGTGGAGACCGCCCGCCGGCTCACCGAGCGCGACCTGCCCGGACACGTCGAGGTCGTGGACATCGGGGTGCGCGGGGTGCACCTCGCCTATCAGCTGCTGGACGGCTACGACACCCTCGTCCTCGTGGACGCCACGGCACGCGGCGAAGCCCCCGGCACGCTGTACGTGATCGAACACGACGTCGGCGGTGGGAGCCCTTCACCCGCCGCCCCCGCGCTGGACGGCCACCGGATGACCCCCGACACGGTCCTGGCGCTGCTGGGCACCCTGTGCGCCGGGACCGGCGGCGAGCCACCACGCCGCGTCCTGATTGTGGGTTGCGAACCGGCCTCGGTGGACGAGGGCATCGGTCTGAGCCCGCCGGTGTCCGACGCCGTACCGGAGGCCGTCCGGCTGATCGAAGAGCTGCTGCGGGACGGCGAGCCGCCCGTGGCGCAGGCCTCAACCGCTGAGGCTCAGACATGAGGAGAGACGGGATGAAGAAGATCGTCATCGGCGGAGCGGCCGTCGCCGCCATGGTCGCCGTCGTCGTCGAGGTGTTTCCCGACCTGAGGCGCTACCTGCGCATCAGACGGATGTGAATCGTGGCCGCCACCGGTGTGTCGCGCGGTTGCGTCGAACGGCGTACCCGCCTGCCGGCCACGGCGTGCCGGGCCGTGCGACCCGGCCGCGCCCGCCTCTAATGAAGGCCGAACGGAGGCAGCCGCGGACGGAAGGACGGAACCCATGCACGAGATGTCCATCGCGCTGGCCGTCGTCGACCAGGTGGAAGAGGCCGCCGCACGGGCCAACGACGTCACGGCGGTGCGATCGGTACGGCTCCAGGTGGGCGAACTGGCCGGCGTCGTACCCGACGCGCTCGCCTTCTCCTTCGGACTGGCCTGCGCCGGAACCCTGCTGGAAGGCGCCGAACTGATCACCGAAGCGGTGCCCGGGCGGGCCCGGTGCACGCCCTGCTCACACGAATGGGCCGTCGGCATGCCGCCCCGGCTGACCTGCCCCGCGTGCGGCGGTACGCGGACCGACCTGCTCGCTGGCCGGGAACTGCAGATCGTCGACGTGCACTGGGAGGACGGCCTCGGCCCCGCGCACACGCCCACCCGCGAACCGATCTCCGAGGAGTGCTGAACCATGTGCCGTGTCGTCGACCTGCGGCAGGCCGTACTCGCGAAGAACGACGCGAGCGCCCACGAACTGCGCGCGGACCTGGCGGCTCGGGGCATCGCGGTCGTCAACCTGCTGTCCAGTCCGGGCAGCGGCAAGACCGCGCTGCTGGAGCGCGAGCTGCTGCGGGCACGGGAGCGGGCCGTTCCCGTCGCGGCGCTGAGCGCCGATCTGGCCACCGAGAACGACGCGGCCCGGCTCGCGCGTTCGGGGGTCCCCGTCAAGCAGGTGCTCACCGACGGACTGTGTCATCTGGAGGCGGGGATGCTCGCCGGGCACCTGGACGGGTGGCTGCCCGACGACACCCGGCTGCTGTTCGTGGAGAACGTCGGCAACCTGGTCTGCCCGGCCTCCTACGACCTGGGGGAGACCCTGAGGGTCACCCTCGCCTCGGTGACGGAGGGCGAGGACAAGCCGCTCAAGTACCCCACCGCCTTCGGCCTCGCCCACCTCGTGGTGGTCACCAAGACCGACATCGCGGAGGCCGTCGAGTTCGACGAGGCGGCGTTCCGCGCGAACGTGGAGCAGGTCAACCCCGGAGTCGAGGTGATCCTGACGTCGGCACGCCGGGGGCAGGGAGTCGGCGCGCTGCTCGACCGGGCGCTGGCCGCCGTGGACGCCACGCCTGTCCACTCACCGGTGATGGCCCGGCAGCCTCATCACCACGGTCACCCGCACCCGCACCCGGAGGCCACCGGCACCATGGCCCACACCCACTCGTGAGCGGTCCGCAGGCTCCCGCCGCCGTCGCCGAGAACACTCCACGACGCCGCCGGGTCACCGTACGGGGAGTGGTACAGGGCGTGGGTTTCAGGCCCTACCTCTACGGCCTTGCCACCGAACTCGCCCTGGCCGGACACGTGACCAACACCCCGGAGGGCGTCGTTGCGGAGGTCGAGGGCAGTGCCTCGGCCGTGGCCCGGTTCTGCGACCTGATCGCCGCCCAGGCACCGCCGCTGGCCCGCGTGGATTCCGTCCACCACTGGGAGCTGCCTCCCGCCGGCGGCACCGCGTTCACCATCCTCACCTCGCGCACCGGTGGACCGGCCCGCACTCTGGTCTCCCCCGACTCCGCCACCTGTGCCGACTGCCTCGCCGAGTTGGCAGCCCCGGCGGACCGGCGTTACCGGCACCCGTTCGTCAACTGCACTCACTGCGGCCCGCGCTTCACGATCGTCACCGGCGTGCCGTACGACCGGGCGAACACCACCATGGCCGGCTTCGCGATGTGCGCCGACTGTGCCCGGGAGTACGAGGATCCGGCCGACCGCCGGTTCCACGCGCAGCCGATCGCCTGCCCGGCCTGCGGACCCCGTCTGCGGCTGGTCCTCGCCCAGGAGGCGCGGCTCGGGAATGTCGAGGGGGCGGACCCGGTCACCGAGGCCCGCGCGCTGCTGAAGCGGGGCGCGATCCTCGCCGTGAAGGGCCTGGGCGGATACCACCTGGCCTGCGATGCCATGAACCAGGAGGCGGTCTCCCTCCTGCGCCGGCGAAAGGCGCGCGGGGACAAGCCGTTCGCTGTCATGGCCAGGGCCGCGGACGACGTCCGTCACCTCGTCCGGCTGAGCCCGCAGGAGCGGAGCCTGCTCGAAGGCGGGGCCAGGCCGGTCGTCCTGATGAGGCGGCATCCGCACCCGTCGTACGCCCCCGGGGATCTCCGGCCCGCCGAAGCCGTGGCACCCGGCAGCCCCGACCTCGGCGTGATGCTGCCCTACACGCCCGTGCACCATCTGCTGCTCGGCCTGCCCGGCGACCCGGACGGCCCCGGGCTGCTCGTCATGACCAGCGGCAACCTGTCGGGTGAGCCGATCGTCACCGACGACAACGAGGCGCTGGAGCGACTGGCGCACCTGGCCGACGCCTGGCTCACGTACGACCGGCCGATCCACGTTCCGTGCGACGACTCCGTGGTCCGCGTCTGCGACGGGGAGCCACTGGTGATCCGCCGCTCGCGTGGCTACGCCCCGTTGCCGGTCTCCCTCCCGCTGCCCGTGCGGCCGGCCCTCGCCGTCGGCGGAGACCTGAAGAACGCCTTCTGTCTCGGGGCGGGCCGGCAGGCCTGGCTGTCGGCGCACATCGGCGACATGGACGACGTAGGCACACAGCGGGTCTTCGAGCGCGCGGTGGCGCAGTTGGAGTCCATCACCGGGGTGCGCCCCGAGACCCTGGTCTCCGACCGGCACCCTGGCTACCGCTCCGCCGGATGGGCCGACCGGAACGCGGCGCACCGGCCCGTCGTGCGCGTCCAGCACCATCACGCGCACATCGCCGCCGTCATGGCCGAGCACGGACTGGACGGCACAAGGCCGGTGATCGGCGTCGCCTTCGACGGCACCGGCCACGGCGACGACGGCGCCGTGTGGGGCGGGGAGTTCCTGCTCGCGGACTACGACCGCTGCACCCGGTTCGGACATCTCGCGTATGTGCCACTGCCCGGTGGTGACGCCGCGGTGCGCCGGCCTTACCGCATGGCGCTGGCCCATCTGAGGGCGGCCGGAATCGACTGGTCCGACGACCTCGCCTGTACGACTGCCTGCCCGACCGACGAACTCCACGTACTGGGAAGGCAGTTGGAGCGCGACGTGAACTGTGTCCCCACGTCGAGCATGGGCCGGCTCTTCGACGCGGTGTCCTCTCTCGCCGGGGTGTGCCACCTGGCGGGGTACGAGGCACAGGCCGCTGTCGAACTGGAAGGGGCGGCGCTGCACGCACCCGCCGACGACACCACCGCGTACGCCTTCGCGCTGCACGCGTCGGAGGGGAACCGGGACGGCGCCGTACGGGCCGATCCGGCACCCGTACTCGCGGCGATCGTCGCCGACCTGCGCGAGGGCGTCGAGCCGGCCCTCGTCGCCGCGCGCTTCCACCGGGGCGTGACCGGCCTGGTGCACCGGATGTGCGCGCGGGCGCGAGAGCGGCACGGGTTGGACACGGTCGCCCTGACGGGAGGCGTGTTCGCCAACACGCTGCTCTCCTCGGCCTGTGCCGCCGCCCTGCGCGAGGACGGCTTCACGGTCCTGCGGCACCACCTGGTGCCGCCCAACGACGGTGGCCTGGCGCTGGGCCAACTGATGGTGGCCGCCCGCGCCACTGCCACCGACTGAGCAAACGCGCGACCCACAGCGAGGAGAGGCTCATGTGTCTGGCGGTACCCGGCAGAGTGCTGGACATCGAGGAACGGGACGGTACCCGGATGGCCACCGTCGACTTCGGCGGCGTGGTCAAGGAGGTGTGCCTTGAGTATCTGCCCGACCTCCAGGTCGGCGAGTACGCCATCGTCCACGTCGGGTTCGCCCTGCAGCGGCTGGACGAGGAGTCGGCGCGGCAGACACTCGAACTCTTCGCCGAACTCGGCCTGCTGCAGGAGGAGTTCGGCGACCCCTGGGAAATGGCGGCGGCGGAGGCGGTCGGATCGGAACCGGTGGAAGAGGTGCGCAACAAGTGAAGTACATCGACGAGTTCCAGGACCCGGAGCTGGCACGCCGGCTCCTCGACGACATCCACGCCACGGTGACCAGGCCATGGGCCCTGATGGAGGTGTGCGGAGGGCAGACGCACAGCATCATCCGCCACGGCATCGACCAACTCCTGCCGGACAAGGTCGAGTTGATCCACGGACCCGGGTGTCCCGTGTGCGTGACACCGCTGGAGGTCATCGACAAGGCGCTGGAGATCGCCTCCCGACCGGAGGTGATCTTCTGTTCCTTCGGTGACATGCTGCGTGTGCCGGGCACCGGACGGGACCTGTTCCAGGTCCGCGGAGAGGGCGGTGACGTGCGCGTCGTCTACTCACCGCTCGACGCGCTGCGGATCGCCCAGCAGAACCCCGACCGCGAGGTGGTGTTCTTCGGGATCGGCTTCGAGACGACCGCACCCCCCAACGCCATGACGGTCCATCAGGCCCGGAAGCTGGGCATCCCGAACTTCAGCATGCTGGTGTCCCACGTCCGTGTCCCGCCCGCCATCGAGGCCATCATGTCCTCGCCGAGCTGCCGGGTGCAGGGCTTCCTCGCGGCCGGCCATGTCTGCAGCGTGATGGGCATGGGGGAGTACCCGGAACTGGCGGAGCGCTTCCGGGTGCCGATCGTCGTGACGGGCTTCGAGCCACTGGACATCCTCGAAGGCGTGCGCCGTACCGTCCAGCAGCTGGAACGCGGTGAGCACACCGTCGACAACGCCTACGCCCGTGCCGTTCGCGCGGAGGGCAACCCGGCAGCCCGGGCCATGCTGGAGGACGTCTTCGAGGTCACCGACCGCGCCTGGCGCGGCATCGGGGTGATCCCGCAGAGCGGCTGGCGGCTGGCACCGAAATACCGCGCCTACGACGCCGAGCACCGCTTCGCCGTCGAGGGCATCCGTACCCGGGAGCCGGCCGAGTGCCGCAGCGGAGAGGTCCTGCAGGGACTGCTCAAGCCGCACGAGTGCGAGGCCTTCGGCACTCTGTGCACGCCTCGGACGCCGCTGGGGGCCACCATGGTCTCCAGCGAGGGAGCCTGCGCCGCGTACTACCTCTACCGACGGCTGGACATGCCCGCCACCGAGGCCCAGGAGGCGACCCCCGTTGTCTGACACCACCGATCTCCCCGCCCCCGCCCTGGACGTCGAGGCGTGGACGTGTCCGGCGCCCCTGCGGGACCGGCCCCGGGTCGTCATGGGCCACGGCGGCGGCGGAGTGCTCTCCGCCGAACTGGTCCAGCAGATCTTCGCTCCCGCTTTCGGGGGCGAGGTGCTCGCCCAAATGGGTGACGCCGCCGTCCTCTCCCTGGGCGGTGCCCGGCTGGCGTTCTCCACCGACTCCTACGTGGTGCGGCCGCTGTTCTTCCCCGGCGGCAGCATCGGAGACCTGGCGGTCAACGGCACCGTCAACGACCTCGCCATGAGCGGCGCCCGCGCCGCCTACCTCTCCTGCGGATTCATCTTGGAGGAGGGCGTCGAGCTGGATGTGGTCACTCGGGTGTCCGAGGCTCTGGGGGCGGCCGCGCGCACCGCCGGTGTGGAGGTGGCCACCGGGGACACCAAGGTCGTGGAGGCCGGCCACGGCGACGGGATCTACATCAACACCGCGGGCATCGGTCTCGTCCCGGCGGGCGTCGATCTGCGCCCTCAGCGGGTCGTCCCCGGCGACGTCGTGATCGTCAGCGGCGCCATCGGCGTCCACGGGGTGGCGGTCATGAGCGTGCGCGAGGGACTGGAATTCGGAGTGGAGATCAAGAGCGACTGCGCGGCGCTAGGCGGCCTGGTCGACGCCATGCTCGCCGTCACACCGGATCTGCACGTCCTGCGCGACCCCACCCGGGGCGGCCTGGCCGCCTCGCTCAACGAGATCGCGCAGGCCTCCGGCACCGGGGTCGTCATCCAGGAACGCGATGTCCCGGTCCCGCCGGCCGTGGCCAACGCCTGCGCCATTCTCGGACTGGACCCCATGTACATCGCCAACGAGGGCAAGCTGGTGGCCTTCGCCCCGCGCGAGCACGCCGACGCCGTCCTCGGGGCGATGCGCGCCCATCCTCTGGGCGCGGACTCCGTGATCATCGGTGAGGCCGTGGAGGAGCATCCCGGCATGGTCGTGGCACGGACCGGCCTGGGCGGGACAAGGGTGGTCGATCTGCCGATCGGGGAGCAACTTCCGCGGATCTGCTGACAGGGGCGCCGTTCGCCGAGGACCTGCCGTCCGGGCCCGATCGGAGGGCTGATCCGGTCAGCGCCCGGACGACGGATCCTGCGGGTCCACGCCGGTCTTGGCGGCAGCGTCCTTCGTGCCGCTGGGGCGCTGGGAGCGGCCCTTGGGCCCGGTGTCGCGCCTGCCCTTCTCGTCCGCGTCGCCGTACTCCTCGCCGCTTGCGCTCGGGCTCTCGACCGCGTCACCGGGGACGGACTTCGTCTCCTCGGCGGACTTCGTCCGGCCCGGACCGCGCTTGCCGGCGTGCTCGGCGCGGAAGGAGCGTTCGGCGCTCGGGTTGTCCTGCCGGCGGGTCTCGTCCACGTCGGGTGACCAGCCGTGATGTTCTCAGATTCTTGGTCTGCTGGTAGTGCACGCTCACTGTCGCCTCTGACCTGAGGCAAGGGTGGAATCATTACTCCCTGATCCGGCCTGATCCAGACGAAAGCCTGTGCTAACCGGGCTTCGAGCCGTTCATCCGAGGGCCTTCACATGACGACGACGGCGTTCTTCCCGCCGTCGACGGCGAGTGTTGCTCCGTTGACGTAGGACGCCTGGGGGGAGACGGGAAAACGGATGACGTTCGCGACCTCTTCGGGGTCTCCGCCGCGTCCGGCGGGCAGCGAGGCGAGATAGGTGCCGAACATGTCACGGATGTCTTGGTCCACGCGGGTGAGGATGAACCCGTGATCAACGGAGTTGACCCTGACGCCCCGGGGACCGTACTCGGCGGTCCATGACTTGGTCATCATGGACAATGCCGCTCTTGATGCCTGGAAGGCGCAGGTGCCGGACGCGGCCGTGATGGTACTGAGGCTGCCCACGTTCATGATGGCCCCGTGGCCGCGTTCGGCCATCGTGGGGGCGAAGGCGGCAGTCAGGAGGAACGGTGCCTTGGCGTGCACGTTGAACGCGGTGTCGAACATGGCCTCCGGGGTGGCTTCGGTCGGTGCGAAGCTGCCGCCGCAGGCGTTGTGGACCAGGACGTCGAGCGGGCCGTCGATGGCCTCGCGCACCTGGCCGATGAGGGTGCGCACCGCTGAGGGGTCGGCCAGGTCGGCGACCAGGTCGATCGCACGGCCGCCCGAGGACTCGATGCTGCGGCGGCATCCGGCGGCCCGGCCCTTGTCGCGGCCGGTGACGATGAGTGCGTATCCGTCCCGGGCCAGGCCCAGCGCCGTCGCCCGGCCGATCCCGCTCGGCGAACCGGTCATCAGGGCCCACGACGTATCCGACGGAGAAGAGCCTGGACTGCTTACGTGAACTGACATTGTCGAGTCCCCTTACGTGGTCAAAAGGTCATGTGGGAGTCCGGGAGTCTCCTTCAACTGT
Organism: Streptomyces sp. RP5T; assembly: GCF_003933965.1. GTDB lineage: Bacteria > Actinomycetota > Actinomycetes > Streptomycetales > Streptomycetaceae > Streptomyces. The sequence continues at coordinate 20,726 of NZ_RSAJ01000023.1, forward strand.
CTGGACCTCCCGGCCTGACCCCGCACGGCACGCGCTCCGGTGACACGCCTCCACCACGACAACACGGGCGCGGCGCCCCGCCGGCTGCTTCGCCCGGGCGGATGCCGATGCCCGAACGGACCATCCCGTGGCGTGCCGCCGGTCGCCCGACACCTCTTACCGCTAGCTTGCTGCGCGCCGCCACCAAGCGGCACGGTTCCGGCACGGCCGGACGGTCCTGAGGAGAGGTCGGCATGGTCTTCCCGAACACCCGCCTGCTGGCGATGGGATCGGTCTGCGCGGTCGCCGCTTCGTGTCTCGTACTCGGCGCCGAGACCTCCCAGGCCGCCGGGCGGACGAGGACCACGACGGCGGCCCCCGTGCCGGGTCCGTCGAACGCCATCACCGACGTCCCCGGCATCCGGGTCGGTCAGGTGCAGTCCGTCCGCCCGCCCTACCTCACCGGATCGACCGTCGTCCACATGCCAAACAAGGCGATCGCCGGCGTCGACGTACGCGGCGGATCCCCCGGCACATGGACGACCGACACCCTGGACCCCGTCAACGCCAACCCCGGAGTCGACGCGATCGTCCTGACCGGTGGCAGCGACTGGGGCCTGGACGTCGGCGTCGGCGCGATGCATTGGCTGGAGGACCGGAAAGGGGTCTCGCTCCCCATCGTGCCGGGAGCGGTGATCTGGGACATCGGTCGAGGGGGCAGCGACCGGGCACGGCCGACCGCCTCCTGGGGATACCGGGCGATGGAGGCGGCCCAGGACGGCCCGGTGCGCCAGGGCACCGTGGGCGCCGGGACGGGAGCCCTCGCCGCGGCGAGCACCCTCAAAGGAGGCGTGGGGACGGCCAGCGTCACAATGGCCGACGGGACCGTCGTCGGGGCACTCGTCGTGGTCAATGCCCTCGGAAGCCCCGTGGACCCGAAGGACTGCACCCTGCTGGGAGCCGCACTGGGCATCGGCGACGAGTTCGCCGGACTGCGCAGGCCCTCCCGCGCGGAGTGTCGGCCGGCCCCGGGGACGCCACAGACCGGGGCGGACCGGGGCCGCAACACCACGATCGCGGTCGTCGCCACCAGCGCGGGGATGGACAACGCGGCGCTGACAAGGATGGCCGCCGCCGCCCAGGACGGACTGGCCCGGGCGCTCAACCCCTCGCACACCCTCTCCGACGGCGACACGATCTTCTCCGTATCCACCGGCACCGGCCGCCGCCTGTCGAACGACGAGCCGGACGACACAGGCGCCCTCACCCGGATCGGCTCTGCGGCGGCCGACACCCTCTCCAGGGCCGTCGCGCACGCGATGCTGGAGGCCACGTCCGTGCGGCAGTACAAGAGCTACTGCGACACCTACCCCTCGGCCTGCGCGCACCTGCGGCGGAAGCAGCCGTAGCAGCCGCGGGGGGACGCACCCGGCACCGGGACGCGGCCGCCTGGTACGGCACGGCACCCCCGGCCGCCGCTACCGCGCTCGTCCGGCACGGTCGGCCATACCGGCAAGACGCCCGATCACGCCGCCTGCGAGAGACAGGAGTTCCTGGCTCAGTGAGCGCCCGGCGGCGGCGAACTGGTCCGGGTGGAGGCCAGCGAAGGTGTTCCCGGACACGAGGACGGGCCGCCCTCAGACATGATCAGGCCGAAGCCGACCAGCGACAGCCCCAGGGCCCGCTGGGCACGCCGCACGAGCCGGGCGTGCTCCGGGGACCTGGGCGAACACGGTGCCAGCCAGTTCAGGATGGATCGGCAACCGCATCGCCTGGATGACCGACGGCGAGAACTGGCGCCGCGAGTGCGGACTTTCGCCGGGCGAACGCCAGTCGGGCAGGTGCCCCGGACGCCCGTATTCGCCAGCGACCAAACAGTGGGTACGCAGCGTGGAGTATCGCGTCACCGCGGAGTGTGACTTCCCGTGTCCGGTTGCCTGGAGCAGAACACAGCTTCCAGGCAACCGACTGCAGGCTCTAGAAGAAGCCAAGCTTCTGAGGGCTGTAAGAAACAAGGAGATTCTTCGTCTGCTGGTAGTGCTCCAGCATCATCTTGTGCGTCTCCCGCCCGATCCCCGACTGCTTGTACCCACCGAACGCGGCGTGCGCCGGGTACGCGTGGTAGCAGTTGGTCCACACGCGGCCCGCCTGGATCGCCCGCCCTGCCCGGTACGCGGTGTTCATGTCCCGGGTCCACACGCCCGCCCCGAGGCCGTACAGCGTGTCGTTGGCGATCTTCAGAGCGTCGTCGAAGTCGTCGAAGGACGTCACCGAGACGACGGGACCGAAGATCTCCTCCTGGAAGATCCGCATGCGGTTGTCGCCCTCGAAGATGGTCGGCTGGACGTAGTAGCCGCCCTTCAACTCGCCTTCGTGCTCGATGCGTTCACCACCGGTGAGGACCTTCGCGCCCTCCTGCCGGCCGACGTCCAGGTAGGAGAGGATCTTCTCCAGCTGGTCGTTGGAGGCCTGGGCGCCGATCATCGTGTCGGTGTCGAGGGGGTGGCCCGGCCGGATCAGCTCGGTGCGGGCGACGGCCGCCTCCAGGAACTCGGCGTAGTTGCCCCGCTGGATCAGCGCCCGCGACGGGCACGTGCAGACCTCGCCCTGGTTGAGGGCGAACATCGTGAACCCCTCGAGCGCCTTGTCCCGGAAGTCGTCGTCCCGCGCCCAGACGTCGTCGAAGAAGATGTTCGGCGACTTGCCGCCGAGTTCGAGGGTGACGGGCTTGATGTTCTCCGAGGCGTACTGCATGATCAGCCGCCCCGTGGTGGTCTCACCGGTGAACGCCACCTTCGCCACCCGCGGACTCGACGCGAGCGGCTTGCCCGCCTCCACCCCGAAGCCGTTGACGATGTTGACCACGCCCGGCGGCAGCAGGTCCGCGATCAGGCTCATCCAGTAGTGGATGGAGGCCGGGGTCTGCTCGGCCGGCTTGATGACGACCGCGTTGCCCGCCGCGAGGGCCGGGGCCAGCTTCCACACCGCCATCAGGATCGGGAAGTTCCACGGGATGATCTGTGCGACGACCCCGAGCGGCTCGTGGAAGTGGTACGCCACCGTGTCGTCGTCGATCTCGCCGAGCGAACCCTCCTGCGCACGGATCGCCCCCGCGAAGTACCGGAAGTGGTCGATGGCCAGGGGGATGTCGGCGGCCAGCGTCTCGCGCACCGGCTTGCCGTTCTCCCAGCTCTCCGCGACGGCGAGCTTCTCCAGGTTCGCCTCCATCCGGTCGGCGATCTTGAGGAGGATGTCGGAGCGCTCGGTCACCGAGGTGCGGCCCCAGCCGGGCGCGGCGGCGTGCGCGGCGTCCAGCGCCCGCTCCACGTCCTCGGCGGTGCCCCGCGCGACCTCGGTGAAGGGCTGCCCGGTCACCGGGGAGGGGTTCTCGAAGTACTGCCCGCGCGCCGGCGGCACGTACTCGCCACCGATGAAGTGGTCGTAGCGCGCCTGGTAGGAGACGATCGAGCCCTCGGTGCCGGGTGCCGCGTAACGGGTCATGCTGGCCAGCCTCCTTCAGCAGCGCCGCCCGCCGTTGGGCGGCTCTGCGCGTGAGGCTAGGAGCGCGGACGTTGCAACCACGTTGCCGTCGGTGCGGCCAGCTCCGCCTCCAGCGCGGCGAGCCGGGCCCGGACGCTCGCCGTGGGCCGTACGGCCGCGAGCGCCCGCCACACCTCGACGTCGTCCTCGCCCCACGGCGCGTGCGCCCAGTCCGCCAGCAGGTCGGGGTCCCGGCGGGCGACCAGGGCCGTCCGCAGTCCGTCCGCGATCCGGCGCCTGAGCCTGACCACCGCCGGCGCCTGCGAGGCCGGCAGCAGCGGACCGCGGTACTCCCGTGCCGCCGCGGCGACCGCCCCGCTCTCCAGCCGCCGCTCCACGACGGCCACGTCCGATTCGACCGGCACGGTCAGCCGGTACGGCCGGGACGCCAGCAGCCCCGGTCCGAGAACCCTGCGCAGCCGCGCCAGTTCGGCCCGCAGCGTCACCGGCGTCACCGACTCGTCCTCGTACAGCGCGCACAACAGCTCGTCCCCGGTCAGGCCCTCCGGGTGCCGGGACAGCAGCACCAGGATCTCGCTGTGCCTGCGGCTGAGCCTGACCCTGCGGCCGCCGCCGACCAGCAGCGCCTCGTCCCGGCCCAGGGCGCTCAGCTCGGTCCTGTCGGTGGCCGGCTGCTGCGGCAGGAGCAGCGCCAGCTGGGACTCGGCGGCCCGCGCGACCGCCTGGACGAAGCCCAGGCTGTGCGGATGCGCGAGCCCGTCGCCGCCGGTGATGTCCACGGCCCCCAGCACCCGACCGGTGCGCGGATCGTGGACCGGTGCCGCCGCGCAGGTCCACGGCTGCACCCGGCGGATGAAGTGCTCCGCCGCGAACACCTGCACCGGCCGGTCCACCGCCACCGCCGTGCCCGGGGCGTTCGTCCCGACGGCGGTCTCGGCCCACCGCGCACCCGGCACGAAGTTCATCCACTCCGCCTGCCGACGGGTCCTCGCATGGCCCTCGACCCACAGCAGCCTGCCGTGCTCGTCGCACACCGCGAGCAGATGCTCCCCGTCGGAGGCGAAGGTGCCCATCAGCTCGCGGAACAGCGGCATGACCCGCGCCAGCGGATGCTCGGCCCGGTACGGATCGAGGTCACCGTCGGCGAGTTCGACGTCCGCCGACCCGTCGGGCCCGACGCCGGCCCGCGCGGAGCGCCGCCACGAGTCGGCCACCACCGGGCGGACCGGCCGCTGCACCGTGCCCGCCTCGGTGAACGTCTCGTGCGCGCGCCGCAGCAGCCGGACCCGCTCGGCAAGGTCGGCCCCCGGCTCCAGGGCCACCCATGGATCGGTCAATTCGGCCTCCAGGAACGCGATGCGGCTGGGAACATCGTCACTCCCGGTGCCCGCGCAAACAACCTCTTCGACCGGCGTCACCCGAACGACGGGCCACTCACACGTCCTGGACCATGCGCAGGTAGCGCTCCCAGTCCCACAAGGGCCCGGGGTCGGTGTGGTCCGTGCCCGGCACCTCGTAGTGGCCGATGATGTGCGCGCGGTCCCTGGGGATGCCGTATCTCCCGCAGATCCCGGCCGTGAGCTTCGCGGACTCCTGGTAGAGGGCGTCGGTGAAGTAGGCGGGCTTGTCCACCCAGCCCTCGTGCTCGATGCCGACGCTGCGGGTGTTGTAGTCCCAGTTCCCGGCGTGCCAGGCGACGTCGGCCTCCCGCACGCACTGCGCGACATGGCCGTCGGCCGAGCGCACGACATAGTGGGCGGACACCTGTTTCGCGGGGTTGCGGAAGATGTCCAGTGCATCGGTCCAGGTGGTCTGGGTGACGTGGACGACCACCCGGTCCACCTGGTAGGACCAGGGGCGGTCCGACGCCGTGAAGTTGGAGGACGTGGCCGGCTGCCACTCGGCGAGCGGGTGGTCGACGGGCTGCGGGGCGGCCCCGGCGCGTGTCTCGGGAAGCAGCGCGTACGGTACGGCGGCCAGGACCGCCCCTTTCAGCAGCCGCCGTCTGTCGAGAGGCGGTCTTGCGCGTTCCATCAACCAAGTGCCTTTCGTATCAGCGGTGTTCAGCCGAGCGGTCGCACCGCGGTGTCACGGAGCGGGACGTGTGCTCCGCGGTGAGTCTCGCGCGCCGGAAGCCGTTCCTCGCGGATCTTCGCCACGTGGGTGTGGTTGGTGTCGCGGACGGACCGGACCTCACGAAGTCCGCTCGCCCACGGCTGCCGCGTGGCTCGTGTCCTCACGGTACGGCGGCGGCCGGTCCGGCGGAGGGATGCTCGCCGTTCCGGTGGACAACGCCGGGGATGTGGACAACCCGGCCACTCGATGGGGTGAGTTGACGGGTGCTCAGGCCCGTTCGCCCACGGCTGCCGGGTCGTCCAGCACGGCCCGCACCACCGAGTGCGCGGCCCCCAGCAGGGGCCCCTCGGAACCCAGTCCGGACACGGCCACCGGGCAGGCGGGGCCGGCCGTGCGCCGGGCCAGCTCGTCCTGGAGGGAGGGCAGCAGCCAGGGCGCGAGGCCGGCCAGCGCACCGCCGAGCACCACGGTCTCGGGGTCCAGCAGATTGACCGCCCCGGTCAGCGCGATGCCGAGTGCCTGCCCGGCTTCGCGCAGGGCGCCCCGTACGGCCTCGTCGCCTTCCGCCGCGTGCTGGGCGAGGAGGCCGACCCGGTCCTCGCCCGGCTCCAGGCCGGCCGCCCGGAGCACCGCTTCCTCGCCGGCGTACTGCTCCAGACAGCCGCGTCCGCCGCACGCACACGCCGGTCCGTCGGGGCGGACCGGGACATGGCCGAGCTCGCCCGCGAAACCACGGGTGCCGCGCAGCAGTTGCCCGTCCACGACCAGTGCCGCGCCGATGCCGATCTCCGCGGAGACGTGCAGGAAGTCGTGGGGGGTGCCGTCGCCGAGCCAGAGTTCGGCCAGCGCGCCGAAGTTGGCCTCGTTGCCCACGGTCAGCGGCAGGTCCTCGGGCAGCAGGGTGCCCAGGTCCGTGTCCTGCCAGTCGAGGTTCGGGGCGCGCACCACGGTCCGGGCGTCACGCGCGACCAGACCGGGCACCGCCACCGCGAGGCCGGCGGGCCACAGACCCTCGTCCTCCGCCTCCGACACCACCCGGCGCACCAGGTCCGTGAGTTCGGCGATCACCGGCTCGGGGGAGCGGCCCCGGTTCGCGCCGTACCGCACCGCACGCGCGCGTACCTGCCCCCGTAGATCCACCGCGCAGACGGCGAGGTGGTCCACACCGACCTCGGCGCCGATCCCGGCGGGACCGCGCCCGCTGACGGCGAGTGCGGAACCCGGCCTGCCGACCCGGCCCGGACGCTCCGGGCCGAGCTCCTCCAGCAGCCCCGAGCGGATGAGCTCGTCGACGAGGGTCGACACCGCGGCCCGGGTCAGACCGATGCGCGAGGCGACCGCGGCACGCGACAGCGGTCCCTCGGCACGCACGGTGTGCATCACCCGGGCCAGGTTGCGGCGGCGCATGCCCTGCTGGGTGTCGGGCAGGCCGCGCCCCGGCCCCGCCGGGCGGGTGTCGTGCAGCGGTGCGGTCATGCCTCCCTCGATCCTCGGTCAGGCCGCGGTCCCGTGATCCGGACGGCTCGTGGTGCCGTCGGCCGGCCCGCGTCCTCGTCCTCGGCGGGCCGAGGCCGGCGCCCCGGGCCGGTGCGGGTCCCTGCCGTCGTCAGCCGGTCTGCGTCCCGCGCTCCAGCAGCGGCGCCGCGTCGGAGAGTACCCCGGCGATCCTGGCCAGCGTCTCCTCGTCCCGCTCCACCGCTTCAAGGACAGGGCCCGCGGCCGTGTTCCAGCGCCGGGCGACCGCCCCCGGGTCCTCGCCGGTCAGCAGTCCGGCGGCCTGCGCGGCGGCACCGAGGGCGACCAGCTCCTTGGCCTCGGGCACCTGGACGGGCCGCCCGGAGAGCCGTCGTACGGTCTGCTGCCAGGCGGTGCCCTGGGCGCCGCCGCCGATCAGCAGCAGCGGCGTCGAACGGTCCGCGTCCTCGTCGAGCACCAGGTCCAGCGCCCCGAGCAGCGCCTGCACGGCCCCGTCGTAGGCGGCCTGGAGCAGCTGGCCGCCGGTGGTGTCGTGGCGCAGTCCGTGCAGCAGCCCGGAGGCGTTCGGCAGGTTCGGGGTGCGCTCGCCGTCCAGATACGGCAGCAGGGTGACCCCCGAGACCGGTTCCACGGCCTCGCGGTCCAGGTTCAGCAGGGCCGCGACGCGGTCCACGGCGAGCGTGCAGTTCAGGGTGCAGGCGAGCGGCAGCCAGTCGCCGCGGGCGTCGGCGAAGCCCGCCACGGTGCCGGTCGGGTCGGTGGGGCGCCGCTCGGACACGGCGTAGACCGTGCCGGAGGTGCCGAGGCTCATCACCGGCGTCCCGGGGCGCAGGCCGAGGCCCAGCGCGGCGGCCGCGTTGTCGCCGGTGCCGGGGGCGACCAGGGTCCCCTTGGAGAACGGCAGATCGTGGCCGTCGCGTACGGTGCCGGCCACCTCGCCGGGCCGGACCACGCGGGGGAGCAGCGCGGGGTCGAGGCCGACGTGCGCGAGGATCTCGCTGTCGTACGACTCCGTCGCGGACCCCCACCAGCCGGTGCCGGAGACGTCGCCGCGGTCGGTCGTGCCCACGCCGGTGAGCCGCTCGGTGAGGTAGTCGTGCGGCAGGCGTACGGCCTTCGTGGCGCGCAGGGCCTCCGGCTCGTGCTCGGCGAGCCAGGCCCACTTCGTCACCGTGAAGGAGGCGCCCGGCACGCTTCCGGTCCGCTCCGCCCAGGCCTTCGGGCCGCCCAGTTCCTCGATGAGGCGCTGGGCTTGAGGTGCCGAGCGGACGTCGTTCCAGAGCATCGCCGGGCGCACCGGCTCGCCCTGCGCGTCCAGGGTGACCAGGCCGTGCTGCTGGCCGCCGATCGACACCGCGGCGGCCTCGCGGGCCGCGTCCCCGCACTGGCGCAGGGCCTCGGACAGCGCGTCCCACCACTGGCGCGGGTCGCTCTCCCGGCCGGCTCCGGTGGACACGGTGTGCGGCGCCTGACCGCGCGCGACGACCTGGCCGGTGGCCGCGTCGACCACCAGCGCCTTGGTGGACTGGGTGGACGTGTCCACGCCGACGACGAGCGGACCCTCGGCTGCTGACATCGGGCTCTCCCTTTTTGCGCGGCTCATGATCTCGAAGCGGCTGGTGTCTCACGGTGAAGACACCTTGTCTCTTCCCGGAGACGTGTGTGCATACTAATTTGTAAACCGCCATGACGAAATAGTCCGGAGCAGCAAGGAGCCGCGTCATGAACTACCAGCCCACCCCCGAGGACAGGTTCACCTTCGGCCTGTGGACCGTCGGCTGGCAGGGAAGGGACCCGTTCGGCGACGCCACCCGCCGCGCCCTCGACCCGGTCGAGACGGTGCAGCGCCTGGCCGAGCTCGGCGCCCACGGCGTGACCTTCCACGACGACGACCTGATTCCCTTCGGGGCCTCGGACAGCGCTCGCGAGGGTCACATCAAGCGCTTCCGTGAGGCCCTGGACGCGACCGGCATGAAGGTGCCGATGGCGACCACCAACCTCTTCACGCACCCCGTCTTCAAGGACGGCGCGTTCACCGCCAACGACCGCGACGTGCGCCGTTACGCGCTGCGCAAGACCATCCGCAACATCGACCTGGCGGTCGAGCTCGGCGCCGAGACCTACGTCGCCTGGGGCGGCCGCGAGGGCGCCGAGTCCGGCGGGGCCAAGGACGTCCGCGTCGCCCTGGACCGCATGAAGGAGGCCTTCGACCTCCTCGGCGAGTACGTCACGGAGCAGGGCTACGACCTGCGCTTCGCCATCGAGCCCAAGCCGAACGAGCCGCGCGGCGACATCCTGCTGCCCACCGTCGGCCACGCGCTCGCGTTCATCGAGCGCCTGGAGCGCCCCGAGCTGTACGGCGTGAACCCCGAGGTCGGCCACGAGCAGATGGCCGGGCTGAACTTCCCGCACGGCATCGCGCAGGCCCTGTGGGCGGGCAAGCTCTTCCACATCGACCTCAACGGCCAGTCCGGCATCAAGTACGACCAGGACCTCCGCTTCGGCGCGGGCGACCTGCGGGCCGCCTTCTGGCTCGTCGACCTCCTGGAGAGTGCCGGTTACGCCGGGCCCAAGCACTTCGACTTCAAGCCGCCGCGGACCGAGGACCTCGACGGTGTGTGGGCGTCGGCCGCGGGCTGCATGCGCAACTACCTCATCCTCAAGGAGCGCGCGGCCGCCTTCCGTGCCGACCCGCAGGTCCAGGAGGCGCTGCGTGCCTCGCGTCTGGACCAGCTGGCGCAGCAGACGGCGGCGGACGGTCTGAAGTCGCTGCTCGCGGACCGCAGTGCCTTCGAGGACTTCGACGTGGAGGCGGCCGCAGCGCGCGGTATGGCCTTCGAGCAGCTCGACCAGCTCGCCATGGACCACCTGCTGGGTGCGCGCGGCTGAACGAAGCCCACGCGCGTGTGCCGTCGGCCGTGAGTGGCCTCCGTCGACGGCACGCGCGCGTGCGTCTCGCAGCGATTTGCGCGGGGAATGTGCCGGAATGATGCGACCCACGGCATGGGGGCGTATCAACTTCCGCGCGGGGGTCGCCTCCTGACCGGTCCGCGGCGACTGTGGACGGTATGGCCATGCCGCCGGTACCGCCTCAGCCGCCCGGACCGCCGGGTGACACACCGCCTCCGGGCGGTGGCTTCGGACCACCCCCCGACGACTTCGGGCGCAACGGCCCGCGCCCTTACGGCGCGATGCCGTCGACCCGACCGATGGGCCAGGTCGGCGACCCCGGCCCGAACGGCCCCAGAAGGCGCCGGAGCCCGCTGTTCGCCCTGCTCGCCGTGCTGGCGGCGGCTGTGGCCGTCACCCTCGTCGTGGTCTTCATGGCCTCGGGGAACGACGACTCGCCGGACAGGAACCCGCCCCCTGCGACGGGTACGAGCGGTTCTCCCAAGCCGTCGTTCAGCCTGCCCACCACACTTCCCAGCGAGTTGCCCAGCGAGCTCCCGTCGCAGTTCCCGAGCGAGATCCCCAGCGAGTTCCCGAGCGACCTGGAGTCGCTGCTGCCCTCCCTGGTCGGCTGACGCGGACCTCACAGACCGTGCGGCAGCCTGACGTAGGTCACCGTCGTCTCCACCCCGCTGTCGACCAGCCGGCCGTCGGCGTCGAACGCCCCGGTTCCGTCCGTCATCCCGAAGTCGTTGTCGTTGATCAGGGCGAGCGTGTCGTCGTCCACGCGCGCGACGCCCTCGATCTTCCCGGGCACGCCGGCGACCGTGCCCAGATCGACGACCAGCTTCTTGGCGAGCACCGGCACGCCCGAGGCCGCCGGGTCGTCGAGCTGTTCCAGCGAGGGCGAGGCGGTGTCGTCGTCCCAGGACCTGCCGAGGAGGTTCGCGGACCGGTCCAGGCGTACCAGCTGAAGCCGTGCGGCCTTGTCGGTGCGCTCCTCGACCAGGAGTCGGTCACCGCCCACGGCGACGACCGAGGAGATCTTGAGCTCGGAGGTGTCGTCCTCGCTCGGGTCCACCACGTTCACCGGATCGAATCGGTACGCGTACTCGGCGGTGACCGCCTTCTTCCTCGGCGAGAACCGCAGCAGCCGGACGGTCCGCGAGGCCTCTCCGGCGCCCGTGTCCGGCAGGGACAGCGGGCTCTGCACGGCCAGCACCAGGTCGCCGCCCGGAAGCTGGGCGAGCCCCTCGAAGCCCCGGTTGATCTTCCGGTGCAGCAGCACGGACGGCAGCGCCTCCACCACCGGGTAGTCGGCGCCGGTGAGGTTCAGCCCCTCGGGCACGTAGCGCGTGAGGACCCTCCCGCGCGCGGAGACGTGCACCAGGCTCGGCCCGTACTCGTCGACGAGCCAGAAGGTCCCGTCCGGGGCCCGCACGACGCCCTCCGTGTCCAGCCCGTTCGGGTTGTACGGCAGAGCCGTGAGCGCGTTGTGGTCGTACGGCGCCTCGTCGCGCCCCCGCTGGTCGGGCAGTCCCGTGACGGCCTTGCCGGAGGAGGTGGTGATCGGGATCGCGTCGAGCACCCGCACGGTGTCGCCGCAGACGCGGATCCGCACGATCGCCGGATCGAAGCCCGGGACCGGGAAGGTGCGGCGCTTGGTCCCGCCCACCTTGATCTGGCCGTTGGGCCCACGGTCGGTGACGGTCCAGAACTCGCCCTTGCGGCCCGTCGGGAAGATGTCGCTGCCGATGCCCCCGAGGTCCACCCCGCGGTCGTCGGCCACCGTGCCCGGCAGCAGCCCGTTGCTGAACGCGCCGAGCGGAATGTCGCCCAGCGTCGCCGTCCGGACGACCCGCGCGCCGTCGGCCGGGGCCCCCGTGGCCGGGCCCGCCGCGCCCAGGGCGGCGACCAGGGCGAGCGGCACGCCCACCGCGGCGGTGCGTCTGGCGGGGCGTCGGCCTTCGGAACGCGGGGACATGGGACCTCCTGGAAACCAAGTTCACTGACAGCGGTCAGATTTGGTCCCTGTCCGGAACGTCGTACGGCCGACGGGTGAACGTGTGGCATCGGTGGCACGTCGACCCCGTGCCGCTGCCCACGCGCGCGTGCCGGGCGCTCAGCCGGAGGAGCTGCGGCGGGCCCGGTGCGGCCCCAATCCCTGGAGTACGGCGCCGAGTTCGTTCTCCGTGAGCGCGGGGGAGGGCAGGGGCGGCGTACTGGGCGAGGCGCGCAGACCGGCGAGGAGCAGGGTCAGCGGGCGGCGCCAGGCATCGGGGCCGACGGCCGTGGCGAGAGCGGGGACGGCCCTGCCCAGGGCGGCCAGCGCGAAGAGGACGTCCTCCGTGGTCACGTCGGCGCGGATGCTTCCCTCGTCGCGGCCGCGTTGCAGGAGCAGCTCGACGGTCGCCCTGTTGTGGGTGTGCACGGCCTGCAACGACTCGACGCCCTCCAGGTGCGTGGTCATCAGGTCGTTCGTGCCGCGGTCGGAGGCCAGGACGGCGAAGACGGCCTCCAGGTAGCCGACGAGCCCCTCCCAGGGGTCCGAGGCGGCCCGGGCCCGCTCGCCGGCGGCCGTGGTGCCCGCCAGCGGATCGCTGAAGACGGCGTCGACCAGTGCGGCACGTGTCGGGAAATGCCGGTAGAGCGTGGCGTTCCCCACCCCCGCCCGCCGCGCGATCCCGTCCAG
>NZ_RSAJ01000240.1 GCF_003933965.1 Streptomyces sp. RP5T
CGCCTCTCCTTACCCGCCCTTCACTCCTCTCTTACCTGCATATAAGGTTTGCTGACTCATAGGGAAGGACCCCCAGTTGGGCAGACACGCCCCGAGACGAGCGGGCCGTGCCACGCTCGTCTCCGCCCTGGCCGTAGCGGTGGCGGCCGGCTCGATCACCCTGTTCTCCAGCACCGAGGACACCGGCGCGCAGGCGGCCACGACCGCCTCCGCCGGCACCACCGAGATCGTCCTGGACGATCCCCGCAGCACCACCCCCCGCACCGAACGCCTGCTCGCCGCGGGCGCGACCGGTTATCTGCACCGCCAGTCGGGAGTCGCGGGCCTCCTGTGGACCGGCTACGAGGACGGCGCCACCGTCCCCGTCCTGGGCCCGACCGGCGTCTACCAGCCGACCACCACCAGCTGCTACGACATCTCCGCGCGCTGTGCCTCCGGCGTGTTCGGGCAGGCCGCCGACACCGTGGCCCTGCCCCACCGCACCTACGGCGACCCGGTGTCGCTGTGGAGCCCGGGCGGCGGCGCCCTGCGGACCGTCGACCTCAGCCAGTCGGCCACCCGGGTCGGCACGTACGGCGAGACGACCGTCACCGTCGAGTGGAACGGCGTCGTCGACGGCCAGGAACTGGACGGCTACGTGCTGCACCTGGTCGACCTGGTCGACGGGAAGCAGCGCGACCGCGTGGTCTCCGGACTGCCCGCCGACGGCACCTGGCAGACCAACACCGGGCGCACCGGCGACGCGAAGGGCGCCCTGCTGACCTACCCGGACCGCGACGCGAACGGCGACTTCACGTCGTACACCGTCGCCTACCTCGACTTCGCCACCGCCGAGCTGACCCCGGCCTTCACCGGCCTGTCCCGGGAGACGGTGCCGGAGGTCGTGCTCAGCGAGGACCGCGTCGGCTGGTACAGCGAGGCATCCGGCCTGCACCTCAAGCCGCGCGCCGACCTCACCGCCGCCGAGACCACCCCGGTGGCCGGCGAGGACCTGGCCGGCACCCCGGTGCCCGTCCTGACCGGCGACTGGCTGGTCCTCGCCACCAACGGCGGCTCCGTCCGGGCCGTCTCCCTGGCCGACGGCACCACGAAGACGCTGCTGACCTGGTCGTACGGCACCCCCCTGGCCGCTCCCGACGGGACCGCGCTGGTCACCGGCGGCTCCGGCGCGGCCGACTGGTGGGTTCAGCGGGTCGTCCTCGGAGCGGACGGCACCCCGCAGCTGAAGAAGATCGCCAAGGTGCCCCCGCTGGAGAACGCCAAGACGGGCCTCGCCCTGAGCCGGGGCAGCCTGCGGGTGGCGGAGGACAGCTCCACGAGCTCCATGGACACCACCTCGGTCCGCACCCTCACCACCGACGGCGGCACCGCGCTGACCGCCTCCGCGGCCACGGAGGGCGACTCGATATCCGCCAAGTGCCCCTACCCGGGCACCACCTGCTCCGCCCTGTGGGGCAACAGCGTCACCGACCCCGAGGACGTCTTCCTCAACACCTTCGCCGACGTCAACGAGGGCGGCAGCGGACTGGAGAACGCCGACCAGCTGGTCTCCATCAAGGACGGCTGGTCCAACCACACGCTGACGTACGGCACCCAGGACGGCGAGATCGTCGACGTCTCCGACGACTACGCCGTCTACAACTCGGGCGGTACGACCCCGGCGCAGTACATCGGCGAGTTCGGCTACGGCGATCCGATCAAGCGCTCGGTCCGCGCCGCCGCACTGAACGGCTCCACCCTCTGGAGCGCGACCACCACTGCGGGCCGGCTCACCTCGTACAGCCTGACCACGAGGAAGACCCTCTCCACGGTCGACGTCCCGGACCTCGGCTGCGTGCCGAGCGAACTCCAGGCGGCGGGCCGCTGGGTGTACTGGTCCTGCGGCGGCGCCTCGGCCGGCGTCTACGACACCAAGGCCGCCAGGTCGGTCACGGTGACGCCCGGTGACGTCCTGCTCGGCGACGGCTTCACGGTCCGCCACGACCACGGGGCCGACCAGCTCGTCCTCACCGACACCACGACCGGCGCCACCCGCGTGATCGCCTCCGGGCTGCCCGACTCGGGTCTCGCCGTGGACCGCCGCTTCCGGTGGACGGTCGACGAGTACACCGGTCTGGTCGCCTGGTTCGACACCTTCGAGCAGACGCACGTGGCCACCACCGGCGTCACGCCGTCCGCGGTGACGGCGTTCCGCACCGAGGCCGAGGGCTATGTGGAGCCCGGCCCCGCGTCGGCCTGGAGCGGCCGGTGGGAACTCTCCCGTCCGGTCACCTCCTGGTCGCTGACCTTCACCTCGGAGCAGGCCGGCCCGACCGGCCGGGCCACCCGCACGCTCACCGGCGGCGCCGCCTCGGCGGAGGTCACGGCGACCTGGAACGGCAAGACGTCGAGCGGGGTCCCCTTCCCCAACGGCGCCTTCACCTGGACGCTGAAGGCGACCGGCCTGGGCACGGCCACCCCGGTCACGGTGACGGGCGGCGAGGGCTACCTGCTGCACGGCTCGGCGGTCCGCCACGACTTCGTCAGCCCCGACGGCCCCGACGGCCGCGGCGACCTGCTCACCCTCAACACCTCCGGCGGACTGACCTTCCACGGCGGCACCGGCACCGGCAAGTTCGGCGAGAAGGTCAGCGCAGGCGGCTGGCCCACCACCATCAGGGCGATCCCCTTCGGCGACCTGAGCGGCGACCGCTGCAACGACGTCCTGGTCCGGCTGAGCAGCGGCGCCCTGCGTCTGTACAAGCCCGGCTGCGGATCGGCGGTCAAGCCGTCGACGTCGTACACCTCGCTCGGCACCAGCGGCTGGAACCAGTACGACGTGCTGACCTCGCCCGGTGACGTCAGCGGCGACGGCCGCCCCGACCTGATCGCGCGAGGGGCGTCCACCGGCACGGTCTACCTCTACACGGGAACCAGCACCGGCAAGCTCTCCGCGCGCGTCAAGCTCTACGACAACTGGAAGGGCTACAAGAAGATCGTCGGCGCCGGCGACCTCAACGGCGACGGCCGCGGCGACCTGCTCGCCCAGGACGGCTCCAACACCCTCTACCGCTACGAGGGCACCGGCACGGGCACCTTCAAGGCCCGCGTGAAGCTGTTCACCAACTGGGGCGGCTCCTACAACGCCGTCGTCGGCGTCGGCGACCTCACCGACGACGGCAAGGCGGACCTGATCTCCCGCGACACCGGCGGCACCCTGTGGCGCAACAGCGGTGACGGCAAGGGCTCGTTCGGAGCGAGGGTGAAGATCGCCACCGGCTTCAGCGGCTACAAGTTCCTTTCCTGACCCCGAGAAACACCGACGAG
Organism: Streptomyces sp. RP5T; assembly: GCF_003933965.1. Classification (GTDB taxonomy): domain Bacteria; phylum Actinomycetota; class Actinomycetes; order Streptomycetales; family Streptomycetaceae; genus Streptomyces. The sequence continues at coordinate 3,307 of NZ_RSAJ01000240.1, forward strand.
GGCGCCCGGGACCACACGGTCCCGGGCGCCCTCTCAGCTGTGCGCGGACGTCACATCGTGGTGTTGTCGTTCGTCGCGTCCGGGTCGACGCCCATCGTGATCGAGCCGATGACGCCCTTGGCGATGTTCTTCTTGTTGTACTTCAGCTTGAGCAGGCCGCCGGTGGTGCCGCTCTGGTCGTAGATCGTGTCCTCGGTGAGCGTGGTGCGCTCGGTCGTGCTCGTGGAGTACGGCTCGACCTCGGCGGACGCCAGCACGGACTCCTCGTCGAAGAAGAACTGGCCGGTGTGGCAGGTGTTGCCGCCCTCGTAACCGGCGTCCGTCCACGCGCCGTTGACGTGCACCTTGGTGTGAATGTGCACGCACCGGCCCCGGTACCAGCCCGGGAAGATCGTCTTGAAGGTGACCTGGCCGCTCCGGTCGGTCCGCCAGGTGCCCCGCAGATAGCGCTCGTCGTCGGTGGGGTCCTGATGGACACCACCACCGGTGCCTCCGGTCGGCGCACCCGACGGCGGTTCACCCGTCGGAGTACCGCTCGGGGCATCACTCGGGGCACCACTCGGGGGAGTGCCGCCACCGCCGGTCGACGAGGCCTCGTATCCCGAGTAGATGCCGAGCGCGTCGCAGTGCCAGATGTCCACCGCCGCGTTCGCGACCGGCTTGCACGTCTCGGCGTCGATCACCTTGAGCCGGAGAGTGAGAGGGATGCCCTCCTTGTCCTCGGTGATGTCCTGGCGGAGCTTGTCCGCGTCGATGTAGTACGGCCCCTCGGTGGTCTCCGAGGTGAGCTTGTAACAGGCCTCCGCGGCGGAGGAACTGCCGCTCGCGGAGGCCGTCGTGCTCGCCTCGCCCGCGAACGCACCCGACGCGGCGAGGGTGCCCGCCGCGCCCACCGCGACGGCCGCGCCCGCCCCGGCCACGACGACCTTGCGGCGCGTGAGGTCCTTCTTGTGTTTCGGCTCATGGGCCGACTGCCGGTGGTCCGGCTGCTCATTTCCCGTCATGGACAGGGAAGTTAGGTAAGAAGGCTGTCATCCACGTGGGAACGGACTGTGGTTTGCGCACAACAACGAAGGTGGCCCGGAACCGACGTCGGTTCCGGGCCACCTCTCAGCTCACGCCTACTTCGGCTGCGGCTTGCGCACCGACAGGTGCAGCTCCCTCAGCCGGGCCTCCTCCAGCTCCGTCGGCGCGCCCATCATCAGGTCCTGGGCGTTGCCGTTGAGCGGGAAGGCGATGGTCTCGCGGATGTTCGGCTCGTCCGCGAGGAGCATGACGATGCGGTCCACACCGGGGGCGATGCCGCCGTGCGGCGGGGCGCCGAAACGGAAGGCGCGCAGCATGCCCGCGAACTTCTCCTCGACCGTCTCACGGTCGTAGCCCGCGATCTCGAACGCCTTGAGCATGATCTCCGGCTCGTGGTTCCGGATCGCACCGGAGGACAGCTCGACACCGTTGCACACGATGTCGTACTGCCAGCCCAGGATGTCCAGCGGGTCCTGGGTCTCCAGAGCCTCAAGACCACCCTGCGGCATGGAGAACGGGTTGTGCGAGAAGTCGATCGCGCCGGTCTCCTCGTCCTTCTCGTACATCGGGAAGTCGACGATCCAGCAGAACCGGAACACGCCCTCCTCGAAGTGCCCGGCACGCTTGGCGGCCTCGACACGGACCGCGCCCATGATCTTGGAGACCTCGTCGAACTCGCCCGCGCCGAAGAACACCGCGTGACCGGCGGCCAGCGACAGGCGCTTGGTCAGCTCGGCGACGTTCTCCTCGGTGAGGAACTTCGCGATCGGCCCGGACAGCGAACCGTCCTCGGCCACCCGCACCCAGGCCAGGCCCTTGGCACCCTGCGACACCGCGAAGTCACCGAGCTGGTCGAAGAACTTCCGCGGCTGCGCGGAGACGTCCGGCACCGCGAGCGCCCGCACGTGCTTGCCGGCGAACGCCTTGAACTCCGAGCCCTCGAAGACATCGGTGATGTCGACGAGCTCCAGCTGGGCCCGCAGGTCCGGCTTGTCGGAGCCGTACTTCAGCATCGCCTCGCGGAACGGGATCCGCGGGAAGGGCGACGTGACGTGGCGGCCGTTGCCGAACTCCTCGAACAGCTCCGTCATCAGCTGCTCGATCGGCTGGAAGACGTCCTCCTGCTCGACGAAGCTCATCTCGACGTCGAGCTGGTAGAACTCGCCCGGCGAGCGGTCCGCGCGCGCGTCCTCGTCACGGAAGCAGGGCGCGATCTGGAAGTAGCGGTCGAAGCCGGAGATCATCAGCAGCTGCTTGAACTGCTGCGGCGCCTGCGGCAGGGCGTAGAACTTGCCCGGGTTCAGACGGGACGGCACCACGAAGTCACGGGCGCCCTCGGGGGAGGTCGCCGACAGGATCGGGGTCGCCATCTCGTTGAAGCCGAGGGCGACCATCTTCGAGCGGATCGAGGCGATCACCGACGACCGCAGCATGATGTTCCTGTGCATGCGCTCGCGGCGCAGGTCGAGGAAGCGGTACTCCAGGCGCCGCTCCTCGTTGACCCCGTCCTCGGTGTTGATCGTGAACGGCAGCGGGGCGGCCGCGCCGAGCAGCTCGACCTCGCCGACCTCGACCTCGACCTCGCCGGTGGGCAGGTCCGGGTTGACGTTCTCGGTGCCACGGGAGACGACCTTGCCGTCGACGCGGACCGTGGACTCCTTGGTCAGCTTGTCGAGCGCCTCGTACGCGGGCGTGCCCGGACGCGCGACCAGCTGCGTGATGCCGTAGTGATCGCGCAGATCGATGAAGAGGATGCCGCCCAGGTCGCGCCGATTGTGCAGCCAGCCACTCAGCCGGACGTCGGTGCCGACGTCAGAGGAGCGGAGCTCGCCGCAGGTGTGGGACCTGTACCGATGCATCGTCGTTCATCCAGTCTTCGCGGATCGAGGGAGGTGTTTCACGTGAAACAGCCCCCAGCCTACCGGGGACCCCGAGATCGCCTCCCCATCATTACGACTCGGCCAACAGTGGCACTTCCGGCGCCCCTGTTCCTAAAGTGGGGCAATGCACTCTGGTGAGCCTCTGCCCGCCGTGGGGGAGGTTCTTACCGCCCTCGCCACCGGCCTGTGGCACTGGGACACCGCCACCGAACTGGTCACGGTCGACACGGAGGCCGCCCGGCTGCTCGGCCTGCCCGCCGAACGGGCCACCCTCACGGAAGCCCAGGCACGGGCCCGACTGCACCCGGTCGACTGGAACGAGATCATCAGCGTCGTCGGACTGGCCGTCGCCGAGGACACACTCGCCGAGGTCCGGATCAGGATCATGGACGAGCGGGGCCGGGTGATCCGTACCGTCCGCAGCCGCTCCAAACCCTCGTACGACGCGAACAAGAAGTCGTTCCAGCTCATCGGCACCCTCCAGGAGGTCACCGAGCCGACCCCCGGCACCCCCGCCGGACGCACCGCGGTCACCGGTGACTGGCGGCGCTCCCGCGAGGCCTTCCTGCTGGACGCCGGCCGCGCCCTGGCCGAGGCCCGCTCCACCGCCGAGGTGCTGCGCGTGGCCGCGGGCCTGTCCATGCCGGGCTTCAGCCCCGACGGCCTGGCCGTCTTCGGCGTCGAGGGCGACCGCCTGACGATCATCGGCCACCACGGCCAGCAGCCCGGCGACGAGAGCCCCTTCTCCCACATGTCCCTGGAGACGGACTACCCCGCCGCCGAGGTCGTGCGCACCGGCCGGGCCGTCTACCTCTCCAGCCCTGAGGCCTACCGCTCCCGCTACCCGGTCACCTGGCCGCTCGCCCAGCGCTTCGACCGCCAGTCCTGGGCGTTCCTGCCGCTCACGGTCGCCGGCCGCACGATGGGCGCCTGGATGGCCGGCTTCGCCTACCCGGTCGCCTTCACCCCGGACGAACGCTCGGTCCTCACCACGGTGGCACGCATGCTGGCCCAGGCCCTGTCCCGCGCGGGCCTCGCCGAGTCGGAACGCGAACTGACCGACGGCCTCCAGCGCTCGATGCTCCCCACCCTGGGCCCCGAGATACCGGGCATGACCGTCGCCGCCCGGTACGTCCCCACCGGCGGCGGCCTCCAGGTCGGCGGCGACTGGTACGACATGATCCCGCTGCCCGGCGGCACCTCGCGGACGAAATCCGGCGCGGGACGGTTCGCCCTGGTCATCGGCGACGTCCAGGGCCACGACGTCCGCGCGGCGGGCCTGATGGGCCAGCTCCGCATCGCCCTGCGCGCCTACGCCTCCGAGGGTCACCGCCCCGACGCGGTCCTCTCCCGCGCCTCCCGCTTCCTCAACGGCATGACCAACGGCTCCGACGAGGACGCCGACCCCACCGACACCCGCTTCGCGACCTGCCTCTACGTCGAGGTCGACCCCGCGACCGGCGTCCTGGAGGTGGCCCGGGCCGGCCATCCCGAGCCCGCGATCCGCCTGACCGACGGCACGGTCCTGGCCCGCCGCACCGACGGCGGCCTCCCCCTGGGCATCGACCCGGACGCGGACTACCCCACGACCCGGATAGTGCTCCAGCCCGGCGAGACACTGATGCTCTGCACGGACGGGCTGATCGAGACCGGCGGCCATGACTTCGAGACCGGCTGGAAACGCATCCGCACGATCCTGGAGGCCCACGACGACGGCCTGGAGGAACTCGCCGACGCCCTGGTCCAGGCCGTCCACGGCCCCTCCTCCCACCACACCACCGGCCCCTTCGCCGACCGCCGCGAGGACGACATAGCGGTCCTCCTGCTGCGCCGGCAGAAGGAGACCGACGGCGACCCCACCCTCGCCCGGCCGGCCGTCCGCCGCACGATGCTCTCGGTGGCCCAGGCCGAACCGGAACGGGTCGCGGTGGCCCGCCAGCAACTGCGCGAACTCCTGCACGACTGGTCCTCCGCCGACCAGATCGACTCCGCCGTCCTGCTCCTCTCCGAGATGCTGACCAACGTCCTCGTCCACACCGACGCCGACGCACTGCTGCTCGTGGAGGTCCGCGGGGAGGCGGGCGAACGCCGCCTGCGGATCGAGGTCACCGACACCAGCGACGACCTCCCCCACAAACGCCGCCCCGGCGAACTGGCCTCCTCGGGCCGCGGCCTGATGCTGATCGAACTACTGGCGGACACGTGGGGGGTGGACCCCCGAGGCGAGGGCAAGAGCATCTGGTTCGAGCTGCACGAGTCGTCGGGCGAGGTCAGCGGGTGACCCTCCGCGTCAAGAACCTCGACGCAGACGGGCCCGGTGCCGCAAACCGAAGCTTGCGGCACCGGGCCCGCGTCACGCCGTACCGGCCTACAGGCCGCCCTCGGTCATTCCGTGGACCGCCGGCACCGTCCCCAGCCGGCCCTTCTGGAAGTCCTCGAACGCCTGCTGGAGTTCCTCGCGGGTGTTCATGACGAACGGGCCGTAGTGGGCCATCGGTTCGCGGATGGGGCGGCCGCCGAGCAGGACGACCTCCATGTCCGGCGTGTGGGAGTCCTGCTTCTCGTCCGCGCGGACCGTCAGGGAACCACCGGCGCCGAACACCGCGGTCTGGCCCAGGTGGATCGGCCGGCGCTCCGCCCCCACCGAACCGCGACCGGCCAGCACGTACGCCAGACCGTTGAAGTCCTCGCGCCACGGGAGGGTGAGTTCCGCCCCCGCTGCCACCGTCGCGTGGATCATCGTGATCGGGGTGTGCGTGATGCCGGGGCCCTGGTGACCGTCCAGCTCACCGGCGATGACACGAAGCAGCGCGCCGCCGTCCGGTGTCGACAGCAGCTGCACGTTGCCACCGCGGATGTCCTGGTACCGCGGTGCCATCATCTTGTCCTTGGCAGGCAGGTTCACCCACAGCTGGAGACCGTGGAAGAGCCCGCCGGACATGACGAGGGACTCCGGCGGCGCCTCGATGTGGAGGAGACCCGAACCGGCCGTCATCCACTGCGTGTCGCCGTTGGTGATGGTGCCGCCACCACCCTGCGAGTCCTGGTGGTCGAAGATCCCGTCGATGATGTACGTGACGGTCTCGAAGCCGCGGTGCGGATGCCAGGGAGTCCCCTTCGGCTCACCGGGCGCGTACTCCACCTCACCCATCTGGTCCATCATGATGAACGGATCCAGGTGTCGGTAATGGATCCCCGCGAACGCCCTGCGCACGGGGAATCCCTCGCCCTCGAAGCCACTCGGCGCGGTCGTCACGCCTACGACGGGACGGGCCACCGCGTCCGCCGTCGCGGCCACGCGCGGCAGGGTCAGCGGGTTGTCGACAGTCACTGCGGGCATGTCGGTACCTCCTTGTGCTTCGAGTTTAGTTGAGCATTGAACTTTCTGCCACCTCTAACGACAGAAGCCCGGAGGGCATTCCCTCCGGGCCGCTCCGTACAGGCCTTACCAGGTCAGTTGCTGAAGTACAGGTACTTCCATGCCCCGTACGTCGTCGAGTTGACGGTGTCGCCGGACGAGCCGTTGACGTACACCGACCGCATCCGCGCCCGGATGCCGGACTCGCCGGCCGCCCCGAGCGTGACGGCCGACTTGCCGTTCGAGCCGACCGGGAAGTACTGCGAGTCCGCCGAGTACCAGGTGCCCTGGTAGTAGACCTGGAGGTCGAAGCGCTGCTGACGGCCCGGGTAGTAGGTCATCGTCGTGGTGAGCAGCGGGTCGGTGTTCTTGTGGAACCAGTAGTACGAGGTCGAGCCGATCTTCGCCGTCTTGTAGTGCTTGGAGACGGCGGTGGAGATCCTGACCCGGGCGTACGCCGTGGACGTCACCGTCCTCGGCTTGTACCGGGCGTCGCCCGAGAAGACCGCGGTGACCTTGGTGTCCCGGGTCATGTCCACCACGGCGGAGATGTTGCCGTCGGCGTTGACGTTGCCGGTCCTGATCAGCTTCTTGGGCTTGTCGCCGCCGAAGGGGTCGGCGTAGATCGAGACCGAGCGGTTCTTGTAGGTGGTGCCGAGGTGCGCGGTGAACTTGACGTCGGTGCCGTAGTTGTACAGCTTGCCGTTGTTGTTCAGGCTCAGGGAGGTGGCCGCGCGGGAGACCTCGACGCTGTCGGAGGCGGTGACCGCGGTGTGCGTGGCGTCGCCCGCGTACTTCACGGTGTACGTCACCTTGCCGCCGGCCGGCGGGGTGTTGCTGAAGGAGTACGTGCCGTCGGCCTTGACGGTGACGGCGGGTAGCGCCTTGCCGTTCGGGCTCTCCAGGTCGGTACGGGTGACGGAGAGCCGGGCCCCGGCGGGCAGCGGCACCGTCGCCGTGAGCTTGCCGGTGACGGTGAGCGTCTTGGCGCGGGTGGCGGTGGTGGGGGCGTTGAGGTTGGGGTCGGTGAGCGCCTTGACCGTCCAGCCGCCGCTGCCGGCGACGAGGGCGAAGACCCGGGAGGAGTCGCCGGCCCAGGCCACGTCGGCGGCGGGCTGGGTGCCGGTGCTGTAGGTGCGGACCGGCTGGGTGGCGTCGGGCCGGTAGATCGCGATCTTGGTGCCGGTGACCTGGGCGATGAGGCCGCTGCGTCCGACGTCCGCGAGCTGTCCGCCGGGGTAGGTGCCGGCCTTGGTGAGGGTGCCGTTCGCGTAGGCGTGCCGGGCGGTGCCGTTGACGAGCACCTGGTCGTTGCCCGCGACGAGGTCGATGTCGCCGAGGCCGCCGTTCAGGGAGTACGCGGTGTCGTTCCAGGCGATCACCTTGGGCGTGCCGCCGGACACGTCGAGGACGGCCTCGGTGCCCGTGGAGTCCCCGGTCTCGCCGACGGCCAGCAGGCCGGGCCGCAGCGGGTCGGTGTCCAGCAGGGCCTGCCCCCACAGTCCGCTGCCCGTTCCCTCGGTCGGGATCTGGGTGAGCGCCACCGGGTCGGTGCCGGTCGCCGGGTCGACCGCCGGGTCGACCGAGCCCAGGTCGCCGTCCCACTGGTCGCCGTAGCTGAACCAGACCTTGCCCCCGGCGAAGGCCACGTGGTGTGGGCCGGTGTTGGTGGCGACCGGGTAGCGGGCCTTGACCTGGAGGTCGGCCGCGTTCAGGGCGACGATCTCGTGGCTGGTGGGCAGGGCCGCGTAGAGGGTGGCGCCGTCGTCGGAGACGGCGAGGTCGGCGGCGTTGTCGAGGCCGGAGGCCTGGGCGACGAGGGTGCCGTTGTAGTCGGCGGCCAGGATCTGGCCGTCGGCCTGGTCGCTGACGAAGACCCGGCGGAGGGCGTCGTCCACGACGAGGCCGCCGGGGCTGGTGACCACGGCGGAGACGGCCGACGCGGTGCCGGCGGCGGCGACGCCGAGCGCCACCGAGCTGAACATGACCGCGAGCGCCGTCGCGGCCGAGGTGCTGCGCATGCGCACAGTGATGAACCCCCACAGAGATTCCCGGTGGTGCCGGGAGAGCTGAAAGCGCCGCGCGACGTCCGGACGCCGTCCGCCTGAGGGCGGGGGCGTGCGGGGCGCGGCTGCCGGAGGGAACTCTATGGCATGGCTGTGACAATCGAACGAGATTTTCGAACTCGCCGAGCGACGGCTACCCGTACATGCGCCGCATCGCGAACTCGACCATCTGCTCCACGGCCTTCGCGTCGAAGACGATCCGGTGCTCGCCCTCCATGTCGAGGACGAAGCCGTAGCCCGTCGGCAGCAGGTCGAGGACCTCGGCGCCGGTGATGACGAAGTACTTGGACTCCTTGCCCGCGTACCGCCGCAGCTCCTTGAGCGTGGTGAACATGGGGATCACCGGCTGCTGGGTGTTGTGCAGGGCGAGGAAGCCGGGGTTGTCACCGCGCGGGCAGTAGACCTTGGACGTGGCGAAGACCTGCTGGAAGTCCTCCGCCGCCATCTGCCCGGTGGTGAAGGCACGCACCGCGTCCGCGAGCGAGGGCGGGGACGGCTCGGGGTACAGCGGCGGCTGCTGGCCGTACCCGCCCACACCGCCGGCCATGGGCTGCTGCGGCGGGACGCCGTACTGCTGCTGGGCACCAGCGCTCTGGTCGTAGCCGTACATGGGCGTAAGCGTACCGAGGGGGGCGGGGGCGGTGGG
>NZ_RSAJ01000241.1 GCF_003933965.1 Streptomyces sp. RP5T
GTGCGGTCAGGGCGTCCCGTACGTCGGTGGGGGTCAGGTCCCGTTCCAGCCACGCGGCGACTCCGGGGGCCAGGTGTTCCGTGTCCGTCGCCGACAGGAGCAGACGGGGATCGTGGCGGCGGAGAGTGGCGAGGAGTTCGATCGCGCGCTGGATGAGAGCGGGGGCCGGGTAAGCCGGCTGCGGTACGACGGGCAGGACCTTCTTGCGGGGCGCCGGTTGCCGTTTCTTCGGCGGCCCGGGGGCCTGGTCCTCGCCGGTACGGCCACGGTGACCCGGCCGGTTGCAGGAGACCGTGCGAGTGACGATACGGCCACCGGGGAGGCGTTCGCGGGTGCGGCGCAGGTAGCCGTGGGCCTCCAGGTCCCGCAGGGCGGCGGCGATACGGTCCCTGCCCTCGGGGAAGCGGGACGCGAGGGTCTTGATGTCCACGGAAGCGCCGGAGGGGAGGGACTGGATGTACAGGGCCAGCCCCCTCGCCACGAGCGAGAGCTCCGGGTGCTGGGCGAGGTGGTTGCCGATCACCGTGAAGCGTTCGGTGTGACGGGCGTTCTCGTGCACGAGGCCACCCGCGTGGGGGTGGTTTTTGCCCGCGGTACGGGCCTGGGCGCGTGAGGGCGCGCTAGGGTTTCGGGTGTCCATCGGGAAGGCCTTCTCTTCCTTGGTGGGCGCCACCGGGAAGGTCTCTTCTTCCTTGGTGGTCAGGCCCTCGCATCGGGATGCCAGTCCCCGCGAGGGCCGTTGCATGTCTGCGGTTGTGTTGCGCCGACTGTAGAGCAAGCAACCGGGCGGAAATCCAGCTCAGTTGGCGATGTTCACTCGGGCGAGTGAGCTGCGGCTTCGGCGGGAGGAGGGGTGGGGCTTGGTGGGGTTTCTTTCAGCCCGGGGTTCTTTGAGAAAGGCCGCCCGCGCCTCCGGAGTACGGGTTCTCGGGACGCGGTGAGACATCGACGCCAGTGGTCAACACGCGGGTGCAGACACACGGGAGCCCCCGGCCGGTTCGGCCGGGGGCTCCCGTTCAGTACAGCGCAGCTGACGTCAGACGTTGACGCCGAAGTCCGTGGCGATGCCGACCAGGCCGGACGCGTAGCCCTGGCCCACCGCGCGGAACTTCCACTCCGCGCCGTTGCGGTACAGCTCGCCGAAGACCATCGCCGTCTCCGTGGCCGCGTCCTCGGAGAGGTCGTAGCGGGCGATCTCCGCGCCGCCGGCCTGGTTGACGATGCGGATGTAGGCGTTGCGGACCTGGCCGAAGTTCTGCGAGCGGTTCTCCGCGTCGTAGATCGAGACCGGGAAGACGATCTTGTCGATGTCGGCGGGGAGGCCGGCCAGGTTGACGTTGATCGCCTCGTCGTCGCCCGCGCCCTCGCCGGTGCGGTTGTCACCGGTGTGGACGATGGTCTGGTCCGGGGTCTGCTTGTTGTTGAAGAAGACGAAGTGGGCGTCGGAGTAGACCTTGCCCTGCGTGTTGACCGCGATCGCGGAGGCGTCGAGGTCGAAGTCCGTGCCGGTGGTCGTGCGGACGTCCCAGCCGAGGCCCACGGTGACGGCGGTCAGGCCCGGAGCCTCCTTGGTGAGCGAGACGTTGCCACCCTTGGACAGGCTTACAGCCATTGTTGGGAGTCCCTTCCCTCGTTATGTAACGGGCACGAAGCTACAGCTACCTCTATGAACGCCGCGAGTGGTGTCGAAGGTTCCCCGCTTCTTTACTTTCTTTACCCAAGCGCGTGCCGGGGACGGACAGGCGATATTGGGGTGACGTGGACCGGACAGACGCGGGAACATGGACGTCATGTCCGGTCCTTACGTCATCCGCGGCTCCGTCTCCCTGCCCGAGGCCGAGCTCATGTGGCGTTTCTCGCGGTCGTCGGGGCCGGGTGGGCAGCACGTCAACACCAGCGACTCCCAGGTGGAGCTGCGCTTCGACCTGGCCCGCACCGAGGCCCTGCCCGAGGTGTGGAAGCAGCGGGCGCTGGACAGGCTGGCCGGCCGGCTCGTCGACGGGGTCGTCAGCGTCCGCGCCTCCGAGCACCGCTCGCAGTGGCGCAACCGCGAGACCGCCGCCGTACGCCTTGCGGCGCTGCTGGCGGAAGCGACGGCGCCGCCGCCCAAGCCGCGGCGGGCCACGCGGATCCCTCGTGGGATCAACGAGCGTCGCTTGCGGGAGAAGAAGGCCCGGTCGGACACGAAGCGGGGGCGGTCCGGGCGGGACTGGGGCTGACCGCTTCAGGCCGTCCAGCGGCTGCGGCGCCGTCGTGGCCGGTCGCGTCCACGCGGCGGAGCCGCATATCGATACAGCCCCGCGCCCCTGCGGGGCACGTCACATTCTCTGCGTCTCATCCGTCAACTCATCGACGGCGGACGACGACGAGAGGCTGACCTCATGCGCGACGACGACTTCCTTGCCGAGCGGTTCGAGTCGCACCGCGCACGGTTGCGGGTCATGGCGCAGCGGATGCTGGGGTCGGTCGCAGAGGCCGACGACGCTGTGCAGGAGGCCTGGGTGCGGTTCAGTAGGGCCGATGCGCGGCAGGCGGAGAACCTCGCGGGCTGGCTGACGACGGTCGTCGGGCGCGTGTGTCTCGACATGCTCCGTTCCCGCAGGTCCCGTGGCGAACAGTCGCTGGAGACGGAGGCGGAGGCGGCCGTCCCCGTCACCGTCCCCGGTCCCGAGCAGGACGTCCTGCTCGCCGACTCGGTCGGCAGTGCCCTCCTCGTCGTGCTCGACACCCTCACCCCCGCCGAACGGCTCGCCTTCGTCCTCCACGACCTGTTCGCCGTGTCCTTCGACGAGGTCGCCGGCATCATCGGCAAGTCCCCGGCGGCCGCCCGCCAGCTCGCCAGCAGGGCCCGGCGCCGGGTGCGGGGCGCCGAGGCCACCGACACCGATCCGGCGCGTCGGAGGGAACTCGTCGACGCCTTCCTGGCCGCCGCGCGCGAGGGCGACTTCGACGGGCTGCTGGAGGTCCTCGACCCGGATGTCGTGGTGCGCACGGAGGCCGGGGTGACTACGGGCGCCCTGGCGGTGGCCAAGGGCGCGGCCACCTACTCGCGGCACATGGTCGGTGTCCCCGTGCCCGCTCTCGTCGAGGGGCGCACCGGCATCGCGCTGCTGCGGGAGGGCCGGGTGTGGCGGACGCTCGCGTTCACGTTCGTACACGACCGGATCGCCGTGATCGACATCACCACGGACCCGGACGCGGCGGCCCGTTCGGACGTCACTCTCCTCTAGGCGAGGTCCAGGACCCCCACCGTCTCCCCTCCGCTCTGCTCCCCGGTCCGGCGGAAGCCCAGCCTCAGATAGAACTCGGACGGGCCGTGCGGGCCCTCGTGCCAGGTGACGTACAACTCCTTCGTGCCCCGGCGGCGCAGCTCCGCGGCGACGGAGTCGACGGCGAAACGGCCGTAGCCCCGACCCTGGGCGTCGGCGGCGATGTTCAGGCGCCACAGGCCGGAGCGGCGCACGGTGCCGCCGTCGGCACGCCAGTCGATGTCGAGGAAGGCCATCAGGAAGCCGGCCGTGCGGTCACCGTCGACGATCAGCCGGGGCCAGGCGACGTCCGGGGGATGCACGTACGCCTCCGCGAGGGACTGCATCACGGGGGAGACCGCGAATTCCTGTTCCGGGCGGACGCGTATGCCGGTCGCGGTTTCGAAATTCCCGGGTGTGACCTCTTCGAGGCGGGGTGCGAATGCCATCCCGGGACCTTAGGACGCGGCGATGGCGCTTCGCCACGGAATTCAGCCCAACTGCCGGTACCGGCCCCGGAAATACGTCAGCGGGCCGCCGTCCGCGCTCGGCACGTCGGCGGTCAGGACGCGGCCGATCACCAGCGTGTGGTCGCCGGCCTCCACACGTTGCTCGGTGCGGCACTCCAGGGTGGCGAGCGCGCCGCCCACCAGAGCGGCGCCGGTCGCGGAGCCGCGGACGTAGGGGATGTCCTCGAACAGCAGGCGGTCGCTGATGCGGCCCTTCATGGCGAAGCGGCCGGCGATGTGCCGCTGGCTCTCGGACAGGACGGACACCGCCCACAGCGGCTGCTCGTCGAGCAGGTCGTCCATGCGGGAGCCGGTACGCAGGCTGACCAGCACCAGAGGCGGGTCCAGGGAGACCGACAGGAACGCCGTGGCCGTCATGCCGACGTCCTCGCCCCCCGGGCCCTCGGCGTCGAGCGGGGGCTCGAACGCGGTCACCAGGACCACGCCCGCGGCCAGCCGGGACATGGCGGCGCGGAACTCGTCGTTGCTCACCCCCACAGCATGCCCGGAAGCGGGCGGAGGGATCATCGGCGCGGTGGCGGCAGGAGTGTTCGGCACGTCGGAAACGCTAGTGTCACGTGCGGGCGGACCGCATCGGGCCTTCGTCCGAGGTCGGACCTAGGTCCACCGGCCCAGACGCGTTCGGTGTGCACAAACACCCAAAGATTACGTTCAGTAAACGCACAGGGAAAACGCAGAAACCCCACTCAATTGTTCATCTTTCGCTGTGACTTGAGTCACAAGAGGCGCTAATTGTTGACCCTGTGTACCGAGTGGGCAGCGCGCTGTGATTCAGTGGCGGGGAAGTACCCACGAAGCCGCACCAACGAAACCGCACTGAAGATACGCCGAAGAGAACCCTTGATTCGCTGCGAGGTCTCGGGGGGAGGGCGAGCAATGGAGAGCGAGTCGGAGCCGTACGTCCGTCTTGCGTCCCTGCGACAGCTGCACCAGGTCATGGCCGACATGAACACGGCCCGCAGCCTGGCCGACACACTGCAGACCGTCGCGAACGGCGTGGTCACCGCACTCGGCTACGAACTGGCGTGCGTCAATCTCGTACGCCCCGACGGCGATCTCGTGGTCGCCGCCTTCTCCGGGAACCAGGCGGCCGAGTCCCTGATCACCGGCCGGGTCGGCTCCCGCGAGTCCTGGGAGCGCCGGCTGGGCATGGGGGAGACCTGGGGCGACCTGGTCTTCATACCCCACACCGAGGGCTGGATCCTCGACGACGACGACGTCCCGCAGTGGTACACCGACGGGCCCGCGCCCCGCTTCGAGGACGAGTGGCACCCCTCCGACCGGCTGTTCGCGCCGATGTACACGCCGGGGGTGCAGGGCGGCCAGTGCGGCGAGCTGATCGGCGTGCTCTCCGTGGACCGGCCGCGCAACGGCCGCAGGCCGGGCGCCTGGGGCCGCGAGGCGCTCCAGATGTACGCCTTCCAGGCCGCGATCGCGATCAGCAACGCGCGTCTTCGCTCGAACATGCAGCGCGCACTGGTCAGGCTCGAAAGGGAGCAGCAGGCCCTCAGGGCCAGCGAGGAGAGCTTCCGGCAGGCCTTCGAGTACGCCCCCTCCGGCATGGCCATCGCCGAGATGGGCGGCGACCAGCACGGCCGGATCCTGCGCACCAACGACGCCCTGTGCCGCCTGCTGGGCCGCCCCGCGTCCGCGATGCGCCGCTACTCCTTCTCCGACCTCGTCCACCCCGAGGACATAGGCACCCTGCTGCGGACCTCGGCGGAGGGCGGACGCGCCGAGCTCCGCCTCGGACGCCGGGACGGCACCTACGTCTGGGTGTCCCTGCGCAACTCCGTGGTCGCCGACGCCGCCGACGGCCCGCGCTTCCTGCTCACCCACGTCGAGGACATCGAGGAGCGCAAGCGCCGCGAGCTCCAGCTGGCCCACCGCGCCTCCCACGACTCCCTGACCGGACTGCCGAACTCCGCCGAGCTGCGTTCGCGACTGTCCTCCCGGCTCTGCCAGCGCCCCACCCACACCGGCGCGCTGGAGCCCGTCGACGCGGCCTTCGGGCACCCGGCCTTCGACGCGGGCGGGCACGGCTTCGACTTCCGGCAGGGCGGCGCCGCGGCGTACGACGCCTTCGACCACCATGTGCACACCGTCGCCCCCGAGGGGGAGCGCGACGACGGCACCAAGGGGCTCGCGGTGCTCTTCTGCGACCTCGACGGCTTCAAGTCCATCAACGACCGGTTCGGGCACAACGCGGGCGACGCGGTGCTCATAGAGGTCGCCCGGCGCCTCTCCCAGTGTGTGCGCGACGGTGACACCGTCGCGCGGCTCGGGGGTGACGAGTTCGTCATCCTCGCCGACGGCCTCGGCAAGGCCGACGCGGCGGACCTCGCGGTACGCCTGCGCAACGAGATCATCCAGCCGATCCGGGCCGAGGGACGGGCCGTGCGGGTGGGCGCCAGCTTCGGTATCGGCTGGGCGCACTGCGGCATGACCGCGGACGAAGTGTTGAAGTCCGCCGACGAGCGGATGTACGTCGAGAAACGATCTCGTCCCAAACAGCACAGACGCGCGGGCTGAGCCCCAGGTCAGCGAGCCGATGCGATCCGAGTCACCCGTTTGGGCCACCAGGAGCGGGTAGGCTCGCCATTCTGACTCCACGTATCGCATCCGATCCGCACCTGTTGAGGAGTACCAAGGGATGACGTCCGGCAACAACGGCGCGAGCACGCCCGAGGACGACGACCCGTTCGGCTACCTCTACGCCGACGGCCAGGCCAACGGGGCCCAGCCGCCGTCAGGCGGCGGCTACGGCTACGGCTACCCGAACTCCGTCAACAGGACGCGCTCGGTCGGCCAGCGCCAGTACGGCCAGCAGCAGGCACCCGCCGCGCCGAACGGCCCGTACGGCCAGGTCCCGCCGCAGCAGGGCCAGGCCGGCTTCGGCCAGCCCAGCGCCCACTACCAGGCCCCCGAGACCCTTCCGGGCGGGGCCCCCACCAGCCAGCAGCCCATGCCGGGCCACAGCGGCGGCGGACGCCGCGGCGGCGGCCCCAACACCAAGGGTCTGCTGATCGGCGCGATCGCGGTGGTCGCCGCGGTCGTCATCGGCATCGGCATCGCGATCGCCGGCGGCGACGACCAGAAGGACGACAAGGGCAACGAGGCGGCCACGACCCCGACCACGTCCCAGAGCTCGCAGCCGAGCGCGTCGGCGTCGGAGACTGCGGAGGCCGACCTTCCGGCGGCTGAGGCGAAGACGATGCGGCTGGACGGCGGCACCGGCCTCGCGTCCGACGTGAAGGGCGCCAAGTCCGACGGCGGTGTCTACGTCCAGGGCTTCAACCAGGTCGGCGCCTCGGTCACCTGGACGGTCAACGGCATCAAGAAGGCCGGCACCTACCGTCTCTACGTCCGCTACGGCCTGCCCGCCGAGGACGCCAACGCGACGGTGACGGTCAACGGGAAGTCCTCCGCCCGGCCGCTGAACATGAAGAACTTCGGCGGGCTGCCCGCCAACGAATGGCAGGAGACGTGGGCCCAGGTCTCCCTGACCAAGGGCACCAACACGATCCAGCTCTCCTGCCAGCAGGGCAACCAGTGCAACGCCCTGCTCGACAAGTTCTCCATCACGGAGAACGTCGACCAGTAGGGCTCACGCCGCGCTGGCCTCCCCCGTGACCGTGACCCGGCCCAGGAGATCCTCGTAGGCCGCCCGGTCGAACTCGCCCGCCACCGGGGACAGTACGGTCGCCGCCGACAGGGCGATCGCCCGGGACAGGCGGGCCGGCCACGGGAGCTGTTCCGCGAGGGCCGACAGCAGGCCCGCCACCGCCGAGTCACCGGCGCCCGTCGGGTTGCCGGACACCGGGGCGGGGGGCGTGGCACGCCAGCGGCCCTCGGGGGTGCTCGCCAGCAGACCCTGCGCGCCCAGCGAGGCGACCACCGCGCGGGCGCCCCGGCGCCGTGCGTCCCGGGAGGCCCGCAGCGGCTCGTGGGAGCCGGTCAGTTCGGCCAGTTCCTCGCTGTTCGGCTTGAGGATGTCGGGGCGGGCGGCGACCCCGCGGCGCAGGGCCTCTCCGCTGGTGTCGAGGAGGACCGGGACCCCGGCCGCCTTCGCGGTGCGCACCAGTCCCGCGTACGCCCCCACCGGCACCCCCGGCGGCAGGCTCCCGCACAGGGCGACCGCCGAGACGGACGGGACGAGATCCTCGTACGCCTCCTGGAAGGCCGTCCACTCGGCCGGCGTCACCGTCGGGCCCGGTTCGTTGAACTGGGTGGTCTCGCCGCGGACTTCGTCCACCACCGCGATCGTGCGCCGGGTCGCGCCGGTGACCGGGACGAGCGCGTCCACCAGACCGGGGACAGCGGTGAGCCGCTCCTGGACCGTACGGCCCGTCGCGCCCCCGGCGAAGCCGGTGACCGTCACCTCGTGGCCGAGGGCGGCCAGCACCCGGGCCACGTTCACGCCCTTGCCGCCGGGGCGCTCGACGGCCTCGGTGACCCGGTGACTGGTGTGCGGCCGCAGCGACCGCACGCGATAGGTGATGTCGAGAGCGGTGTTCAGCGTGACCGTGAGGATCACCCGGGCCGACCTCCCCCGAAGACGGACGGACATGTGCCCGTCCAGTCTCCCAGGACGGCCCCGGCCCCAACAGCCGGACAGATCACCCCAGTTGGGGATCGACCACCCATTCTCCGCGGCGCATGACGCCCTTGAGGTCGAAATGACGGTCGAGAAGGACCAGGTCGGCGTCCTTGCCGGGCTCCAGGGAGCCGATGCGGTCGGACATCCCCAGCAGCCGGGCCGGGTTGGCGGAGATCGCCGCGACCACGTCCTCGACCGGCAGCCGGTCGACGGTCACCGCGCGCTTGAAGGCGCGGTCCAGGGTCAGGGTCGAGCCGGCGATCGAACCGCCCTCGACCAGACGGGCGACCCCCTCGCTCACCTCCACCTCCAGTGGGCCGAGCATGTAGCGGCCGTCGCAGAACCCGGCCGCGTCCATGGCGTCCGTGATGAAGGCGACCCTGCGCGCCCCCGCGTGGTGGAACGCCAGCTGGAGGGCGGCGGGGTGGAGGTGCGTGCCGTCGTCGATGAGCTCGACCGTGATCCGCTCGTCCTCCAGGAGGGCGGTGATGGGACCCGGGGTGCGGTGGCCGAGGGGCGGCATCGCGTTGAAGAGGTGGGTGGCGACGGTCGCGCCCGCGTCGATCGCCTCGACGGTCTGCTCGTAGGTCGCGTCCGTGTGGCCGATCGCCGCGATGACCCCGTGCTCGGCGAGCAGGCGTACGGAGTCCAGGCCGCCGGGGAGTTCGGTGGCGAGAGTGAGCATCCTGGCCTGCCCGCGCGCCGCGTCGATCAGCTTGCGGACCTCGGCCGGGTCGGGGTCGCGCAGAAGTGCCTCGGAGTGCGCGCCCTTGCGGCAGGGGGAGATGAACGGGCCCTCGAAGTGGATGCCGGCGATGTCCCCCTGCTCGGCGAGCTCGCTCAGCAGGCTGGCCCGGTGGGCGAGGGAGTCCATGTCGCCGGTGACGGTGGAGGCGACGAGGGTGGTGGTGCCGTGGGCCTGGTGCGTGGCGATGCCCCTGAGCACGTCCTCGACCGTGCCCGAGGTGAAGGAGGCTCCGCCGCCGCCGTGGTTGTGGAGGTCGACGAAACCTGGGACGAGCCAGTGGTTGGTCACGTCGATGACGTGGGCGTTTTCGGGGGCGGTGGCGGTGATGCGCGTGCCCTCGATGACGACTTGGCCGTTCTTGACCGGTCCCGTGGGCAGGACCACGGTTGCGCCGGACAGGACGAGGGGCGACTTGCCGGGCGCGGGGTGCGGGTCCGTCGTTGCTGGTCGCGCAGTTCCCCGCGCCCCTGAGGGGGGTGTCATCAGGGCGTTACCTCCAAACCGTCGGTCTTCTTGAGGAGATCCCAGGCCAGGAGGCCGGCACCGAGGCAGCCCGCCGTGTCGCCCAGGGCCGCCGGGGCGATCGTCGGGAGCTTCTGGAAGGTGACGCGGGTCCGGATCGCCTCCCGCAGTGGTGCGAACAACGTGTCTCCCGCCTCCGCCAGGCCGCCGCCGATGATCAGGGTGCGGGGGTCGAGGAGGGTGAGGGCGGTGACCAGGCCGTCGGCGAGGGTGTCCACGGCGTGCTGCCAGACCTCGCGGGCCTTCGGGTCCTCGGCCTCGACGGCCTTCGCGCAGTCCGCCGCGTCCGCCTCCGCGTTCCCCGTGGCCGCGGCCCAGGCCTCGCTCACCGCGGCGGCGGAGGCGTACCGCTCCAGGCAGCCCCGCTGGCCGCACGGGCAGGGGGTGCCGGCCGGGCGGACGACGACGTGGCCGATCTCGCCCGCGAAGCCGTGGGCGCCCGCCTCCACCCGCCCGTCGATGCCGATGGCGCCCGCGATGCCGGTGCCCAGGGCCACGAAGAGGAAGCGGTCGGTGCCCCGGCCCGCTCCGATACGGCCCTCGGCGAGGCCGCCGGTGCGCACGTCGTGCCCGAGGGCGACCGGGACGCCGCCGAGACGTTCGGCGAGCAGCGCGCGCAGCGGGACGTCGCGCCAGCCCAGGTTGGCGGCGTAGGCCGCGATGCCCCGGTCCTCGTCGACGATGCCGGGGACGGCGACGCCGGCCGCGGCCGCGGGGGCGCCGAACCGCTCGGTGCCGTAGGCGCGCAGCTCGGCGACGAAGTCGAGGATGCCCTCGACGACCGCGTCCGGACCGCGCTCGCGGCCGGTCGCGCGGCGGGCCCGGTGCAGGAGCTCGCCGCCCGCGCCGACCAAGGCCGCCTTCATCCCGGTGCCGCCCACGTCGAGGGCGATGACATGTCTCACGGGGGACAGTGTGACCCGTCGACCCGCAAGAGGTCTAGTCCACTCACGTGGTGTAGACCTTACTTCTGAAATATGTATGACTTTTGGAAAGTTTTCGAACGTGAGTTTGGGGCGGTTGTCGGTGCGGCGGCGTAGGACGGGAACGATCGCGGCGGTGTCCGCACTGGGAATGACGGCGGTCCTCGGCGGTTGCGGAGTGGGGGGCGGGTCGGACGAGGTGACCCTGAAGCTGGTCGCCGCCGACTACGGCGACAGCTCGGCCAACAGCTCCCGCGCGTACTGGGACAAGCTCGTCAAGGAGTACGAGACCAAGCATCCCGGGGTGCGGGTCGAGGTCAGCGTGTACACCTGGACCGACGTCGACCGCAAGGTCAAGGAGCTGGTCGACGCCGGGGAGGCGCCCGACATGGCGCAGATCGGCGCCTACGCCGACTACGCGGACAAGGGTCTGCTGTACAAGGCCGACGAACTGATCGGCATCCGCGAGCAGGCCGACTTCGTCTCCCAGCTCGGCTCCGCCGGGCGGATCAACGGGATGCAGTACGGGATGCCGTTCGCCGCCTCCACCCGGCTGCTCTTCTACAACAAGACCCTCTTCGCCGACGCCGGGCTGACCCCGCCGACGACCTGGAAGGAACTGGCCGCCGACGCCGAGGCACTCAAGGCGGACGGGGTGAAGTACCCGTACGCGCTGCCGCTCGGCCCCGAGGAGGCGCAGGCGGAGACCATGCAGTGGCTGCTGAGCGGGGACGGCGGCTACGTCGACGACGTCGGCACCTACGGCATCGACTCCGAGGAGAACGTCGCCACGCTGACCTGGCTCAAGGACGACCTCGTCGGCAAGGGGCTGACCGGTCCCGTCGCGCCGGGGAACCTGAACCGGGCCGCCGCGTTCTCGGCGTTCGCCGCCGGGGACGTCGGGATGCTCAACGGGCACCCCTCGCTGATGAAGACCGCCGCCCGGAAGGGGGTCAAGTTCGGGATGGTGCCCATGCCGGGCGTGGACGGGCCGACCCGGAACTCCATGGGCGTCGCCGACTGGATGATGGCCTTCCGGCAGAACGGCCACGCCGAGCAGGTGGGCGACTTCCTCGACTTCGTCTACAGCGAGAAGAACGTCCTCGCGTTCTCCCGGGAGTACGACCTGCTGCCGGTGACCAACTCCGCCTCCGCGGCCATGAGCGCCGGGGCCCGGGACGCCGACCTCAAGCCCTTCCTCGCCGCGCTGCCCTCCGCGGAGCTGCCGCCGGTCGGCAAGACGTCGTGGGCGTCGGTCAGCGCGGCGGTGAAGAAACGAATCGGCTCCGCGGTCGGCTCCGACGGGGACCCCGCCGAGGTGCTGCGCGCGCTCCAGCTGACCGCGCGGAACGCGGAGTAGTCGCTGTCGGTGGCGGGGGTTACGGTTCCGGGCATGGAGCATGCGGAACTCGACCCCCGCGAGCGGGACATCCTCGCGCTGGAGCGCCGCTCCTTCGCCGGCCCCGGCGCGAAGGAGCGCGCGATACGCGAACAGCTCGGCCTGGCCCCGGTGCGCTACTACCAACTGCTCAACGCCCTGCTGGACGACGAACGCGCCCTGGCCCACGACCCGGTGACGGTGAACCGGTTGCGCAGGGTGCGTGAGGCGCGGCGGGGGGAGCGCTGAGGGTCGGGCGGGCGGTTGGGCCAGGTCCGGCTGCAGGCGACCACTCCGG
>NZ_RSAJ01000242.1 GCF_003933965.1 Streptomyces sp. RP5T
GGGGCGAAGGTGCAGGCCGGGGACGGGCTGACGCTGGTGGACCGCAGCATGGCGGTGTTGCGGCGGCCCGTGTAGGGGACGTGGGGACGGGACCGTGCCGTCGTGCCGTGGGTGGCGGGCGGCGACGTCGGGACGGAGCCGTCGCGTCGCGACGCAACGGCCTCGTCGCGACGGTACGGTCCCGTCCGCACCCTCGTCGTCACGACGGGACGGGATCGTCCCGACGTCCCCGCCCCCCCGTGCACTTGGAGCACCCGATGACACGAAAGGCCGCAGGGCGGGTACGTAGCTCTGCATGACACCTGAGCGACCCGACCCGTCGGCTCCGACGGCCACGTACCGGCTGCAACTGCAGCCCGACTTCCCCTTCGCGGCCGCGGCGCAGGCCGTGCCGTATCTGGCCTCGCTGGGCGTCTCGCATCTGCACCTGTCCCCCGTCCTGGAGTCGGTCCCCGGTTCGCGGCACGGGTACGACGTCGTGGACCACGCGCGCGTGCGCGGGGAACTGGGCGGTGAGGAGGGGCTGCGGGCGCTGTCGCGCACCGCGCGCGAGCACGGGCTCGGACTCGTGGCGGACATCGTGCCGAACCACATGGCGATGGACCCGCGCCACAACCGCGCCCTGTGGGAGGTCCTGCGGGAGGGCCCGAAGTCGCCGTACGCGCGGTGGTTCGACATCGACTGGGAGGCGCAGGGCGGCCAGGTGCTGCTGCCGGTACTGGGAGGCCCGGTCGGCGCGGAACTCGGCAACCTCAGGGTGGACGGCGAGGTGCTGCGCTACTACGACCACGTGTTCCCGATCCGCGAGGGCACCGGGGACCTGCCCCTGCCGCAGCTCCTGGACGCCCAGTGGTACCGGCCGGTGTGGTGGCGGCTGGCCCGTACCGAGCTCAACTACCGGCGCTTCTTCAGCATCTCCGAGCTGATCGGGGTGCGGGTCGAGGATCCGGAGGTGTTCGAGGCCACCCACGCCAAGATCCTCCAGCTGTTGCACGAGGGGGTGGTGGACGGGCTGCGGGTCGACCATCCCGACGGCCTCGCCGACCCCGACACGTACCTCCAGCGGCTGCACGAGGCGACCGGCGGGCGCTGGACGGTCGTGGAGAAGATCCTCGCCGACGGCGAGCAGCTCCCGGCGGCCTGGCCCGTGGCCGGCACCACGGGATACGACGCCCTGCGGCACATCGACGGCCTGTTCACGGACCCGGCCGGGTTCGGGGAACTCCTCGGACACTACCGGCGGTTCGCGGCCCCGCAGACCGACCGCGGCGGCGACTGGGCCGCGACGGCCCGCCGGGCGGCGTACAAGGTGCTCACGCACGAGCTGGCCGCCGAGACGGACCGGCTGACCCGGGTGGCGACGCGCGTGTGTGCCACGTCCCCGGAGCCCGCGCTGCGCGACCGCGCGCCCTGGGCGCTGCGCACCGCGCTCCAGGAACTGCTGGTGCGCATGGAGGTCTACCGGCCCTACGGCTCCTCGGACGCCGCGTCGGTCGTCACGGAGGAGGCCGCGGCCGAGGCCCGGCTCGCCTTCGTGGTCCCCGAGGAGGCGGGCGCCGTCGACGTCGTACGGGATCTGGTGCTGGGGCGGGTCGGTGACGGGCCGGACCATGTGGAGTTCCGCACGCGGTTCGCGCAGACGGCGTCGGCGCTGCGGGCCAAGTCCGTGGAGGACACGGCGTTCTACCGGTACGTGCCGCTGCTGTCGGCGACGGAGGTGGGCGGGAACCCCGGGAGGCCGGCCGTCTCGCCCGGGGAGTTCCACGCCTACTGCACTCGCGTGCAGCGCGACTGGCCGCTGACGGGAACGGTGGTGTCGACGCACGACACCAAGCGCAGTGCCGATGTGCGCGCGGCCCTGGCGGTGCTCACCGAGTGCCCCGAGTGGTGGGCGGACACGCTGGCCGAGGTGACCCGTACCGGCGACGGAGCGCCGGACGCACAGCTGGCGTGGGCAGCCTGGCAGACGGTGTTCGGGCTCGGTCCCGCGGCCCCGGAGCGGGTGCGGGAGGCGCTGCTGAAGCATGTGCGCGAGGCGGGCCTGTACACGAGCTGGACGGAGCAGGAGCCGGCGTACGAGGAGGCGGTGGCGGAGTTCGTGGGGTCCGGGCCGTGCGGGCCGCCGGGCGAGCGGGTGGCCGCGTTGCGCGCTCGCCTCGACCCGCACATCCGGGCCAACGAGCTGGGCACGGCCCTGGTGCAGCTGACGATGCCCGGGGTGCCCGACGTGTACCAGGGCACGGAGGGCCGGTATCTGGCGCTGGTCGACCCGGACAACCGGCGGCCGGTGCAATTTCCGCCGGAGGACGCCGGCGACAAGGGCGCGCTCACGGCCGCCGCGCTGCGGCTGCGCCGTCGCCGGCCGGAGGTCTTCGGGGACGCGGCGACGTACGGGCCGCTCGCGGCGGAGGGGCCCTCGGCGGGGCATTGCGTGGCGTTCACGCGCTCGGACGAGGTGGTCACCGCGGTGACCCGGCTGTCGCTGCGGCTGGCGGAGGCGGGCGGCTGGGGGGAGACGGTGCTGCCGCTGCCGCCGGGCGTGTGGCGCGACGTGCTGGTGCCGGAGCGGGAGTTCTCCGGGTACGCGCGCGTGGCGGAGCTTCTGGGCGAGTCGCCGGTGGCGATGCTGGAGCGGGTCGCCGCGGAGTGACCACCCCTGGTGACGCCCGGGTCGCCACCAGGCACGCGGACACCCCTGCCGGCACCGACGGCCCCACCGGTTGCCCGGTTGCCGGTGAATGCCTCCGGGCGCCCCCAGGAGGCTCCCCACGGTCTGCTTGACAGCTCAACCGGACCGTGGGGTACTGCGGATGGCGAGGCCGGTCGGACGGGTCGGGGGTGAGTCTGCTGCCGGAGCTGCGCTACCCCACGGTGACCGAACTGGTCCGGTCCGCACGGGCGTTGGTCGCACTGCGGCCCGGCGTCTGCCGGCTGAGGCAGGTGGGTGTCTCGCGCGCGGGCAGACCCCTGTACGTGCTGTCGGTCGGCCGCGCCGAAAGAGCCGTCCTGGTGGTCGCGGGCGCCCATTCCAACGAGCAGGCCGGCGGCCCCGCCGCGCTGGCGGTGGCCCGACGGGTGCTGGCCGAGCCGGAGTTGCGGGCGGACACGTCCTGGCACTTCCTGCTGTGCGCGGATCCCGACGGGGCGAGCCTGCACGTCACCCCGGCGCCGCGGAGTCTCCTCGACTACCACCTCGGCTTCTTCCGGCCGGCCGGGGCGGAGCAGCCGGAGTGGGCACCCGCGATGCTGCCGCCGGACCGGCTGCCGCCCGAGACCCGGGCCCTGACCGGGCTGATCGACGAGCTGCGGCCCTATG
Source organism: Streptomyces sp. RP5T (assembly GCF_003933965.1). Classification (GTDB taxonomy): domain Bacteria; phylum Actinomycetota; class Actinomycetes; order Streptomycetales; family Streptomycetaceae; genus Streptomyces. The sequence goes on from NZ_RSAJ01000242.1 coordinate 3,317, forward strand.
TTCAGGTGACCCTGCACGGCACCGATCTGGGCGGCAGCTGGGTGCAGCTGACGAAGGACGTGCCGGGGATCGCCGAGCCGTTCGCCAAGTCGGCGGCGGAGCTGCACATTCCGGTGGAGACGGGGGCCTCGGACGCGGCGGGCTGGCCGGCGGCCGGGCCCGGGGTGCATGTGATGCCGGCGCCGGGTGCCGGGGCGGCGTACCCGAGCATGCCGGACGACGCGCGGCGCAGCACCTGGTACCACGCGCACCGGTACGGCGGACTGACGGCGGTGGTCGAGGTGCCGATGTGGGCGAGCGACCTGGTGGACGATCCGGCCCCGCATCCGGCGCCGGCGGCGGCCATGCGGTGGCTGGCGGGGCGGCTGCTGTGCCAGTCGCGGGCGGTGGACCGGGTGCTGGCGGACGCGCTGCCGCGCCTCGCGGGCGCCGAGGGGCCGCTGCTGCGGGCGGCCACCTGGGGGCGGGGGCTGGTGCCGGGGCTGGCCGCCGACTGGGTCCGGACCCGGCCCGCGGACGACACGCGGGCGTACATCGGCAGTGTGGACGCGTTCTCCCGCCGGCTGCCGCTGCGGGCCGCGGCCATGCTGCTGCGGGTGCTGCGGGAGGCCGACGACCGCGCGGCCCCGCGTCTCGAACGGCTCGTCAACGCGTGGAGCGTTTCCTTCGCGGAACGTTTCGGGGCCCGCTGGGTGCCGTTGGAGCACCAGGTCGAGCACCAGGCCCGCACGGTCGTGGCGGTGGCGCTGCACGCGCGTGAGCGGGCGCGGTGAGGCGGTCCCGCCCACGCGCGCGGGGTGTCAGCCGTCCAGGGCGAAGACCGCCCCGGTCCGCGCTCCCATCACGCAGCCGTTCGAGAAGGTCTGCCGGTACTCGACCGGCCGGCCGTTCCACTGTCCACTGGCCCGGACGGTGACCGGCGCGTAGAGCATCGGGCAGTAGACGTCCGCGGGTGCGAGGGCGCCGATGTCGCCGCCGACGGAGTCCAGTTGCGCGCAGGCCTCGGCGGCGCGGGCGTGGCCCTGGGGCGGGTCGCACAGCAGGAGGGTGCCGCGGGTGTCGCTGGAGCGGCCGTCGCCCGTGGTGACCATGAGGTAGAGGTGGTCGCCACCGGCCGGGGACCCGGCCGTGGCGGGGGCCGCGGCGGCCAGGAGGAGGGCGGCCGCCGTCAGAACCAGGTGTGCCGCTCGCCGTGGCGCTGTCGCTGAGCTCGTGTGCGTCATTCCCGATGCATCGGCACGGCGGCCTCGGATCCCCAGCCCGGCTCACCCGAACGGGAGCGCGCGGGCGCGTCCCGCGCGGCGAGTTCGAAGGCGGCGAGCACGACCCGGGACTGGTACTCGATCTGGCGCGGGACCGGGATCCAGCGTGCCCCGCAGCCGTCGCGGTAGTCGGCGCACCACAGGTCGATGAGCCGGTCCAGTTCCGGCAGCGCGCCGAGCGGGTCGGTGCCCGCGCGGGTCACGAGCTGGTGCAGCAGGCCGGCCGTGCGCAGGGCGAGGCGCCGTCCCGCGATGCGCAGCGCGGCCAGGTGCCCGGTGCTGAGCGGGGGCAGCGGACGGCCGCCGTCGGTGACGTCGGGGTCCCAGGCGTCGGCGAGTCCGGGGCAGACCAGTAAATAGTCCTCGACCGGGGCGAGCAGGCGGGCCGCGTCGGGGGCGGCCGAGACATGCGGGCGGATCCGCGCCAGGACGTCCTTGAGGAGCAGCGCGTCGCGGCGCAGCGTGTGGCTGACGGTGCGCAGCACGGCGTCCGCGTCGGCGGGGGTGCCGCCGTCCTCCACGCCGGCCACGCCCCACATGGGCGACTCGACGACGGCGGTCACGGTGCCGTACCGGTGCGGGTGGTACCAGGTCGACTCGACGGCGGCCTCGGTGATGGCGGCGGCCAGGTCGCCGCGGCGGGGCGGCGGGATCCGGTAGACGGCGGGGCCCAGGCACGGCCAGTAGAGGGTGTCGTACGGGCCGAGCTCGCGCGGGATACGCAGCCGGGACGCGGTGTGGGCGACGTGCCGGGCGAGGCCGGGCAGGTCGCGGGTGAGCTCGACGAAACCGCCGCCCACGTCGACGCCGTGCAGGGAGCACTGGAGGAAGGGCCGCAGTTCGTCCTGGAGCGCGAGCAGGGTGCGGGTCTCGGGCAGCGCGGCGGCGTCCGCGCCGTCGGGCAGCCACTCCGGCTGTTCGCCGAAGCCGGGTCGGAAGAAGTTCCGGAAGTAGCGGCCGAGGGAGTACGGGCCGCGCAGCCAGCCCTCGTTGCGGCGCAGGCCGTCGGGGTCGAGGCAGAGCAGCAGGTTCCAGGTGGCGTCGGCCTCGACGGTGAGCCGGGGGTCGGCCAGGGCGCGTTCGGCGAGTCTGAGGACGGTGCCGCCGCCCACGGGTTCGTTGGCGTGCGGGCCGGCGACCACGAGGGCCTGGCGGCTGCCGTGGCCCACGGAGAGCAGCCACAGGGGGTTGCCCGCGCGGGAGGTGCCGGCGCGGCGCAGCCGGGCGTCCGCGGGATGGCGGGCGACGAGCGCTGCGGCCCGCGCGCCGAGCTCGTCGACGGTCGGGTAGCGGAGGAGGGGCGGCAGGGCACACCTCCACAATGTGGTGCCGTCGGTTCACCTGATGTGCATGGTGTACGCACAGTCAGTCACGACTTGGGGGGTACGTCAACACCGCGCGAGGGACCAGGTCGAGGGCCGCGACGGCACGTAAAGCCCAGGCCAGAGGTGAGGTCGGGCTCAGTTGACCGCGAGCCGGAAGGCCATCCGCCCGAACCCGACCTGATCGCCCTCGCGGACGACGGCAGCGCCGATGACCCGCCGGCCGTTGACCGTGGTGCCGTTCGTGGATCCGAGGTCGCGCAGGACCCACATGCCGCCCTGACGGGTGAGTTCGGCGTGCACGCGGGAGACCGTCTCGTGGGTCAGCCTGAGGCCGTTCGCCGGATCGCGGCCGATGCGCAGCGCGTGGCCGCTGCCGGGGTGCGGCAGCAGCAGCTTGGGCAGGCGCTCGGCCTGCCACGCCCTGCGCAGCCGCACGGTGAAGCCGGAGACGGCCTCGACGGTGCCGAACACCAGACGGGAGACGCGGCTCTCCTGGGGCAGGTCCGCGGTGAGCGCGGCGAGTTCGTCGGACCGGCGCGCGACGAGGGCCAGTTCCATGCGGCGCACGAAGGTGTCGTGCGACAGGCGGCCCATGGCGACGCCGTCACGGAGCACCTTCAGCACCTTGTCGCGCTCCGCGTCGGAGAGCCGCGCGGGGTACGTGTTGAACTCGAAGGACGACGTCACGTTGGTGATTGTCGGGCAGTGAACCCCGGGTGTCCAGAAAACGAGACAACGGCCGCCACACGCGCGCAGGCGACGACACCTGCCGCAAAGCGGAGGATTCTTAGGCGGATTGATCTCGTTTGAAGCACGATGGACGGGCTACATCACGGTGAACAGACGAAGGGGAACCGTCCGTGCAGTTCGAGGTGTGGGCACCGCAGGCCGGCCGTGTGACGCTCCATTGCGAGGGCGCCACGCACGCGTTGGAGCGTGATCCGGAGCGCTCGGGATGGTGGTGGGGCGAGGCGGAGGCCGAGGACGGCACCCGGTACGGCTTCGCGCTGGACGACGGCCCCGTGCTGCCCGACCCGCGCTCGCGCCGTCAGCCGGACGGCCCGGACGGACTCAGCGCGGTCGTCGAGCACGAGCGGTACGCCTGGCGTGCGCGGTGGGCGGGCCGTCCGCTGCCGGGCGCGGTCCTCTACGAGCTGCACGTGGGCACCTACACACCCGAGGGCACCCTGGACGCGGCCGCCGCCCGGCTGGACCACCTCGTCGAACTCGGTATCACCCACGTCGAGTTGATGCCGCTGTGCCCGTTCCCCGGACGGCACGGCTGGGGCTACGAGGGCGTCTCCCTGTGGGCGGTCCACGAGCCCTACGGCGGCCCCGAGGCCCTGAAGCGTTTCGTCGACCGGGCGCACGAGGCGGGCCTCGGGGTCGTCCTGGACGTGGTGCACAACCACCTCGGTCCCTCGGGCAACTATCTGCCCGCGTTCGGGCCGTACTTCACGGACACGCACCACACGCCCTGGGGCTCCGCGGTCAATCTGGACGCCCCCGGCTCCGACGAGGTGCGCGCGTACCTGCTGGGCAGCGCGCTCTCCTGGCTGCGGGACTACCGGATCGACGGACTGCGCCTGGACGCCGTGCACGCGCTCGCCGACACGCGCGCGTGCCACTTCCTGGAGGAGCTGTCGACCGCGGTCGACGCTCTCTCCGGCGAGCTGGGGCGGCCGTTGTTCCTCATCGCCGAGTCCGACCTCAACGACCCACGGCTCATCACGCCCCGCGCCCAGGGCGGTCTCGGGCTGCACGCCCAGTGGAACGACGACTTCCACCACGCCCTGCACACCGCGCTGACCGGCGAGTCGCAGGGCTACTACGCCGACTTCGCGCGGGCACCCCTGGCCTCGCTCGCCAAGACCCTCACCGGCGGCTACTTCCACGACGGCACCTACTCCAGCTTCCGCGGCCGCAGCCACGGGCGCCCGCTGGACCGTACGCGCGCGGCGGGGCACCGGCTGCTCGGCTACTCCCAGACCCACGACCAGGTCGGCAACCGCGCCCAGGGGGACCGGCTGGCGGCGTCCCTCTCCCCCGGTCTGGCGGCCTGTGCGGCGGCGCTCGTGCTGACCGCGCCCTTCACCCCGATGCTGTTCATGGGCGAGGAGTGGGCGGCGAGCACGCCCTGGCAGTTCTTCACCGACCACACCGATCCCGAGCTCGCCGAGGCCGTACGCCGGGGCAGGCGGCGGGAGTTCGCGGAGCACGGCTGGGCCGAGGAGGACGTGCCCGACCCGCAGGACCCGGCGACCCGCGACCGCTCCTGCCTCGACTGGTCCGAGCCCGAACGCGAGCCCCACGCGCGTGTGCTCGCCTGGTACCGCCGGCTCCTCGCGCTGCGGCACGAGCAGCCGGATCTCACCGACCCCGACCTCGCCGACACCAAGGTGGCCTACGACCCGGACCAGCGCTGGCTCGCCTTCCGGCGCGGGGACGTCCGGGTGGCGGTGAACCTCGCGAAGTCACCGGCGGCCATTCCCCTGGGCCCCCGCGAGGCGCGTGTCCTGGCGGCCTGGGAGCCGGTGGACGCGCCGGGCCCGGACGGAGTGCTGCACGTGCCCGGGGAGTCGTGCGTGGTGCTGCTGCAGGGGTGACGTCCCGAGCAGCCGCGGCGGAGCGGAACGGACCCGGCGGCGCCGTCCGGGGCCGGTTGTGGCAGTGGCGTCGTCGCGGGGCGGCCGTGCCGCCTCCGTAGGCGCGGGCATGGGGACGGCGCGGCGCACGCGTGCGCGTACGGCCCGTCCGGGCGTCGCGCGGCGGACGCCACTGCCGCAACCGCCCCTCAAGGCTCCGCGTCGTCCGTCTCCGCGTCCCGCAGCTCGGTGACGCGTTCCAGCAGGATCGCCTCCCAGGCCCGGCGCAGCCGCACGCGCAGCAGGGGCAGGGGCTCGGCGGCACGTCCGTTCAGGCCCGCGGCGAGGCGGATCACGGTGTCGCAGCGGGCGAGCCACAGTCCGCGAAGACAGGGACGGGCACCGTAGCCGGCGAGGGTGGCGGCGCGGACGGCGGCGGGCGAGCCGACGGCGAGCGCGAGGCCCGCGATGTCCTCGGCGGGGTCGCCGACGACCGCGTCGGTCCAGTCGAGGACACCGCGGACCCGGCCGTCGGCGCTGATCACGAGGTGTTCACCGGTCAGGGCGTGGTGCACGAGGACCGCGCCGCCGGGCTGTGCGGCGAGCTGGACCGCGGCGGGCGAGGTGAGCTGCTGGAGCCGGGCCGGGTCGAACTCGTCGGCCGCGCGGAGGACTTCCGCGGCCCGGGAGGCCTCCCGGCGCAGCGCCTCCAGGGAACGCGGGGCCAGGCGGGGCACGCCGAGCGCCTCGGCCTGCCGTACCGGCACCTCGCGCAGCCCGGTGAGCAGTCCGGCCAGGTCGGCCTCGCCGACGGCGGACACGTCGTGCTCCTCCGCCGAGCCGCCGGGCACCTTGGTGTCGAGGGTGTAGGCCAGCCCGGGCGCCCACTCGCCCTGCGCCACGCCGGTCGGCACCGCGACCGGGACATGCGGGCGGACCAGGTCGCGCAGCCGCAGTTCCCGTCGTCTTCGGACGGATGCCTCGCGGTCGGCGGCGAGGCGCAGGACATGGCGGGTGCCGACCCACCAGGTGGTGTGCCCGCCCTCGGCGGCGGGCCGTACCTCGGGCCCGCCCGTGTCGGAGGTGCCGTCCTTGAGCAGGGAACGGACCAGCTCGCGGACCGTGTCCGCGGTGGGTGTCGGTGCCTGGGTCATGGTCGCGCCGTAGTCGCTCGGGGGTGGAGGGGCTCCTTGGTGGGTCGGTCAGTCCACTATGACCATCTCGCGGGTGGTGTCGTTGAGCCTGCGGCCGCCGTCCTCGGTGACCGTGACGATGTCCTCGATGCGTACCCCGAAACGGCCTGGCAGATAGACGCCGGGCTCCACCGAGAAGCACATGCCGGGCACCAGGGGCTGTTCCTCGCCCTCGATCATGTACGGCGGTTCGTGCGTGGTGACGCCGATGCCGTGCCCGGTGCGGTGGATGAAGTACTCGCCGTACCCGGCGTCGGCGATGACCGCGCGGGCGGCCCGGTCGACGTCCTGGCAGGGCACCCCGGGCCGTACCGCTGCGAAGCCCGCCTCCTGGGCCGCGCGGACGAGGTCGTGCACCCGGCGTTCCTCGTCGGTGGGCTCGCCGACGTGGACCGTGCGGGAGGTGTCGGAGCCGTAGCCGTCCTTGAGGCCGCCGAAGTCCAGGACGACCATGTCGCCGCGTTCGATGACCCGGTCCCCCACCTCGTGGTGCGGGTTGGCCCCGTTGGGTCCCGAGGCGACGATGGTGAAGTCGACCTGGGAGTGGCCGAAGCGGCGCAGCAGTCCGGCGAGGTCGGCGGCCACCTCCGACTCCCTGCGGCCGCCGAAGGGCACCTTGCGGATCTCCTCGAACGTCGCGTCGGCCGCCGCGCCCGCGGCCGCCAGCAGTTCCAGTTCCGCCGCGTCCTTGACGGCGCGCAGCATCGGCAGGGCCTCGGTGAGGGAGGCGTACGACGTGCCGGGCAGGGCCTTCTGGAGACCCAGCAGGTGCATGGCCCAGGCGTTGTCACTGATGCCGAACCGGCCGCCGGCGTCCAGGAGGGCGGCGGTGGCGGCGTAGGGGTCCTTGCCGTCGGTCCAGTCCCGCAGGGTCAGGGCGCTCGCGCCGGCGGCCTTGGCGGCGTCCGGGGCCTCCAGGGTGGGCACGACGAGGACGGGGGCCTGTCCGGGGGCGAGGACCAGCAGGGTGAGCCGTTCGGTGGCGGCGGTGGGCGCGTAGCCGGTGAGCCACACCAGGTCGGGGCCGGGAGCCACGAGGAGTCCGGCGAGCCCGGCCTCGGCGGCCGACCGGGCCGCGCGCTCCATGCGGGCCCTGAAGTCGTCGGCGGCGAAGGGCGCTGCGGTGCCGGTCATCCGGGCCTCCCTGGGCGGGTGATGGTCGTTGGGCAGCATCCTGCCCGGACGGCGGGGGCCGCGCGAGCCGGTCGGCACGTCTTTCGCACGGACCGGTCGGGTAACCGGGCCTGCGTCAGCCCTCCAGAGCCATGCGGACGCCGAGGAGCAGCAGGACGCCCCCGGAGGCCTGCTCCAGCCGTCGGCGCACGCCCACGCGGGACAGCACGGTGCGCAGCCGGCCGACGAACCACACGTAGAGGCCGTAGTAGCCGACCTCGTAGACCGCCCACAGCGCGGCCAGGCCGACCATGGTGGGCAGGTGGGGGGCGCCCTCGGGAACGAACTGCGGCAGGAAGGACAGGGCGAAGACCGCCGCCTTGGGATTGGCGAGGTTGAGCAGCAGTCCCGCGCGGTAGGCCGCCCAGCCGGTCGTTCCGGTGCTCTCCCCGCCACCGCCGCCGGCGTCCGCCCCGGTGCGGCGCGCCTGCCGCAGCGCCTGGACGCCGAAGGCGACGAGCACGGCGGCACCGACGATCCGCATCACGCCGTAGGCGATCTCCGAGGCCGTCACCAGCGCGGTCAGGCCGAGTGCGGCGACGACGCCCCAGACGAACACGCCGGTCTCGTTGCCGAGGACGGTCAGCAGGCCGGAGCGTCTGCCGTGCAGGGACTGCTTGATGATCAGCACGGTGCTCGGCCCGGGTGACGCGGCGATGAGGGTGCAGGCCCCCAGGAAGGCGATGAGCGTGGCCGGCATGGGCTCATCGTGGCGTCGGCGGCCGGATCCGGACCAGTGGTTTTCCGCCCCGGGCTGAGGGAGCGGCTGCTCGGACACCGCGCTGGACGACGAGGGGGACGCCGGGCCGCAGGGCGACGGCTCACGTGACGACCCCCGGTACGGCGGTCAGCTGCTGATGGCCACCGCCGCGGTGGCGGACCGTCAGCACGACCTCGTGGCCGACTCGGGCCTTCGCGACGGCGCGCGCGAGGTCCTCGGCCCCGTCGACGCGGGTCCGGCCGAGGGCGAGCACCACGTCGCCGCGGACCAGGCCCGCCGCGTAGCCCGGGCCGGGGACGTGGACGCCGACCACCAGCGCGCCCGTCTTCTCGCCGTCCACGGCCTCCAGGCCGAGGGTCGCCACAGCGGGCGCCGGTGGGACGGGGGTCGTCGGCGGAGCGTTCGACCCGGCGGGGCCGGGGTGCCGCGCGCCCGGGGACCCGCTCTGGTGAGGTCCCGCGTGTCGTCGCAGTTCGGCCAGTTTGCTCATGCCGATCACCGTGGCGCCGACCGTCCCGAGGCCCACCCCCGACAGCACCAGGACGGCCGCTGCGAGCAGGCCGGCCAGCAGGGTCGTGAGCCGGCGTCCGCGCCGGCGCGCGGCGTGCGGGCGCCGGACCGGCCCGGCTTTCCCGCCCCCGCCCCCAGC
>NZ_RSAJ01000243.1 GCF_003933965.1 Streptomyces sp. RP5T
GTCGTACGCACCGCCCTGGGCTGCGCGCTCGCCGGATACGTCTCCCTCGCGCTCGGCGTCGGCCGCCCCTACTGGGCGCTGGTCACCGCGGCCTCGCTCTACCAGGCCAACGTCACCCTCACCTGGAGCCGGGGCGTCCAGCGGGTCGTCGGCAACCTCGTCGGGGTGCTGGTGTTCGCCGCCGTCGTCCCGCTCGCCCACCTCGGGCCCGCCGCGCTCGTCCTGTGCTGCCTCGCCCTCAACTTCGGCGCCGAGGCGCTCATCGCCCGCAACTACTGGCTCGGCAGCGTCTGCGTGACCCCCATGGCCCTGCTCATCACCGAGTTCGCCGGATACCAGGAGCCCGGCCGGCTGATCACCGAGCGGGTCCTGGACACCCTCGTCGGGGCGCTCGTCGGGTTCGTCGCCGCGGTCGCCGTCACCAACCGGCGCGCTGGCGACCGTGTCGAGCGGTCGCTGGCCGCCGTGGAGCGCGCCAGGGAACACACCGCCCGCCTCCTGGCCGAGCCGCACCCCGCGCCCGGCGCGCTCGACTCCGCCCGCCGCGCCCTCGCCGCCGCCCTCGTCGACCTGAGGGCCTGCGTCGAGGCCGCGTCCGGCGAATGGTGGCAGCGCGCCCTGCCCCAGGAGAGGGTCGTGCGCACCGAGCGGGCCGCACACCGTACGCTCGCCGCGACGATCCGGCACCACAGAGCGGAGGGCGCACGCCCATGACGGCACCGAACGGACGACCGGCGGACCCGGCGAGGCACGACACCGTCGCCGCCGTCGTCCGGCAGTGGCAGACCGTCCACCCGGGCCTCGACACCGGCCCCATGGAGATCATCGGCCGCGTCAACCGCTGCGCCGCCCTCCTCCAGCAGGCCGAGGACGCCCCCCTGCGCCGGGCCGGTCTCAGCCGGCCCGAGTTCGACCTGCTGGGCGCCCTGCGCCGCACCGGCCACGAGCTCACCCCCGGCGACCTGGCCCGGGAGACCTTCTCCTCCGGGGCCGCCGTCACCAAGCGCCTCAAGCAGCTCACCGAACGCGGTCTGGTGGAGCGCCGGGGCGACACCCGCGACCGGCGCGTCGCCCACGTCCGGCTCACCGAGGCCGGCCGGGAGCTGGTCGACGGCATCCTGCCCGAGCAACTGGCCTACGAGACGGCCGTGCTGTCGGTCCTGACCCCAGAGGCGCGGGACGAACTCGCCACCCGGCTGGGAGAGCTGCTCGGCCGACTGGAGGGCAGCCTCGGCGTGCTGCGCGCCTGACGCTCCGACCTGCGGTTTCGCAAGTTTCGAAGCCCGCCGCCTGTTGACGCGGTCCACCCGCGCTTCCTACGTTCGTCCAGGTCGGTGCGGATCATCGACTGTCGTACGGGATGTCGGACGAAGGATGGATGCCGTGGCTGCCGAAGGCCCCGCCCCCGAGAAGCTCACCATCGACCTCGGCACCGAGACCGGCCCCTTCCACGGGGGAGCGAGCGGCACGCTCTACGGACTCTACGGCGACGGAGTGCCCAGCCGTGTCGTGGTCGAGGGCATGTACCCGCGGACGGTGACGACCAAGGCCCAGGACGGCACCCAGCACCCGGGCGGCGACGCCCTGGAGATCCTGGCGCCCTTCGTCGCGGCGGGCGGCAAGGACGTGTACGTCTACCTGCCCGACTTCTACCGGGGTTTTCCCTACGAGTGGCCGGGTGCCACCGGTGAGGAGCGGCTCGCCGGGCACCTGGACGTGATCCGCCGCCAGGTCGAACAGGTGCTGACCCTGGGGGAGTTGAGGTCACACGTGGTGTACGTGCCGTTCAACGAGCCCGAGGGCAACATGTTCGGCGAGGGGGAGTGGAGCTACGACCGGGTCGACTGGCGGACCGAACCGGCCCCCTACTTCGCCGCCTGGGAGGCCGCCCACCGCCTCATCAAGGGCCTCGACCCGGACGCCCGCGTGGCCGGCCCCAACACCTGTGTGCTGTACCCCGAGGTCAGGGGCTTCCTGGAGTTCGCGAAGTCGCACGACGTCCTGCCCGACATCGTCACCTGGCACGAGCTGTCCTCGCCCGCCGAGGTCCGCACCAACATCGCCAAGTACCGTGAGCTGGAGCGGGAGTTGGGCATCGGCCCGCTGCCCGTCAACATCAACGAGTACGCGCACAACTACCACGTCTCCGTCCCGGGCCAGATGATCCAGTGGATCGCCGCGATCGAGGAGTCGAAGGTCGACGCCGACCTCGCCTACTGGAACATCGCCGGCAACCTCAACGACTCGGCGGTGGAGGCGAACAAGGCCAACGGCCAGTGGTGGCTGTACAACGCCTACGGGCAGCTGACCGGGAACACCGTCCGGGTCGTCGCCCCGCACCCCAACGTGCAGTACACGCTGCAGGGCATTGCCACCCTCGACCGGGACAAGCGCCAGGCCAGGGCGCTGTTCGGGGGTGCGGGCGGCACGGCGGACATCGAGTTCGACGGCGTGGACGCGGAGGTGTTCGGGACCGTGGTCCACGCGCGGCTCGTGGAGATCCGCTGGACCGGACAAGTGGGTTCGAGCGCACCGCCGTTGCGACTGCGGGACGAGGAACTCCCGGTGCGCGAGGGCAAGGTGACGCTGACCCTGACCAACCTCGACGCGATGTCCGCCTACCAGCTGATCCTCTCGCCGGGCGGCAACGGAGCCGCCGCCGTGCCGCCCGCGGTGCGCTGGAGGCGGACGTACGAGGCCGAGGACGCGGACTACACGGGCGGCGGTTACGCGAAGAACGGACCCGAGGGATCGCCGTCCGCCGTCGACCGGTTCGCCACCTCCGGCGGCTACCACGTGGGCGGGCTGCGCACCGGCTCCGACGGCGTGCTCGCCTTCGACATCGAGGTCCCGCAGGACGGGACGTACGACCTGGTGCTGTTCGCGGGCTCCCACAACCTCGCCGAACCGGTGCGCGAGCAGGGGCCCACCAACGTCTTCCTGCGCGTGGACGGCGAGGACCCGCGCGAACTGCGGCTGCCCCTCGGCTACAAGCCTGCGGTGTGGGGGCACACCGACACCCGGGTGGAGCTGACCGCGGGCCGCCACCGGGTCACCCTCGCGGCCCAGGACCCCGACCTCGGGGTCACCAAGGGCGACGCGGCCGTCGACAAGCTCGACGTCGTACTGCGGGCGGAGGACGAAACCGCCCTGTACGACGCCGAGTTCGCCGACCTCGGCGGCGGCGCTCGGGTCAGCCACGCGCACCTCGGTGCCTCGGGGCCCGCGGTCGCCGTGCTCCCGCGGGGCGGCACGGTCACCTTCTGGGCGTACGCGGACGACGACGGCGAGGCCTCCGTGACCGTCGATGTGCTCGGGCCCGGCGAGGGCGTGCTGAGCGTCAACGGCGAGCAGGTCGCACGCGTCGAGCGCGGCGCCGTACCGCTCTTCCTCGCCGGGGGCGTCAACAAGGTCACGGTCACCGGGACTTCGGACCGGCTCATCGTCGACCGGCTGCGGGTCGGCCCTTCGCGCGGCCTGCTGCCCAGCACCACGTACGCCGCCGAGGAAGGCGTCATGACCGGCGCGGCGAGGGTGAGCGGACACCCGTACGCCACGGGCGGCAAGGCGGTCGACGGGGTCGGCGCCGGATCCGCGAACGCGCTCACCCTCACCGTCACGGCGGCCCGCGCCGGACGCCATGCGCTGACGATCCGCTACTCCAACGGCGAGCAGCCGCCGTCCACCCACTACAACCCGGACCCGGTCTGCCGCCACGCCGACATCTGCGTCAACGGCGCCCCGGCGCACCGCGTCCTGTTCCCCACCACCTTCCACTTCAACAACTTCTGGAACCTGTCCCTGCCGGTCACCCTGCGCCCCGGCCTCAACACGCTCACCTTCACCGCCGACGAACTCCCCGACTTCGCCGGCTACACCAGGAACGAGTTCGGCGTGCGTTCCGCCCACGCCCCCGTGATCGACCAGGTCACGGTGACACCGCTCGCCCCCGAGGACGTCCCGGTCTGACCCGGGACACCGGAGGGACGAGCCCTGAGCCCGGCGGTGCGGCCCGCCCCGGGCTACCCCCGTCGGGCCGGTGCCGCCAGCTTGCGCAAGCGGCGCCAGTTCAGGCGGGGGTGGCTCGCCGGGACGCCCGGTCGTTTCCGCGGGACGCGTACCCGCAGCACCCCGGGGGCGATACGGCAGTGGACCGGGGTGGGCAGCACCAGGGCCTCGCCGTCGATGCCGACCTCGATCTCCGGACGGTCGGCGTCGACGACCACCTCCGGCGCGGACAGCACCGCGAGACCCTCCGGATCGGGGTCGAGCAGCAGCGCCGCCGCCTCGGCCGCGCTGTCCACCCGGACCCCGAGGACGCCGAGCAGCCCGGAGTCGAGCCGCTCGCGGCGGCCGAGGCCCACGGGGTCGCCGGTGCGGTAGGCGTTGTTGCTGACCAGCACGGCCTGCGGCCCGTCGATCGTGGTCGCGTCGATGCGCGCGGTCAGATGCGGGCCGCGCTGACGGGTGAGCAGATCGGGCAGGAGCTCCAGAGTGGTGCCGATCTTGTCGTCGCGGTAGGCGGGACTCTGGACGACCGCCGCGTACGCGCCGAACGAGGCGTTGTTGACGAACGGGCGGTCTGCCACGAAGCCGAGGTCCACCCGGAGTTCGACCCCGTCGGTGAGCGCGTCGAGGCAGGCCGCGGGGTCGGTGCGGTCGAGGCCGAGATCCATGGCGAAGTGGTTGCGGGTACCGGCGGAGATGACGAGGAAGGGCAGGTCGTGTTCCGCGGCGACGGCGGCGACCAGCGCCTGGGTGCCGTCGCCGCCCGCGACGCCCAGCAGGTCCGCGCCCTCCGCGACGGCCGCCCGGGCCAGCGCGGTCACGTCCTGGTGCTCCCGAGGGTCGAGCAACACCACGCGCGCGCCGAGGCGTTCGGCCTTCTCCCGCAGCCGGAACTGCTCGACCTTCCCGCCCCCGGAACGCGGGTTCATGATCAGGACGGGCCGCCGCACGGACCGCGCCCGGTGCTCCTTCATACGCTTCGGACGGGTGCCGGCGCTGCGCAGCGCGTACCGCCCGCTCCACACGGCCAGGCTCCACAGCACCGGCGTCAGCAGGAGCACCCACCCCAGGGTGACCACGAAGAGGACGAGGACGAGGGCGGGGGTGAGGACCGCGAGCCCCGCGGCCAGCCAGCGCTCCGGTCCGCGCCGGGTCAGCGTCCACCACACCGCCGCCGCCGTGACGGCGGCGCCCGCGAGCCCGGCCGCCAGCAGCAGAACGCCACCGAGACCGCCGTGGGCGAGGGGGAGCAGCACCGCGAGGGCGGCCGACGCCAGGGACGTCCTGGCGGCCCAGCGCTGTCGGCGCCAGGCCGGGGCGTCCAGGTCCACGCTCATGTGCTCCTCCACTGCTCGGCGCCCTTCGGCCGCGGCGGTCGGCGGAGCATATCCAAGTCGTGGGAACAGCCGGTGACATGGCTGCCACCGGCCGGCGAGGACCCTGCTCAGATGCCGGGCCGGTACCGGATCGGATGGTCCGCCGGCACCTCCACCAGCACGATCGGTGTGCCGTCCGGGTCCGCCACCCACATCTCGACCAGGCCCCAGGGCTCCCGCACCGGCGGCCGCACGATCTCGACGCCCTTGGCCAGCAGTTCCTCGTGCGCCGCGGTGACGTCCGCGACCTGGAGCCACAGCCGCACGTCCGCGGCCGGGGGAGCCTCGGAGCGTCCCGAGAGCTCCAGGAAACCGCCGCCCAGGAAGTACACGGTGCCCCGCTCCGGCCCCGTACCGAACTCGCGGTACACCGCGAGGCCCAGCTGGTCGCCGTAGAAGACGCGGGAACGCTCCGGATCCGTGGGCCGCAGCAGGACGCGGCCGCTCAGTACGTGCACCATGCGGGCGAGCCTATCCGGGGCGTTACCCTCGTCCCTGCCCGAGTCGTGCCCTTGAAGTGGAGATGTGCCCCATGGAGACCACCGCCGGCCTCACCTTCCGTGACGCCACCGACGCCGACGTGGACACGCTGGTCGCACTGGTCGAGTCGGCGTACCGCGGGGACGACAGCCGGGCCGGGTGGACCACCGAGGCGGACCTCCTGGAGGGGCAGCGGACGGACCAGGAGGGTGTGCTCGCGGTCATCAAGTCGCCCGACAGCCGCTTGCTGACGGTCGAGCGCGACGGGCGGGTCGTCGCCTGCTGCCAGCTCGAACACCGGGGCACCTACGCCTACTTCGGGATGTTCGCGGTCAGCCCCGCGCTCCAGGGCGGGGGACTCGGCAAGGTGATCATCGCGGAGGCGGAGCGGGCCGCCCGGGAGACCTGGGGCGTCACCGAGATGCACATGACCGTGATCTCCGTGCGCGAGGACCTCATCGCCTGGTACGAGCGGCGCGGCTACCGCCGTACGGGACAGATGACGCCCTTCCCGTACGGCGATGACCGCTTCGGCCTTCCGCAGCGCGACGATCTGCAGTTCGAGCTGCTGGTCAAGGCCCTGGTGTGACGTGCCCGTCGTGAGCCACGAGAGGCACGTGGCTCACGCCGTGAAGCGGCCGGTGCGCTTGATCTGCGGGTAGTCGGTCGTCGCGCCGTCCAGCTCCAGGGCCCGCACCAGGCGCAGATGGTCCTGGGTGTTCACCACCCAGCCGATGATCTTCAGATCCGCCTTGCGGGCCGCCTCCACGACCTCCAGGGTCAGCCGGCGGATGTTCAGGCAGACCGTCCCCGCTCCGGCCTCGACGGCCCGTTCCACGATGTCGGGGCCGAAGCGGCTGCCGATCAGTGCGGTCCGGACCCCGGGCACCAGACGGCCGATCTCCGCGATCGCCTCGTCGTGGAACGAGGACACCTCGACCCGGGCGGCCAGATTCCGGCGGAGCATGACCTCGGCGAGCGCGCGGGCCGCCGCGATGTCCTTGATCTCGGCCTGGAGCGGCGACCGTACGGCGTCCAGGACCTCCTCGAACACCGGGACGCGTTCCCCGCGGCCCGCGTCCAGGGCGCGCAGTTCGGTGAGGGTCTTCTCGGCGATCGGGCCGGTTCCGTCGGTCGTGCGGTCCACGTCGGTGTCGTGCATGACGACGAGGGCGCCGTCCTTGCTCAGATGCAGATCGAGTTCGATGACGTCGAGGCCGGCCTGCTGGGCGGCGACGAAGGAACGGAGGGTGTTCTCGGGCTCGGTGCCCATGACTCCGCGATGACCGATGGTAAGGAAGTTCAAGATTCAACTCGCTTCCGTCGACGGCGGCTCGGTGCAGAGCCGCAGCCTAACGGCTACGCCGTGTGATGGACCCGCGCGTACACGAGGGAACGCCGTCAGGGGCGGGGCGGCGAGATCAGATACCCGGAATCGCTGCGTTCATGGCGCCCGGCAGGAAAAAGTTCCGTGACCATTGGGATGCGCAGGATAACTTCCCGTGGTCGCTCTTGCTGGACGGAAGCTCGTATGTATACGGTCTTCATACGCGAGGTTCTCCCGTGGAGGATGGGACATGACGGAAATTCTTGTGCAGGCGGCTTCGGGGGACCTGGTTCCTCCCGTGACCAGGGTGGTGGAGCACCCGGCATGGCCGGTGCTCAAGGATGCCGTGGAGCGGATCCGGCCATGGCAGTCCAAGGACGGGTCGATCGACTTCGAGGCCGAGGGCGCCCCCGGGCGTGCCGACGCCGAAGGGGCTGTTGAGCGTGTCGTCGAGGCGGTGCAGGAGCTGTCGCCGCTGCTGCCGCACGACGCCGATTACCACGCCGCCCTGGTGAAGGACCTCAGGCGCTGGGCCGAGGGCGGCTTCGAGGTGCCGGACTTCCTCGACTCCCTGCTGGCCTTCCAGCCCGCCGCGAACCGCGTGGACGGCCTCCAGCACCTGGTCGTCTTCCCCATGTACACGCAGAACGGCAACCCCGACCGCAACCTGGAGGCGGTCGTGCTGCGTATGGTCTGGCCCGACTGGCTGGCCGAGCTGGAGCGCACCCGCTACGACAACCCGCTGTTCTGCGGCATCAAGTTCGAGGACTTCACGGCCGGCTACGACACCAACTCCGCCGTCCTCTTCCCTGAGACGATCGCCGTGCGCGAGGCGCCGGAACGTTTCTCCTGGGGTGGCATCTTCTGCGACCGCGAGGCCGCCCGCTTCCGCCGCGTCACCGACGCCGCCGTCGACATCCTGGGCCTTGAGCTGCCCGAGGACATCGCCGCGATGGTCCACGACCAGAAGCGCTGCGAGGAGGCCTTCGTCCTGTGGGACATGGTCCACGACCGCACCCACAGCCACGGCGACCTGCCCTTCGACCCGTTCATGATCAAGCAGCGCCAGCCGTTCTGGATGTACGGCCTGGAGGAGCTGCGCTGCGACCTGACCGCCTTCAAGGAGGCCGTCAAGCTCCAGGAGGACGGCGTCCCGCAGGCCCGTGACGTGCAGTACGCGGTCCTCTTCGACCGCATGTTCCGCTTCCCGGTCACCGGCGAGCGGGTGCGCAACTACGACGGCCTCGGCGGCCAGCTGCTCTTCGCCTACCTGCACAAGCACGACGTCGTCCGCTGGACCGACAACAAGCTGTTCATCGACTGGCAGCGCGCCCCCCAGGTCACCAACCAGCTGTGCGCCGAGATCGAGGACCTCTACCGGGCCGGCATCGACCGCCCGAAGCTGGTCCACTGGTTCGCCGCGTACGACCTGGTCTCCCAGTACCTCGCCCCGCACCCGGGATCCAAGTGGGCCAAGGGCCCCGACGCCCTCGACCTGTCCCTGCCGCCCCGGAAACTCGTCGATGACGTGCTTCCGGACGAGTTTCCGCTGAGCATGTTCTATGAGGCCCTCTCCAAGAAGCTCAAGAACGTGATCGCCTCCACGCGGGGCATCACGGCGGAGAGTGCCGAGCGGGTCGCCGCGTGAGCGACCGCACCACAACAGCTCAGGAGGCGAAGAACATGGCGGGGAACGGAGCTCTCAGCGGTGCGGTGATCGCGGTGGCCGGCGCGGGCGGACCCGCGGGCCGCGCGACGCTGCTGCGGCTGGCCGAGGCGGGCGCGACCGTCGTCGGCGCGGACAACGACCCGGAGCGGCTGGCGGAGGCCGTGGACGCGGCACGCTACGCCTCGGGCGGCGCGACCGTGACCGGCGAGCCGGTCGACCTGCTGGACCTGGACTCCACGCGGGACTGGGCCACGCACATCGAGAAGGACTTCGGCCGCGTCGACGGACTGGTCCACCTCGTCGGCGGCTGGCGCGGCAGCGAGACCTTCATCAAGTCGAGCCTGGACGACTGGGACTTCCTGGAACTGCTGCTCATCCGCACCGTGCAGCACACCTCCCTCGCGTTCTTCGAGGGCCTCCAGCGCAGCGAGCGCGGCCGTTACGTCCTGATCAGTGCCGCCGGTGCGACGAAGCCGAGCGCGGGCAACGCCTCGTACGCCGCCGCCAAGGCCGCCGCGGAGGCCTGGACGCTGGCTCTCGCCGACGCCTTCCGCAAGGCCGGGGGCGCCGACGGGCCGAAGTCCGCGGCTGCGATCCTGGTGGTGAAGGCACTGGTGCACGAGGCCATGCGCACCGAGCGTCCCCATGCGAAGTTCGCGGGCTTCACGGACGTCAGGGACCTCGCCGAGGCCATCGCCGGTGTCTGGGACAAGTCCGCCGCCGAAGTGAACGGAAAACGTCTGTGGCTCACCGAGACGCCGTGAACCCCCCGAAGACCGACGCCCGTCGCCATCACGACCCGGAGGTCCGCGGCTTCGCCAGCGACAACTACGCCGGGGCCCACCCGGAGGTGCTCGCCGCCCTGGCCCTGGCCAACGGCGGGCACCAGGTCGCGTACGGCGAGGACGACTACACCGAGAACCTCCAGCGGATCGTGCGCAGCCACTTCGGGGCCACGGCGGAGGCGTTCCCGGTCTTCAACGGCACCGGCGCCAACGTCGTCGCGCTCCAGGCGGTCACCGACCGCTGGGGCGCGGTGATCTGCGCCGAGAGCGCGCACATCAACGTGGACGAGGGCGGCGCCCCCGAGCGGATGGGCGGCCTGAAGCTGCTCACCGTGCCCACCCCCGACGGCAAGCTCACACCCGAGCTGATCGACCGGCAGGCGTACGGCTGGGACGACGAGCACCGCGCGATGCCGCAGGTGGTCTCGATCACCCAGTCCACGGAGCTCGGCACCCTCTACACCCCCGACGAGATCCGCGCGATCTGCGACCACGCCCACGCACACGGCATGAAGGTGCACCTGGACGGCTCCCGTATCTCCAACGCGGCCGCCTCCCTGAACGTCCCCATGCGGACGTTCACCAACGCGGTCGGGGTCGACATCCTCTCCCTCGGCGGGACGAAGAACGGCGCGCTGTTCGGCGAGGCGGTCGTGGTCATCAACCCGGACGCCGTCTCCCACATGAAGCACCTGCGCAAGCTGTCGATGCAGCTCGCCTCCAAGATGCGCTTCGTCTCGGTGCAGTTGGAGGCCCTGCTCGCCAAGGACCTGTGGCTGCGCAACGCCCGCCACGCCAACGAGATGGCCCAGCGGCTGGCGGAGGGCGTCCGTGCCGTCCACGGCGTGGAGATCCTCTACCCGGTCCAGGCCAACGGCGTCTTCGCCAAGCTCCCGCACGACGTGAGCGAGCGTCTCCAGAAGCGCTTCCGCTTCTACTTCTGGGACGAGACCGCGGGCGTGGTCCGCTGGATGTGCGCCTTCGACACCACCGAGGACGACGTGGACATGTTCGTGGCGGCGCTGAAGGAGGAGATGGCCCGCTAACGCCTGTCGCGGCGCGCCGGGCCGTGGTGCTCCTGTGCTTGCATGCCGGTGTGGACGAGACGCGGAGCAGGGTCCGGCAGAGGACCGATGACGATGTCCAGGCGTGTGTGCGCGTGCTGGCGCAGGTGCACCGGCACGACGGATATCCGGTCAACTGGCCTGCCCGGCCCGGTGAGTGGCTGACGCGGGCCACCGCGCTGGGCGACTGGGTCGCCGATCTGGACGGCCGGGTGGCCGGCCACGTCGGCCTCACCCGCAGCGCCGGGAGCGACCTGGCCCCGGCCTTGTGGGGCGAGCGCAACGGCACGAGTGCGGAGCGGGCCGCGGTGGTCGGCCGGCTGTTCGTGGCCCCCTGGGCCCGGGGACACGGGATCGGCGCCCTGCTGATGGAACGCGCGGTGGCGGAAGCACGGCACCACGGCCTGCACCCGGTGCTCGACGTCGTCGCGTCCGACACCGCGGCGACGGCCCTCTACGAACGACTGGGCTGGACGCGGCTCGCCACGGTCGAGCAGCGATGGAGCGCCTCCCAGGTGGTGACCGTCCATTGCTACGCCGCATAAATATGTGAGTGACGGTAAATTAATTGACTGCCGGGTGGTCGTCTTCCTAGGCTCTACAAGCATGGAGCTGATCCAGCACACCCCCGACCTCTCCGCCTACCTGGCCGCCAACGAGGTCATCGACCATGGCCACCCGACCGTCAGGGAGACAGCCGCCCGTCTCGCCGCCGAGGCGGTGGACTCGTATGACTATGCGCGGCTGGCCTTCGAGTACGTCCGCGACACCATTCCGCACTCCCATGACTCCGGTGACCTGCGCGTCACCTGGCGGGCCTCCGACGTCCTGGAACAGGGCACCGGCATCTGTTACGCCAAGGCCCACGCACTCACCGCGCTGCTGCGCGCCGAGGACATCCCGACGGCGCTCTGCTACCAGAGACTGGACGTCGTGCACGGTCTGGTCGCCGTGCGGTTCAACGGCGCCTGGCACCGTCAGGACCCCCGGGGCAACAAACCGGGGGTGGACGCCCAGTTCTCCCTCGCCGGCGAGCGGCTGGCCTTCACGCCCGCACCGGAGTCCGACGAGACGGACTACCCGGTTCTGTACGCCGAACCGCACCCGGCCGTCCTGAGCGTCCTCAAGGCCGCCCCGGACCGGCAGTACCTCTGGAGGACGCTCCCTGCCGCACTCCAGGACATCTGAAGGGGCCCGGCCACGCGGCTCGGTCCGGCGGATCGGGCCGACTCCAAGGAACGGCTCCTTGTCGGCGCAGGTGGGCGGCGTCTGGTGCGTCGGGCTACAAGGCAGAGGAGGGGGCCGGCGAGTGGCGACAACGCGGCAGATCGCCGTGCCAGGCCCCGCGACGTCGGCATGATCCGCCGGACAGGCGCTAGTAGTGCTTCGTTAGGTTCTGGTTCTGCTTGCGGTGAGAGGGCGGCCGCAGGTGCTGCAGGTGCCGGTCCAGCACCTCAGCAGGCCTTGGAGGGCGTCGAGGGTCTGGTAGAGGCTCGGGCCGG
>NZ_RSAJ01000244.1 GCF_003933965.1 Streptomyces sp. RP5T
GCCGACTGCTGCGGGCGACGCTTGGCGAGCCCGTCGTGGGTGATCTCGTAGGGGCTCGCAGCATCGGCCGCAGCCGGGTCAGCCGGCCGAGAAGGCGCTGCGGGAACTGCGGGCGCCACCTGCGGCGCGGGGGCCGTCTCGTCGGGGGGCGGCGCCTCGGCGAGCAGCGCCTGGGGCAGGAACATGACGGCCCTGGTGCCGCCGTGGACGGATCGGTCGTCGAGATGAACCCGGAATCCGTACTGGCGGGCCAGCGCGCCGACGCCGAGGTGACCGAACGAGGGTGGGTTGCGCAGGTCGGTGAGCCGGAATTCGTCGCCGGACAGCCGCCGCCTGGCCTGCATCTCCGCTTCGATGCTCATCCCGGCCCCGGCGTCGTGGATCTCGATGCTGACGCCCTGCGCACCGGTGATGAGGTGCACTTCCACCGGCGTGGACGGGGGGCTGTGGCGGGCTGCGTTGTCCAGGAGCTCGGCGAGGGCCAGGACGACGGGCTCGACGTACCGGCCGGCGAGGTAGAGGTGTGACGGCCGCGGTGGTCGAACCCGCTGGTAGTCGCGGATGCGGGACATGGCGCCCCGGACCGCGTCGACCACGGGGACGTTGCTGCTCTGGCGCCCAGGCCAGGTGCCCGCGATCACGCCGAGGACCAGCAGCCGCCTCAGGAGCTGATTGCCCGTGTGGTCGACGGGCTGCAAGAGGGCCAGGAGCCGCTGGTCGTCCTCGCTGTCCAGCAGCCGGGTGATCGCTATCTGCTGCTCGTAGAGCAGGGCCTGAACACTCTTTACGGTCGCGCGCACCGTCGAGCGGGCCGTCTCCTCGGCCTGCTTCGACGCGTCCTCCAGGAGCCCGGCGACCTGCTTGAGGACCGATTCGTACGCCGCAGCGGTGAGGGTTCCGCGCAGTTCCAGGTGCAGCAGAGCGCCGTAGCCGGGCGGGGTGCCGTGCTGGAGCGCGTACACGAGAGCGGGCAGCCGGGACTCGGCGAAGTGACGGGCCTCCTCCTCCCGCGCGGCGATCCGCTTGACTGCCTGGTCCAGCTCTGCGCTGGCGTTTTCGGCCTTCCGGTCCGAGTCGGCCGCCTTCCTGTCAGCAGTCCTGACCCGGGCCCGGTAATGCAGCGCGGCCCCGGCGACCACGCTCAGGGGGATGTTCGTCCACAGCAGTACGTCGTTTATCAGGGGGGACATCAGATCCTCGTGATTGAGGGACAGCGGATAGGTGGAAGCCGGTCAGCCGAGCAGGGGCAGCAGCGGGTGCAGCACCAAGGGCGCGGTGTAGGCGCGGCCGCCGTGCACGGTGTTGCCCAGCCGGACCCACCGCGGCTCCTCGCACACCGTGAGCAAGGGCGGCACCTGGAGCGTCCCGCTGTCGAAGTGCCGGGCGGGCGTGGGCCATTGGGCGCCGAGTCCGGAACCGGGTGGCAAGAACAGCACCCACTCGCTGCGGCGGGCCATGGCCGCACCGATGGGGTGAGGGCGGCAGTGCGCGAGGGCGTCGACGGCTTTACGGGCCTGTTCCTCGGGCAGTACAACGATGTCGAAATCCGCCCCGACCTTCACGTTCAGGGGGCGTGAGGCCAGCTGCGCGGCCGGCAGCATGTCGGCCAGAGTGGGGGGCTGCCCGTGTGCGCCGCGTGGCTGTCCGGCTGGGCCGGTCGCGTGCGTAAAGGGGGCCGCCCCCACGTGTTCAGATATGGCTATGGGTGGCATCGCAAGAGTCCTCGCAGGGGGCAGCGGCGACGGTGCCCTGGGGAGTGCGGACGGGAGGGGTCGTGCTTGCGGGGAGCGTGAGGCAGGCCGCCACG
Source organism: Streptomyces sp. RP5T (assembly GCF_003933965.1). GTDB lineage: Bacteria > Actinomycetota > Actinomycetes > Streptomycetales > Streptomycetaceae > Streptomyces. Next base: position 1,808 of record NZ_RSAJ01000244.1, read on the forward strand.
GCCGTACCTCGGCCGCACGGATTCACCGTGTAGCGGCTGGCGAGTGTGTCGACGATGAGGAGACCGCGGCCGTGCTCGTCGTCGGCGTGCGCCGGGCTGGTCTTGATGGGCCGTCGGGGCCCCTGGTCGGCGCAGAACACCCACACGTCGTCGGCGGTCAGGATCATGCCCACCGTGACGAGGTCGTTAGGGGCATGCAGGAGGGCGTTGGTCGCCAGTTCCGACACGATCAGTGTCAGGTCCTGGATGACGTGTGGCGGGATGTTCCACAGTCGGCATGTCTGCGCCACAAGGTGGCGGGCGTCAGTCGGGGTGGCCTTTGAGTGGCCGGGCAGCTGCCAGGTCATCCGCCGGGTGTTCGTCCCGCCTGAGGTGCGCTGCGGGGGCACGGCCGACGGGCGGGGCGGAACACGTTCTGGCTCGGTCCAGAGCACGGGAGGCATCTCTCGCTTGCTCCAGCTGCTGGGCAGGGGGTGCGCGCTCAGCTGGTTGATTCCTGACAGGTTTGCCGGGGAGGTCTCCTCGGGGACCGCGGGCAGCGTGCGTGGTGCGATCTGCGGGTCGCGTGCGGGAACTGAGTCTTCGTGCCGGCACTGCCCGTCGACGTTTCCTGCCAGTTCTGCCAGGTGAGGACGGAGACGTTCCCCGTGTTCGTCAGGTGGGGACGCACTGCTGTGCTGGTCGCCCGCGGGGCTGGTCATGCGAGGCCCTCCCCCGGCGGCAGGACTGCGCGCACTGTCTTGCCGAGGCCGTCAGGGGCGAGGAACCACAGCAGTTCCGCACCCAAATCGCGGGCGTCGCGCAGACCGCGGCCTCGCTCTCCGTTCAGAGCGGCCTGCGCGTCAGGGAAGCTCGGGTTGGGGTCCTCGACGTCGATGAGCAGGTTTCCCTCATCGGTGAACGAGAGGTGGATGTGCATCTTGGCCGGGGCCTGGCTGGCGGGCCGGCCGTGTGTCACGGCGTTGACAGCGAGGCGGGCGAGGACCTCGACGGCGGCGTCCACGTCGCCGGGCCACCGCCGCATCGACAGACGCACCCGCGCCAGCACCCTCAGCTCGCGCACACTGCCCGGAGCCAGGTCGTAGGTGCCGGACCACACGGCGGCGGGCCCTGGCAGCGGGGCCGCACCGAGGTACACGGCGAACGCTGACTGGTCGATGATGAAGGTGCGCAGCGAGAGGCGGTCTGCGGAGCGGCTGGCGACTTCCTGCTCGCTCTGCGCGATCAGTCCAGTGGCGCTGCCGTCCCTCAGGGCGCGTTCGATTGCGCGCCATCCGGCCCGGCCGCGGCGCGAGGTGGCGAGCGGGGCCAGATCGTATGCCTCGTGGATGACTGTCCAGCCTTGCGCGGCGGCGAAGGTGTTCAGGGCGGCCAGCGTTCGGTTGGCGGACTCTGCGTCGGCGGTGCAGGTGTAGAGCACGACGTGCGCCCCGCGAGCGGGGCGACCGACGATGCTGCTGGTGTGCGGAAGCGAGGCGCTCTGCCCGCCCGAGCCAGGGGTGTTGATTTCTGCCCAGACAACTGAGGTGCGGTCTTTTCCGAAGTCGTGGCCGTAGCGGTCCGATGCCTTGTGAAGGAGGCGGAAGAGGTCCGACAGGAGATCGTCGTCGATGGTGGACGGCACCTGGGCCTCGATCCGGAGATAGCCGAGCTCCTGGCTCTCGACCGGACTCGCACCCAGCGCCTGCAGCATCGAGACAATCGCGGTGGCCTGGGCGTTCGGCGAGTTCACGGATCTCTCCCGTGCACGATTGATCACGTACAGTAGATTTAATGCATTAGCTTGAACCTGATGCATTAAATTGTCAATCGAGTCGCCCGAACCCGGGCATCGAGGAGCCGCTGACCAGTACGGAGTCCTTGCATGGGCCACGAGGAGCCGCCGCGGCATGCGGCCGTCGCCAACGACCTGCGCCGCCGACTCGACAGCGGTGAATGGGGTGTTGGGGAAAGGCTCCCCTCCCGGGCGCGCCTCGCTGAGGAGTACGGAGTCGGCGCCAACGTCCTGCAGAAGGCGCAGGAACGCCTCATCCACGAAGGCCGGCTCGAGGGCCGCGCGGGATCCGGCACCTTCGTCGCCGAACCACGCGAGCGCCGGCGCATGATCCGCTCCCGCCACCGGGAACGGCGCCACGGCAGCCCCTTCCGCGCGGACATGGCCGAACTCGGCCGCACGGGCACCTGGGAAGCGCACTCCGAGGCCCGCACGCCCGCCCCGCACCACATCGCCCAGCGCCTGGGCATCGAACCCGGCGACCCGTGCGTCCGCACCAGCTACGAGTTCCTCGCCGACGCCCGGCCTGCCCAGCTCTCGGTGTCCTGGGAGCCAATGGCGATCACAGGTGAGACGCCGATCCTGCTGCCCGAGATGGGCCCGCTCGCCGGCAAGGGCGTCGTCGAACGGATGCGCTCCATCGGCGTCGAGATCGTCACCGCGCTGGAAGTCCCGCGACCCGGCCGCGCCACCCAGGAGCAGGCCAACCTGCTGGGGATCGGCCGCGGGGACCTCGTCCTCGTGATCGAGCGGACCTACTACGACGGCGACGGCCGCGCCGTGGAGACCGCCGACATCACCGTCCCGGACTCCCGCTGGGAGGTTGCGTACGAATTCGGGGTGGACGCCCGGTAACACCGTACGGGGCGCCATAATGTCACCAGTGCCTGCCACGGGGGACCCGATCCTGTCCAACAGCCGCAGGGCGCGCGCTGCGCGGCAGCCACAGTTCGCCAACCAGATCGGCAGGCCCCGCCGCCGCCTCGGGCCACCGTCGCGCCACGTCACGTGCCACGGCCTCCAGTGCCGTACGCAGCGTGGTTGGGGACGTCAGCCCCTGCGAGCGCTCAATCAGCCAGTACGGCCCAGGCGGTACCTTCTTACTGTCCGGGGGCAACACCACCTCCGTGCAGGATCCGCGCGTGCCGGGGAGGGGCGGCCAGCAGCGGGCGGCATCCGCCGGGACGAGAAACGACAAGGTGGGCGCGCCCGGCAACGGGTTCACGCTGACCGCGCCCGGCGCAGTCAGCCGCTGCAGTGCCTGCAGCGCGAGGAACCGGCAGACCGTGACGACTCCGGCGTCGGTCTCGTCGCCCGCGGCCATGCCGCGCCCGCTCGCCCGAGCCGTCCCGTCGCAGCCCATGCGGTTGCCTCCTCCACCTGCGGCTCACGTGAAGGTAGAGCCGGGCGGGGAGCCATGGGCGAACTGACAGTTCGCAAACTCACGGATCCCCCTCTCCCCCACTCACGGCATGGTCGATTCCTTGTGATTGCACGCGTCGCGACACGAAGCCTGCCGTGATGGCCTCAGCTCCCCGTCTAACCGTGTGACTCACACGATTTGAAGTGTCCATCGTCAAGGCCGGTGAGCCGATTAGCAACGCCCCGCATACCGGGCGCAGTGGCACTGCGAATGTGTGTGATGCCTGGAGTCGCGCCGCGGCGGACGGCCTCGGCATAGCCCGATCCGGGCCCGCTTAGCGGCCGGGAGGTTTCCGTTACGTCTCCCCTGCCGCCTCGTCCTCAGGCGAGTGGAGGCGGTCGGCTAGATCCTCGACCTTGCGGCGGAGTGTGGGGCGTACCCGCTGTTGCAGGTCCTGGACCAGGGTGCGGGCCGCGGGGCTGCGGGAGAGGTCCGCGGGGGCGAGGTCTTCCAGGCTGAGCAGGTGCACCAGGACGGCGGCGTCGTCGCCGCGCAGGTGGTAACAGCGGGCGACTTCGAGTCCGAAGGTGAACTGCCGCTCCCGGCTGGGCAGTCGGCTGGTGTCCACTTGGTCGGCCAGCCGTAGTCCTCCGGTTGCGTCCCCGGCGAGCATCTCGATGCCCATCGCGTGCAGTGCCACGTTGGTGGGGCCGAACACCGTCCACTGGACGTTGCCCTCCCCCGCGGCCCGGGCCAGTGGAAGGGCCTGGTGTTGCAGGCGTTGCCGAGCTTGCGGCCAGTTGCGGCGGCGGGCGTCGGAGACGACGGCGACCAGTTCGAGAGCTCCTTCGACGGCCTGGGAGGCGGTGCTTGCCGGGACGGTGCGCAGGTGCTCGACGCGGCCTGGAGCGCGATCTCCTTGGCTTCCTCCACCGCGTCGGGTTCGTTATGGGAGAGCAAGACGTGACCCAGGTTCCACGACGCTGCGGCTCGCCGTACGGGATCGTCGGCTTCCTCGGCGGCCTGTACGGCCCGGTCGGCGACCAGGAAGGCGAGGTCGAGCCGGCCGACCCTGCGGCAGTACGAGCGCAGCAGCCCATACAGATCTGCGGCCACGCGCAGTACCTCGCGCCGCTCCGTGGCATCGTGGCCGTTTCGGTGGCGGCGTACGGCGTCGTCCACGTCGGTGATCAGGTCCGGCAAGAAGCTGGCGGCCTGGGTGAAGCGGTCCTTTGAGGTCTGCCAGGAGTGCCAGGCCCGCTCGACACGCTCCCGTAATTGCGCAGCATCCCACAGATCGCGAGGCCCGCGGGTGGGGCTCAGCAGGGCCCGGGCGACCGCCGGCGCCGCGCTGGCGGGAAGCGAGGGCTGGCTGATCGGTTCCCCGGCCAGCAGGACGGCCGGGGCGACGCCCAGCACCGCGGCGATCCGCTCCAGCACCTCCAGCGAGGGGACCTTCTTCCCCTCCTCGATCATGTGCAGATAGCGCGGAGTGATCCCGCACAGCCCAGCGACTGAAGCGACCGGCCGGTCCCCCTTCTGCTGCCGGTAGCGCCGGATGATGCTTCCCACGGACAGGTTCCGCGAGGGTGACGTCATCTGTGTCGCCCCCTTTCCCGGGTCGTGCTTGTGGCGTCAGCGTAGAGGCTGGGACCGGGCCCGCGCCTACGGTCTGCTCATATTCGTGTAACACGCTGTGACCCAGCTCTAGCTGGGCCGTTGGGGAGGCACTAAATGGCCGGACTGGTCCTGTGGGACGTCGACCACACCCTGATCGACACACGCGGTGTGGGCCGCGAACTGTCTGCCTCCGCGTTCCTGCAGACCACCGGGCAGCCCATGCGGCAGCAGGCGCACATTGACGGCATCACCGAGCCGGTGATCTTCCGTGAGACAGCGAAGCTCCACGGACTGGCCACCGACCGCGCGGACTTCGAGCGGTTCGCCCGGGCCCTGACCGCCGTGCACCTGGAGCGCGCCGCCGAGCTGCGGGAGCGCGGCCATGCGCTGCCGCGGCCCTCGGTGCCCTCGCCGAAGCAGGCGTACGGCAGACCGTGGTCTCGGGGAACATCCGCGCCGTTGCCGAACTCAAGCTGCAGGTCTTCGGCCTGGACGCCCCGATCCTATGGGAGCTGGGCGCTTACGGGGAGGACCACGACGTACGCTCCGACCTCGTCCGCTTTTCCCTGGAGCGCGCCCACACGACCGCGGACGACGCCGTGCTGATCGGAGACACCCCGGCCGACATCGAGGGAGCCCACACCAACAGCGTGCGCGTCATCGCCGTAGCCACCGGCCGAAGCGACCAGGCTGCCCTCCGCGACGCCGGCGCCGAGGTGGTCCTCCCCGATCTGAGGGACACCGACCTGCTGGTCAAGCTCGTGCGCCATGGCGGTTGACGGTGGGAGGACGTCCCTCACCTAGTTGCCGGAGCCGAGGAGCACGCCGACCCCGGCTCCTGCCAGGAGAAACGGTCCGAGTGGTAGGGCCGTCGTGCGGTGGGCACGGCGCGCGGCCATGAGGCTGAGACCGTACAGCGTGAAGAGCACGAACCCGGCGAAGGTGCCGACCAAAAGGATGCCCCATCCGTACCAGCCGGTGACGGCACCGATGGTCAGGGCGAGTTTCACGTCTCCGAAGCCGAACGAGGCGGGGCTGCTCAGCAGCAGAATCGTGCAGAAGGAGACGAGCGCGACAGAGCCGAGCAGGGCTGTCCGCCAGCTACCGTCGGTGCCGGGCAGCTGCGCCGCCACGGCGAGCAGGCCCAGCGAGATCACGGCGAGCGGGAGAGTGAGCACGTCGGGCAGTCGCTGGACCATGAGGTCCACGGTGGCGAGCAGCACGCCGATCGGGATGAGCAGCAGCCAGACCACCAGTTCCGGGTGGTCTCCGACGGCGGCCGCCAGGACCGCACAGACCGCGGTCGAGATAGCGGAGAGGGCGGTCGTGCTGGGGCCGTACGCGTCACCGTTGGTGCAGCGGGCCCGCCCCAGCCAGCCGTTCGCGAGACCGGTGAAGGCGTGTCCGGCGGGACACGTCGTCCACGAGGCCGCCTCGGGCGGAACGGAAAGCCGGTAGGCGGCGCGCGGTATGAACAGACCCGTGCCTGCACCCCACAGGACTGCCGCCGCGATGATCCAGAACCTCTGCACCCAACGGAGCCTATTCCGGCACAAGTTCGAGCAGCTCAGTGCGGAGCGACTTACGTGGGCCCAAAGCGTGCTGGCCGTCGCCGAGGCGCCGGCGTGAGGTGCTACGTCACGCCGCTGATCCCGTACTCCGGTAGAAAAGCCGCCGCGATGCGACCTGGCGCAGATCGCGGCGCCCCTCAACGACGTCGACGACCAGGGTTCTCTCCCGGCTGGCTCACCTTGCCGGGCCCGAAGGTGATCACCGCTTGGTCCGGGTCAGGGTTTCCAGGTGCGCAGGAATGAGGCGATCCGCTCGGCGGTGCAGCGGGGGTTGTTGAGCTCATGGGCGAGTGCGGTGAGCTGTTCCCGGGTGGGGTTGACGGGAATGTTACTGGCTTCGAGGTACATGGCGGCGACGGCGCAGGCGACGGTGAGGTTGGAGCGCTCCAGCCACCGGCAGCGGCCCAGGGTGTGCACCAGTGCCGCAGCGCGGGCGAAGACGCCGTCGTAGACAGGAGTATCGAGGAGTTCACCGCGGTGGCGGGCGACGGCAGCAATGGGCACACCGTAGTCGTCGGCCGCCGGATCACGGTGCCCGGCGCGCTCCGCTACCTCGAGGATCCAGGACTCGTCGACGTGCAGGATCATGCGGCCGCGCCAGGCTGCTGCTGGGCGTACGGGGCGTCGAACTGCTCCTCCAGGTCGTCGAGGAACGTGCCGTGCTCATTGATGAGCCGCTGGGCGGCCGCCATGCCGGCGGCACGAGCGCCGGTGGTGTCCTCGATGATGAGCCGCTCCACGTACTTGTTGAAGTCGAGACGGCGGGAGCGCGCGGCAGCCTTGCCGGCCTCCAACACGCTCTCGTCCAGCCGGACCTGCGTCTGCTTGTTTGTAGCCACACCTGATGGTAGCAGGGTGGTAGCAGTTGTGGGCAGGGTTCTGTAGGTGACGCACCGCGTCGGAGTGCGCGATGCGCAGGCGCGGAGCGAGATCTCCGTACAGGTCGGTGGCCATCGCGTACTGGGCGGGCGAGGCGTCGACCGCGGTGACCCGTGCCGACTGGTGCTGGACCGCCAGGTATGCGGCGTGCCGGGCCGGCTCCGGCTCCGAGGTCGCCCACGCAGCGGCCGCCCAGGTCGCCCAGGACTTCTGCGCCGGGCCCGGTGTCCTGTCCCCAGGCCCAGGAGAAGCGGTCAGGAACAGTACGGTCCGCGGTGGCGCGGGCACGGCCGTAGTGGTGCCAGAGGTCCGCGGTGCCGGTGGTCACGCGCCTCATGTCCGCCCCTCCACTGGATTCTCGATGCGGTCGGCCGAGCCAACGGCCCGAACTACGTACCGACTTCGCCTGCCTTCCCTCACCCGAGGGCAGGCATCCCCCTCGATTCGCGCACCCTCCTGGTCAAGGCGCAGGCCAGGACATTCCGGTCGCCTTCAGCTCCTCGTGCAGAGCGAGGACGCATGCACCGGCACTGCCGTAGGTGCGCAGGGCCGCCTCCCGCCCCGACAGCTCCGCAGCAACCAGCACCAGGTCGGGGTCACTGGCCACCGCCTCCCGCAGCAGACTCAGATCCCAAGCGTCCACCGGCACGTCCTCCACCTGCGGGTACTCCACATAGCCCTTTCGTGCGAACGAATCCTGCCGGACATGCTGGGCGGCTTGTCCGAACGCCGCGTTGGGCGGCACGGATTGCTGCAGGGCCTCTTCGTAGTCGGGGCCCTGAGCCGTACGCCGCTCGGTCTCGGTCCGGTCCAGGCGGTGCAGTGCTGCGGCGATCACCCGGTGCGGGAACCGGGGCCGCCACCGTGCCATTCCGAGCTCCTGGCCTAGGTCACGCAGCCACACCAGGATCTGGGTGTCGGACCAGTTCTTGGCGACCAGGTCGAGCAGCACCCATGAGAGCTGATCGTGCGTGGTGCCCTGGGTCCAGTTCACCAGCGGGCGTACGTGGACAGCGAGGCGCCGTGCACGGTCGATCCGCTCGGAAGTGATCCGGTACCCGAGGATCGTCAGCGTTCGTTTCTTGCGGCGGGTGGTGGACCTGGCTGGCCGAGCTCGCTCGGCAGAAGAGTCTTTACCACCCACTACCTGACATTGATCCACTCTCCTAACCACCATCAGGGAAGGGGTCTCATCCTGGCCTGAACAACGCTTGTCCATAGACGAGTTATCCACAGCTTCCCCGGCTCGGACCGGCTCTTGGACCTGGCCGCGGTGGTCGACGACGATCTGGGCGGTGTAGCCGGACCCGCCGATGACGTGGCCGAATGCACGGTCATACGCGGGCGGGATCACCGCGCCGTAAACCGTCGCCGTACGGGCGTACCCGTCCAGTCCGCTGGCCCGACGCACATTCGTACGGCTGCCGCGCTCCACCCACACCAGCGACCCCATCTCCCGCAGATACGCAACATGCCGGCTGACCGTCGCGCGCGAAAGTCCCAGCCGACCCACCATGCCCTTGAGGCAGTACCGAACCTCACCAGTGTCGAAGTCCATTCGAGCCGCCAGGTCCCTCGCGACCACGCGCGTCGTCGCGGATGCCCGTGGATGCACGCCCTGACCCACCAGCCAATCCACCGACCGCAGCCAACGCCGCGGCCCCCACCGCCGGGATGCCGTCCGCGACACCACCTGATCGTCACGAGGGATCGCCGAGACCCAAAAATCTCGTGGAGCTCTCGGCGACAGTTGTGAGGACGTGGACGCGGTACTCACCGGGTTACACAGTCCGGCCGCGCGCGGAACCTGGCCAGGGGGCATCCGTATGACGGAACGGCCGGGGGAAGAAGAAACCACAACCCGACACAAAGTATACAAGGCACTAATCGGGCATTGATGGGCTGACAAACGGCAGCGTGATGCTGCAACATGGGGTTACGCCTCGCTTCAATCTCGAGGTGGGCAAAGCGAAGGCCTCTCTGGCGCTTCATGGTTCGCTCCAGAACCAAGATCGAACTGTTCGACCGGCTGCTAACTGGGAGAACAGAACCTTCGGGTGGGCCCGCTAAGCCCGCCCGGTGGCAGATCGGATGCTCCCGCCGAGGTGACCGCTAATCACCTAAGTCGCCGGGCATCCCGGCGGCTGACACCCATTTACTGGGGCGCCGCCGCAATCGATCACACCATCGCGCCCCCTCTCGGAGCGCAGGTGTGCCCGCAACCGGAACGACGCGGGAAGACAAAGAAGGCACTAAGCCGGAGCGTCATCGCTGCCACGGAGGGGGCCTTGTTGCGCGTCTGACGGTGGGTACGGGTACTCTCGTGCACGTCGAGACCTTCCCTGGATAGGTCCTCGGCCACGGGGCCCGGAGCGCCAACTCCTGGGGTCCCACAGGGTCCGCGAGGTCGCACTCGCGGGCCCTTGCCATCTCTCTATTTCTAGTGCCTGAGGGACACCGTACCCCTCCGCGATCACCCCGCGACAGCCCGGTACAGCGCCAGCCAACGGTGACACCAGGCCTTCGGACGGGGCGACAGACCTTCCTGCGGCTCGCGAGGTCCTGAGGGCCACGCACTCAAGACTTCTCCTCAGGGACGAACGGATCGAGGCCACCTGGCGAAGACTCGCCGCCCACCGATGGGGCCATCAACTGACGCCGTGCACCCCCAACATCCCCGCCTGGAAACCGGCTGGAGCGGATGGCCCACTCGGCCAGTTCCTCGCCGATGGCGCAGGCCCCTGGCGCGTGGTGACGCTCCTATCTCAGCGACGCGTTCAGCGATCACGGTCGGCGACAGCCCGTGACCGGGTACGCAACCACGATCAACGCGCGCTCCAGCCCCCACCATGCCCTTTTAGGGCTTGGTCAGGTTCGTAGTGGTGTGGGTATGTCGCGGTGGCAGGTGGGGCAGGCGCCGGTCCAGGTGGCGAGGAGGGTCTGGAGTTCTCGGACGACTTGGTAGAGGCTCAGACCTGCACTACGTCTTTTGGGTGTCAGGCCAGTCGTTGCAGGGTGCAGAAGGCGTGGGCGGCGGAGACGAGGGTGACGTGGTGGTGCCAGCCGTTCCAGGTGCGGCCTTCGAAGTGGGCCAGTCCCAGGGCCTGTTTCATCTCGCGGTAGTCGTGC
>NZ_RSAJ01000245.1 GCF_003933965.1 Streptomyces sp. RP5T
GCCGAGGTCTGGGCAGGGACTCGAAAGGGGACACCCGCACGTATCCTGAAGGCCTTCGCGGAGCCCCTGCGACGATGTTCCCCGACCACGAAAGCGGCCAGTCATGCGCGTCTACGTCCCCCTGACCCTCTCCGGTCTCGCCGAGGCGTACAAGACGGGTGAGCTCGGGGCCGGACCGCTCCTCGCCTACGCCGTCACGCCCGGCCTGCGCGAGTGGTACCTCTCCGACGACATCGAGGAACTGGAGTACGCCGCGCTGAACCGGGCCGGGCTGGCCTCGCTGCGGCTGCTCGCCGCGGACACGGGGGCCGCGCGGCGCCGGGTCGTGGTGGCCGTCGACGTGGCCGACGGCGCGGCGGCGGCCGACCCCGACCGGGCGCTGGATCCCGCCGCACTCGGCGAGGTGCGGGTCGCCGGGCCGGTGCGGCTGGCCAAGGCGGCCGCGGTGCACGTCGACTCGGACGACGCGGTGGAGGACGTCACGGCCGCCGTGGACGCGCTGGAGGCGGCGGACGCGGGGGACGACGACGCGCAGTTCGTCGTGGACGGCGCCGAGGACCACGAGTTGCTGTGGTACGCCACGCAGGAGATCCCGAACCTGGTGGGGCTGGGCGGCTGAGCCTCCTGCGCGCTGGGCCGCGACGCGGTTTTACCCACCTTGACCTGCTGATCTCTTGATTGTCAGTGGGGGCGGGTACGTTTTTGGCATGGGGAAACCGACAGGGGCGCACATCGTCTGGGACTGGAACGGCACGCTGTTCCACGACAACGAAGCGATCATCGGAGCGACGAACGCGGCGTTCGGCGAGCTGGGGCTGGCGCCGATCACGATGGAGCAGTACCGGGCGCTGTACTGCGTGCCGGTGCCGAAGTTCTACGAGCGGCTGCTCGGACGGCTGCCCACCGACGCCGAGTGGGAGCTCATGGACGCGACCTTCCACCGGTACTACACCGAGCACCGGGTGGGATGCGGGCTCACCGAGGGGGCGGTGGAGCTGCTCATGGGGTGGCGGTCGGCCGGCCGCAGCCAGTCCATCCTCAGCATGTACGTGCATGACGAGCTGGTGCCGTTGGTGCGGGGCTTCGGGATCGAGGCGCACTTCCTGCGGGTGGACGGGCGCACGGGACCGTCCGGCGGCAGCAAGGCGGAGCACATGGAGCGGCATCTCGCCGCTCTCGCGGGCGTGGAGGCGGCCCGGACCGTGGTGATCGGGGACGCCGCGGACGACGCGGTGGCCGCGATGCGGGTGGGGGCCCGGGCCGTGCTGTACACCGGCGGGTCGCACAGCCGGGCCAGCCTCGAAGGGGTGGGGGTGCCGGTGGTGGACACCCTGGCTGAGGCGGTCGCGGAGGCCGAGCGAATAGCGGCGTGACCCTTCGCGCCGGTTCCGTCAGCGGCCTGACCCCTCGCGCCGGTTCCGTGTCCGCGGCGGCATCCCGCACCCCGTCGGCTAGGTCACCGGAGCCTTCGCCCTGAGCACCTGGAGGAACTCCCGCATCCAGGCCGAGTGGTCGGGCCAGGCGCGGGAGGAGACCAGGGTGCCGTCGACGACCACCTCGGCGTCCTGGAAGGCCGCGCCAGCGGACTGCATGTCGGGTTCCAGGGCCGGGTAGGCGGTGACGCGGCGGCCGCGGAGGCCGTCGATCGCGGCGGTGAGCAGCGGACCGTGGCAGATCTGGGCGACCGGCTTGTCCGCGTCGAAGAAGGACTTGAGGATCTTGCGCAGCTCGGGGTCGTTGCGCAGGTACTCGGGAGCGCGGCCGCCCGGGATGACGAGCGCGGCGTACTGGCCGGCGTCGACCTCGGCGAAGGCCAGGTCGGCGGGCCAGGTGTAGCCGGGCTTCTCGGTGTAGGTGTCGAAGCCGGGTTCGAAGTCGTGGACGACGAAGCGGAGCTTCTTGCGGTCGGGGGCCGCGATGTGCACGTCGTAGCCCTCCTCACGCAGGCGCTGGTAGGGGTACAGGACCTCCAGTGACTCTGCTGCGTCACCGGTGACGATGAGGATTTTTGCGGTCATGTCGGCAAAGTGCACCCGCGGGGGCGTGCTTGCCAAGAGGGTGTGCGAAGGGAAGGGAAGAAGGTCATGGCCCGGATGCGGCGTGGACACTGTGCAGAGTGTCAAAGTTCGACCCCCGGATTTGTACACATACGGCTCATGACGGCCCCCCTGTGATGAGCGATAGCCTGGTGGCGTGATCAGCGCGATAGTTCGCGGGGGCGCTGTGGCCCCCGCCCCGCGCCCGGTGCGCACGGACTACCTCCGTGGCCGGGCGGCGGCCGCTGATCCTCGCGGGCGGGACGGGGCCGTCGGGGCCCTCATGACGCCGAATGCACCCTCGTCAGCGGCGCGGCAGAGAGCAGCGTCACACCTGGCGGGCGTGCCGAGAATGGCTGATATACCCCCGCTCATCTCACCCTGCGGCATAGCGTCGGAGCGGACCGGAGACCCCGGGCCGTGGCGTCGAGCCGCAAGGGAAGAGACCGTACTTCCTTCTACGTCACGCAACGGCGCGCGACAGGAGTCAGAGGACAATGCAGACCAAGCTGGACGAAGCCAAGGCCGAGCTGCTCGAGAGGGCCGCACGGGTAGCTGAGAACAGCCCGGCCGGGGGGCACCTACCGACTGGGACCACGGACGACGAGACCGCCCGCACCCCGGACACCCCGGACAGCGAGACCGTACTCGCGTTCCTCCAGCGCTACTACCTGCACACGGCCCCGGAAGACCTCACCGGCCGCGACCCGATCGACGTCTACGGAGCCGCTCTCTCCCACTTCCGGCTGGGCGAGACGCGCCCGCAGGGCACGGCCAACGTGCGGGTGCACACGCCCACGGTGGAGGAGAACGGCTGGACGTGCACCCACTCGGTCGTCGAGGTCGTCACCGACGACATGCCCTTCCTCGTCGACTCCGTCACCAATGAGCTGACCCGGCAGGGGCGCGGCATCCATGTCGTCATCCACCCCCAGGTCATCGTCCGGCGCGACGTCACCGGCAAGCTGATCGAGGTCCTCACCGCCCCGCCCTCCGCCGCGGACCTCCCGCACGACGCGCACACCGAGTCCTGGATCCACGTCGAGATCGACCGCGAGACCGACCGCGGTGACCTGAAGCAGATCACCGCCGATCTGCTGCGCGTCCTGTCCGACGTCCGGGAGGCCGTCGAGGACTGGGAGAAGATGCGGGACGCGGCCCTGCGGATGGCCGACGAGCTGCCCGCCGAGCCGGTCGCCACCGATCTGCGCGACATGGAGATCGAGGAGGCCCGCGAGCTGCTGCGCTGGCTGGCCGCCGACCACTTCACCTTCCTCGGCTACCGCGAGTACCAGCTCAGGCCGGACGACTCCCTCGCGGCCGTGCCCGGCACCGGCCTCGGCATCCTGCGCTCCGACCCGCACCACGCCGGCGAGGAGGGCCACCCGGTCAGCCCGTCCTTCGAGCGGCTGCCCGCCGACGCGCGCGCGAAGGCGCGTGAGCACAAGCTGCTGGTGCTGACCAAGGCCAACAGCCGGGCCACCGTGCACAGGCCCTCGTACCTCGACTACATCGGGGTCAAGAAGTTCGACGCCGACGGCAATGTGATCGGTGAGCGGCGCTTCCTCGGACTGTTCTCCTCCGCCGCCTACACCGAGTCGGTGCGCCGCGTTCCGGTCATTCGGCGCAAGGTGGACGAGGTGCTCGAAAGGGCCGGTTTCTCGCCCAACAGCCACGACGGCCGCGACCTGCTCCAGATCCTGGAGACCTACCCGCGCGACGAGCTCTTCCAGACCCCGGCCGACGAGCTGGAGTCCATCGCCACGTCCGTCCTGTACCTCCAGGAGCGGCGGCGGCTGCGCCTCTACCTGCGCCAGGACGAGTACGGCCGCTACTACTCGGCCCTCGTCTACCTGCCCCGTGACCGCTACACCACCGGCGTCCGCCTGAGGATCATCGACATCCTCAAGGAGGAACTGGGCGGCATCAGCGTCGACTTCACCGCCTGGAACACGGAGTCGATCCTGTCCCGGCTGCACTTCGTGGTCCGCGTTCCGCAGGGCACCGAGCTGCCGCAGCTCAGCGACAGCGACAAGGAGCGCATCGAGGCCCGCCTGGTCGAGGCCGCCCGCTCCTGGGCCGACGGCTTCGCCGAGGCGCTCAACGCCGAGCTGGGCGAAGAGCGCGCCGCCGAGCTGTCGCGCCGCTACGGCGGCGCCTTCCCCGAGGGCTACAAGGCCGACCACACCCCGCGCTCCGCGGTCGCCGACCTCGTCCACGTGGAGCGGCTCGGCGAGGAGAACGACTTCGCGCTCAGCCTGTACGAGCCGGTGGGCGCCGCCCCCGAGGAGCGCCGCTTCAAGATCTACCGCAAGGGCGAGGCGATCTCCCTGTCCGCCGTCCTGCCGGTGCTCAACCGGCTCGGCGTCGAGGTGACGGACGAGCGGCCGTACGAACTGCGCTGCACGGACCGCAGCGTCGCCTGGATCTACGACTTCGGCCTGCGCATGCCCAAGTCGCAGAACGGCGGCGGCGACTACCTCGGCGACGACGGCCGCGAGCGCTTCCAGGAGGCCTTCGCCGCCACCTGGACCGGCAAGGCGGAGAACGACGGCTTCAACGCCCTGGTGCTGAGCGCCGGCCTGAACTGGCGTCAGGCGATGGTGCTGCGGGCGTACGCCAAGTACCTGCGCCAGGCAGGCTCGACGTTCAGCCAGGACTACATGGAGGACACCCTCCGCCACAACGTCCACACCACCCGGCTGCTCGTCTCCCTGTTCGAGGCGCGGATGTCGCCCGACCGCCAGCGCGCCGGCCACGAACTCGTCGACGCCCTCATGGAGGAGCTCGACGCGGCGCTCGACCAGGTGGCCTCGCTGGACGAGGACAGGATCCTGCGCTCCTTCCTGACCGTCATCAAGGCGACCCTGCGCACCAACTTCTTCCAGGAGGCCGCGGGCGGCAACCCGCACGACTACGTCTCCATGAAGTTCGACCCGCGGGCCATCCCCGACCTCCCGGCCCCGCGCCCGGCGTTCGAGATCTGGGTCTACTCGCCGCGCGTCGAGGGCGTGCACCTGCGCTTCGGCAAGGTCGCGCGCGGCGGACTGCGCTGGTCCGACCGGCGTGAGGACTTCCGCACCGAGATCCTCGGCCTGGTCAAGGCGCAGATGGTCAAGAACACCGTCATCGTGCCGGTCGGCGCCAAGGGCGGCTTCGTCGCCAAGCAGCTGCCCGACCCGGCCGTCGACCGGGACGCGTGGATGGCCGAGGGCATCGCCAGCTACAAGACGTTCATCTCGGCGCTGCTCGACATCACCGACAACATGGTGGCCGGCGAGGTCGTGCCCCCGGCGGACGTCGTCCGCCACGACGAGGACGACACCTACCTGGTCGTCGCCGCCGACAAGGGCACCGCGACCTTCTCGGACATCGCCAACGGGGTGGCCGAGCAGTACAACTTCTGGCTCGGCGACGCCTTCGCCTCCGGTGGCTCGGCCGGCTACGACCACAAGGGCATGGGCATCACCGCCCGCGGTGCCTGGGAGTCCGTCAAGCGGCACTTCCGGGAACTGGACCTCGACACCCAGTCCGAGGACTTCACCGTCGTCGGCATCGGTGACATGTCCGGTGACGTGTTCGGCAACGGCATGCTGCTCAGCGAGCACATCCGCCTGGTCGCCGCCTTCGACCACCGGCACATCTTCATCGACCCGAAGCCCGACGCGGCCACCTCCTACGCCGAGCGCCGCCGCGTCTTCGAACTGCCGCGCTCCAGCTGGGCCGACTACGACACCGAGCTGATCTCCACGGGCGGCGGCGTCTTTCCCCGCACCGCCAAGTCCATCCCGGTCAACGCCCACATCCGCGAGGCCCTCGGCATCGAGGACAAGGTCGCCAAGATGACCCCGGCCGACCTGATGAAAGCGATCCTCAAGGCGCCGGTGGACCTGCTGTGGAACGGCGGCATCGGCACGTACGTGAAGGCCTCCACGGAGACCCACGCGGACGTCGGCGACAAGGCCAACGACCCCATCCGCGTCGACGGCGCCGACCTGCGGGTACGGGTCGTCGGCGAGGGCGGCAACCTGGGCCTGACCCAGCTCGGCCGGATCGAGTTCGCGCTGCACGGCGGCAAGATCAACACCGACGCCATCGACAACAGCGCGGGCGTGGACACCTCCGACCACGAGGTGAACATCAAGATCCTGCTCAACGGCCTGGTCGCCGAGGGCGACATGACCGTCAAGCAGCGCAACAAGCTGCTCGCCGAGATGACCGACGAGGTCGGCCGCCTGGTCCTGCGCAACAACTACGCGCAGAACACCGCGATCGCCAACGCGCTCGCCCAGTCCAAGGACATGCTCCACGCCCAGCAGCGCTTCATGCGCCACCTGGTGCGCGAGGGCCACCTCGACCGGGCCCTGGAGTTCCTGCCCACCGACCGCCAGATCCGTGAACGCCTCGGTGCCGCGCAGGGCCTGACCAGCCCGGAGACGGCCGTCCTCCTGGCGTACACGAAGATCACGGTCGCCGAGGAGCTGCTGCACACCTCGCTCCCGGACGACCCCTACCTGCACGGCCTGCTGCACACGTACTTCCCGGCCGCGCTGCGCGAGAAGTTCCCCGAGCACATCGACAACCACCCGCTGCACCGCGAGATCACCACGACCGTCCTGGTCAACGACACGGTCAACACCGGCGGTACGACCTACCTGCACCGCCTGCGCGAGGAGACCGGCGCCTCGTTGGAGGAGATCGTCCGGGCGCAGACCGTGGCCCGCGCGATCTTCCGCTCCGGCGTGGTGTGGGACGGGGTCGAGTCGCTCGACAACAAGGTCGAGGCCGCCGTACTGACGAGGATCCGCCTCCACTCGCGCCGCCTCGTCGAGCGCGGCACGCGCTGGCTGCTCAACAACCGGCCGCAGCCGCTCCAGCTCGCCGAGACCGTCGAGTTCTTCGGCGACCGCGTCGAGCAGGTGTGGGCACAGCTGCCGAAGCTGCTGCGGGGCGCCGACCTGGAGTGGTACCAGAAGATCTACGACGAGCTCAGCGGCGCGGGCGTCCCGGACGAACTCGCCACGCGCGTGGCCGGATTCTCCTCGGCCTTCCCGACGCTGGACATCGTCTCGGTGGCCGACCGCATGGGCAAGGACCCGATGGACGTCGCCGAGGTGTACTACGACCTCGCCGACCGTCTGCACATCACCCAGCTCATGGACCGCATCATCGAGCTGCCCCGCGCCGACCGCTGGCAGTCCATGGCCCGCGCCTCCATCCGCGAGGACCTCTACGCGGCCCACGCGGCCCTGACCGCCGACGTCCTGGCGGTGGGCAACGGCACGTCCACGCCCGAGGAGCGCTTCACGGCCTGGGAGGAGAAGAACGCCCCGATCCTGAGCCGGGCGCGCACCACCCTGGAGGAGATCCGCAGCTCGGACTCGTTCGACCTCGCCAACCTGTCGGTGGCGATGCGCACGATGAGGACCCTGCTGCGGCAGCACTCGTAAGCGGTACGACGACGAGGGCGCCCCGGGCCGCACGGCCCGGGGCGCCCTCGGTCGTCCGGGACGGCTGTCCCGCCCGTCCCGCACGTCCCGTACGGATTCTCAGGCGGCGACCTTCGGCTTCGCCTTCGCCTTGTCGGGGCCGCCGGTGAAGTCCTCGTAGGCCGCCAGGACCTCGTCGGTGGGGCCGTCCATGCGCAGTTCGCCGCGCTCCAGCCACAGCACCCGGTCGCAGGTGTCACGGATCGACTTGTTGCTGTGGCTCACCAGGAACACCGTGCCCGCGTGCTTGCGCAGTTCGCGGATGCGCTGCTCGGAGCGCTTCTGGAAGGAGCGGTCGCCGGTGGCGAGGGCCTCGTCGATGAGGAGGACGTCGTGGTCCTTGGCGGCGGCGATGGAGAAGCGCAGACGGGCGGCCATGCCGGAGGAGTACGTCCGCATCGGGAGCGTGATGAAGTCGCCCTTCTCGTTGATGCCGGAGAAGTCGACGATCTCCTGGTAGCGGTCCCTGACCTGCTCGCGGGACATGCCCATGGCGAGGCCGCCGAGGTGGACGTTGCGCTCGCCGGTGAGGTCGTTCATCAGGGCCGCGTTGACGCCGAGCAGGGAGGGCTGACCGTCGGTGTAGATACGGCCGTTCTCCACCGGGAGCAGGCCCGCGACCGCCTTGAGCAGGGTCGACTTGCCGGAACCGTTGGTGCCGATCAGGCCGATCGCCTCGCCCTTGTAGGCCACGAACGACACGTTCCTGACGGCGTGCACCTTGCGCACGCCCGCCGCCTTCTCGGCCTGCCCCCGGCGCAGCATGCGGTTGAGGGCGGCGGTGGCGGAGCCCTTGCCGGCGCCGGTGCCGTTGACGCGGTAGACGATGTCGACGCCGTCGACGACGACGGTGGGGATCTTGTCCATCTCGGTGTCAGCCACGGCCGTACGTCTCCTCAGCCTTCCAGAAGTAGATGAAGCCGCCGACGCCGGCGAGCAGCGCCCAGCCCACCGCGATCGCCCACACGTGATGCGGCAGCTGGCTCCCGTGGAAGCTGTCGATCAGGGCGTAGCGCATCAGGTCGATGTAGACGGCGGCCGGGTTGGCCTGGAGGACCGGGACCAGCCAGGACGGCCAGTCGTGGTGCCCCTTGGCCAGCTTGTCGATGCTCCACATCACGCCGGAGACATACATCCAGGTGCGCAGGACGAAGGGCATCAGCTGCGCGATGTCGGGTGTCTTGGCGCCCATCCGCGCCATGATCATCGAGACGCCCGCGTTGAACGTGGACTGCAGCACCAGCGCCGGGACCGCCAGCAGCCAGGACGCGGCGACCGGGACACCGAAGCAGAGCAGGATCACCACCAGGGCGGCCATGGAGAACAGCAGCTGCTGGAGCTGCTGGAGCGCGAACGAGATCGGCAGCGCGGCCCGCGGGAAGTGCAGGGCGCGCACGAGACCGAGGTTGCCGGAGATCGCGCGGGTGCCCGCCATGATCGAACTCTGGGTGAACGTCCAGATGAACACGCCCGTGACGAGGAACGGCACATAGTCCGGCACGTTCCTCTTGGTGCCCAACAGCACGCCGAAGATGAAGTAGTAGACCGCCGCGTTCAGCAGCGGGGTCATCACCTGCCAGACCTGGCCGAGCTTCGCCTGGCTGTACTGCGCGGTGAGCTTGGCGGTCGAGAACGCGGTGATGAAGTGACGCCGTGCCCACAACTGACGGACGTAGTCGGGCAGGGAGGGACGGGCGCCGCTGACCGCGAGGCCGTACCGGGCGGCCAGGGCCGAGAGGTCTTCGTCGGCCGGGGGCGCTGTCGGGGGCGGTGTGTCGAGGACCTGGCTCACATCCGTTGCTTTCGCTCGGGGGGTGGGGGTGGTGCGCTTGCGGTCTGCGCGCCCGTCGTCCGGCGTTTCCTTACGAGACTCTTCACGTTTTCTTACGTCGGGACGGGACCGTATCGTCGCAACGTGAGCGTAGGACGAACGAGCGTCGGAACGCAACCGTTTCGTCGCGACGGGCGGGCGTTGGGACGAAACCGTTTCGTCGTGGCCGCGCGCGTCGGGACGATACTGTTGCGTCGTGTCGCATGACGTCGGGACGATACCGTCCCGACGTAACGCGTCCCACCGGGCCGCTACCGTTTCGTCCCGACGGCTCCGCGTCGGAACGGCACCGTTTCGTCGCTACGCCCTATGCTGTCCGCATGACGACCAACGCCGACGCGCCGCAGACCCGTACGCGCCGCCGTGCCCCGGCAGGAGCCGCCGTACTCCGTGAGGATGTGACGGAAGCCATTCGGGCAGCCGTTTTCGAGGAGCTAGCGGCTGTGGGGTACGCGCGGATGTCGATCGAGGGCATCGCGCGCCGTGCGGGAGTCGGCAAGACCGCGGTGTACCGCCGCTGGCGTTCCAAGCTGCACCTGGTCCTCGACGTGGTGTCGGAGATCGCGGTGATGGGCCTGCCGGTGCCGGCCACCGGCTCGCTGGAGGACGATCTGCGGATGCTGTACGAGGTGACCTCCCGGGCGCTGCGGCACCCGGTGGCCTCGCAGATCATCCCGGACCTCCAGGCCGAGGCGGCCCGTAACCCGGAGATCGCCGAGGCCCTGCAGAACGCGTTGCAGAAGGGGCAGGAGGGCGTCGCCAGCAAGATCATCTCGGCGGCGGAGCAGCGTGGGGAACTCCGGACGGGCTTCAACGACGAACTGGCCCTCGACCTGATCTCCGGCCCCCTGTACTGGCGCTCGGTGGTGATCCGCAGCCCGAAGCTGCCGAAGGGGTACCTCGCGGCGCTGGCCCGAGCCACGACGGAGGCGCTGAAGGCCCTCTGAAGCCTCAGACCGTGCGGCCGTGGCCGTCCGCCGCCGGGCGCGGTGCCGTGCGCAGGGCGAGGAGTTCCGGTGCGAGCACCCGAATCCGTCTTCTCCCGCTGCCGCCGCCGCTCCCGCCGCCGTTCTCCGTGGGCCCGATCAGCCCGTCCCGCCGGAGCCGGGACAGTGCACGGTTGACGGTGACGCGGGTGACGCCGAGAAGGTCGGCGAGTTCGCGCTGGCCGCCGGGCAGGGGGACGTGACCGTCGCTGCCGTGCCGGCTCAGTCCGTCCAGGAGCCAGGCCGCGAGGCGGGCCTCGCAGGGCAGGGTGACCGTGTCGGTGAGCCGTTCCTGCTGGGCGCGGGCCTGGGCGGCGAGGAGCCGGAAGACGTGGGCGCGTACGGCCGCGGAGTCGTCGAGCAGGGTCGTGAAGCGGGCGCGTGGAACGGCTCGTACGGCACACGGTGTGAGCGCGGTGAAGGTGGCCGTGTGGCCGGCTCCGTCGAGCAGCGCGACCTTGTCGAGGGCGCAGGGTCCGTCCCAGGTCCCGAACCGCAGGACGCGTCCGCCGGCGGTCGTGGCGGACGCGGAGACGGTGCCGTCGAGCAGTACGAGCAGGTGGTCGGCGGGGGAGCCCTGGGCGCGCAGGATCTCGCCGGGGGAGTAGGCGCGGGGGACCGAGGTGTCCCACAGGCGGCGCAGGCCGGGCTCGGGGAGCGCGGCGAACAGCGGGACGTCCCGCAGTCGCCGCCAGTCGGCTGGGGGCACGGCGGCGCTTCCCTCCCTCGCTGTATCGGCCGATACAGACCGGCGCGGCGGGCCGAGCCTAGCGTCGTCGCGTCGGACCGCCGTCCCGGAAAGGGGACCTCGTGCTTGTCGTGGAACTCGCCTTCACATCCGCGCCCGAACGCCTTGCCGCCCGGCCCGCTCACCGCGCGGCGCTCGGCCGCCTGCACGCCGAGGGGCGACTGTTCGCCGCCGGGCCGTGGGCGGACGACCAGGGCGCGATGCTGGTCTTCGCGGTGGACCGGGCGGAGTTGGAGGAGATCCTGGAGGCGGATCCGTACTACCGGTCCACTCCGGGGGTCGAGGTGCGGGCGGTTCGGGAGTGGGTGCCGATAGTGGGGAGTTGAGGGGGGTGTATCGGGCAGTCGGCTTCAGGCGAGCTGGACCGGAGCGAGGCGGACCCGACGATGCTGGGGGTCCGGGCGGGCCGTCGCCGAGTGACCGGCGGCACCCCGCCCGGGGCGCGCGCTTCTTGCCGGGACTACTCGATGACGAGGTCCACCTCGATGTTGCCGCGGGTGGCGTTGGAGTAGGGGCAGACCTGGTGGGCCTGCTCGACCAGCTTGCGGCCGGTCTCGGCGTCCACGGTGTCGGGGAGTTCGACGCGGAGGGCGACCTTGAGGCCGAAGCCCTCGCCCTGCTTGCCTATGCCGACCTCGGCGGTGACGGCGGCGTCGCTGACGTCCACCTTGGCCTGGCGGCCGACGAGGCCGAGGGCGCTGCCGAAGCAGGCGGCGTAACCGGCGGCGAAGAGCTGCTCCGGGTTGGTGCCCTGTCCGTTGCCGCCCAGCTCCACCGGCGGGGCCAGAGCGACGTCGATCTTGCCGTCGTTCGTGTAGGCGCGGCCGTCACGGCCGTGGGTGGCGGTGGCGACAGCGGTGTACAGCGCGTCCATGTGACCCATCCCTCTCGAAGTCCTGTTCCGGCGGCTCTTCCGCGGCCGCCGCACGGCCACAAGTAGAGCACACAATTCAATTGTGCACAACTAAATTGCTCGCAAGAGCTATCCTGGGCGCATGGACACGTCCCCGACCGCGACCCCGGCCCCTGCCTCCACC
>NZ_RSAJ01000246.1 GCF_003933965.1 Streptomyces sp. RP5T
GCCAGGCCCCCTACGGCGTCCCGCAGCCCCCTCCCCCGGGCGGCGGCAGCGGCAAGACGATCGGCATCGTCCTCGGCGCGGTGGCGGTCGTGGCCGCGATCGCGGTCGGCGCGTGGCTGGTCCTCGGCAACGGGGGCGGCAGCGGCGGCTCGGACATCGCGGACGACGGGGCGCACACCCTGTCGACACCGGCGACCGTCCTGACGGACTACAAGAAGTCCGGGAGCGCCGAGGGCGACGGTTTCAGCGAGGACGACGTCAGGGACGCGGAGAAGCACGGCGTGAAGAACGCCAAGGACGTGAGCGCCACTTACCAGTCCGGTGAGGCGACCGACTACCTGAATATGAAGATGATCAACTTCATGGGTGTCTACGGCGACATCGACGACCCCGAGAAGGTCGTGGACGCCATGTTCAAGGAGATGCAGAAGAGCGCCGCCACGGACTCGGACGGCGAGGCCGTCGGCAGCCCGAAGGCGTACACACCTGCCGGCCTCGACGGCGCCGTCCTCAAGTGCCAGGAGACGAAGGTCTCCGACAGCTCCGGCTCCGGTCCGAGCTCGATCAGCATGCCGGTGTGCATCTGGGGCGACCACAGCACGCTGGGTGTGGTCATCCCGATCGACATGGCGGACGCCATGGCCGGAAAGGCGGCGGACCTTTCAGGCGCGGCCGACATGACGGCGAAGCTCCGCAAGGAGGTTCGCGTCAAGGCCTGACGCGGCACCCGCAACAGAGAAGGGGCCCCGGTCGGTTGACCGGGGCCCCTTCTCCGTGTCTGCGGGACTTACGCCGTCTTCTGCTCGCCCGAACCCCGCCCGCGGGCGTCCCTCGGGATGAGCGTCGGGTTGACGTTGGAGTGGACCACGTCCGCGGTGATGACGACGCGGGCCACGTCCTTGCGGGACGGGATCTCGTACATGACGCCCTGCAGGACCTCTTCCATGATGGCGCGCAGGCCGCGCGCGCCGGTCTGGCGGAGGATGGCCTGGTCGGCGATGGCCTCCAGGGCCTCGCGCTCGAAGTCCAGCTCCACGCCGTCGAGTTCGAAGAGGCGCTGGTACTGCTTCACCAGTGCGTTGCGCGGCTCGACCAGGATCTGGAGCAGGGCCTCGCGGTCCAGGTTGTGGACCGAGGTGATGACGGGGAGGCGGCCGATGAACTCGGGGATCATGCCGAACTTGACCAGGTCCTCGGGCATGACGTCCTCGAACTGGTCCTTGGCCTCCAGCTCGCGCTTGGAGCGGATCGTCGCGCCGAAGCCGATGCCCTTGGCGCCCGCCCGGGACTCGATGAGCTTCTCCAGGCCCGCGAAGGCACCGCCCACGATGAACAGGACGTTCGTCGTGTCGATCTGGATGAACTCCTGGTGCGGGTGCTTGCGTCCGCCCTGCGGCGGGACCGAGGCCGTGGTGCCCTCGAGGATCTTCAGGAGCGCCTGCTGCACGCCCTCGCCGCTCACGTCGCGCGTGATGGAGGGGTTTTCACTCTTCCGCGCGACCTTGTCGATCTCGTCGATGTAGATGATCCCGGTCTCGGCCTTCTTGACGTCGTAGTCGGCCGCCTGGATCAGCTTGAGCAGGATGTTCTCGACGTCCTCGCCGACGTAGCCCGCCTCGGTGAGCGCGGTCGCGTCCGCGATCGCGAACGGGACGTTCAGCATGCGGGCCAGGGTCTGCGCGAGGAGCGTCTTGCCGGAGCCCGTGGGGCCCAGCAGGAGGATGTTGGACTTCGCCAACTCGATCGCGTCGTCACGGCCGTTGCCGCCGCCGTTCTCGCCGGCCTGGACTCGCTTGTAGTGGTTGTACACCGCCACGGAGAGGGCCTTCTTGGCCGCCTCCTGGCCCACCACGTAGCCCTCCAGGAACTCGTAGATCTCGCGGGGCTTGGGCAGTTCCTCCCAGCGCACCTCGCTCGTCTCGGCGAGTTCCTCCTCGATGATCTCGTTGCAGAGATCGATGCACTCGTCGCAGATGTACACACCAGGCCCTGCGATGAGCTTCTTGACCTGCTTCTGGCTCTTGCCGCAGAACGAGCACTTGAGCAGATCGCCGCCGTCACCGATGCGTGCCACGGTGTGCTTCCCCTTCGCCTGGGAGACGCCTAGGTCCAGCGGCTCCTGGTGCTGCCTTATGTCCGACGGTACCTTGCCGGGCCCCCCGTTCGGGCCCCCCTTGGCAGGGTTCACTTTGACGTGCACGGTGCCAAGGGGCGGCATATCCTACGGGGTCCGCCTAGCGGACGGCGGCGTTGTTCATCTTCCGGGTGGAGATGATCTGGTCGATCAGGCCGTACGCCAGGGCGTCGTCGGCCGTGAGGATCTTGTCGCGCTCGATGTCCTCGCGGATCTTCTCGATCGGCGTGGTCGAGTGCTTGGCCAGCAGGTCTTCCAGCTGCGCGCGCATCCGGAGGATCTCGTTGGCGGCGATTTCCAGGTCGGAGACCTGACCGCGGCCGGTCTCGCTGTAGGGCTGGTGGATCAGCACGCGCGCGTTGGGCAGGGCCATGCGCTTGCCGGGCGTACCGGCGGCCAGCAGGATCGCGGCGGCGGAGGCCGCCTGACCCATGCAGACCGTCTGGATGTCCGGCTTCACGAACTGCATCGTGTCGTAGATGGCCGTGAGCGCCGTGAAGGAGCCACCGGGGCTGTTGATGTAGACCGAGATGTCCCGGTCGGGGTCCATCGACTCCAGGCACAGCAGCTGCGCCATGACGTCGTTGGCGGAGGCGTCGTCGATCTGGACGCCGAGGAAGATCACCCGCTCCTCGAAGAGCTTCGCGTACGGGTCGTACTCGCGGATGCCCTGCGAGGTGCGCTCGACGAAGCGGGGGATCACATAGCGGGACTCGGCGCGCGGGCCGGTGTACTCGGCCTCGGTGCGGGCGTAGAGGCCGCTGCCGGGGAAGTCGTTCACTGTCTGTCTCCTAGGGGCTTAGGCGGTCGGCTGAGGGGCTGAGCGGGGGTGTGGTGGCCCCGCATGGGGCTCAGGCCCCGGTGCCGCCGCCGCCCGGCATGCCGGCGGCCGTGGCGATCACGTCGTCGATGAGGCCGTACTCCTTGGCCTCGAACGCGTCGAACCAGCGGTCGCGGTCCGAGTCGCGGGTGATCTGCTCGATCGTCTGGCCGGTGTGCTGCGAGGTGAGCTCGGCCATGCGCTTCTTGGTGTGCAGCAGCCGCTCGGCGTGGATCTTGATGTCCGAGGCCGAGCCGGCGAGGCCGGCGGAGGGCTGGTGGATCAGGATCTCGGCGTTCGGCAGGGCGAAGCGCTTGCCCGGCGTGCCCGCGCTGAGCAGGAACTGGCCCATGGAGGCCGCGAGGCCCATGGCGATGGTCACCACGTCGTTCTTGATGTACTGCATGGTGTCGTAGATCGCCATGCCCGCGGTGATCGATCCGCCGGGGCTGTTGATGTAGAGGTAGATGTCCTTTTCCGGGTCAGCGGCAAGGAGCAGCAGCTGTGCGGTGATCTTGTTCGCGATGTCGTCGTCGACCGGCTGGCCGAGGAAGATGATCCGCTCGTTGAGCAGCCGGTTGTAGACATGGTCGCCGAGGCCACCGCCGATGGAAGGCTCGCCGGCGGCGGAGGGCATCAGATTCGTCACGTATCCACCTGCTCGTCTTACGACGGCGCCGGGCCGTCTTCACGTGTTCCCGTCCGGGGGCTGGGCAGTCTGCGGGACTTCCCTGCCCTGGTACTCATGGACCCTAACGCGCTGGTCCCCTTGGGGAATCCCGGTAAGGGGGGTGTTCGCCGGGGGCGTAGCCCGTGGTATCGCCGGTGTACCGCCGGGCGCGGGCGCCGCGCGGCCCGTGCGTGGCCCCTGTGCTGCCGCTGTGCGGCTCGTGGCCCGGCATCTGCCCGGGCCCTGCGTGGTTCTTGTGGGGCTCTGCGCGTGGCCCCCCACGGCCCCCGGCCCGGTCTCCCGGCCCGTCCCTCGGCCCGATCCTGCGGACGCGGACGGGAAGGGCCCCGGAGACCTGCGTCTCCGGGGCCCTTCCTACGGCGTTCGAGAGGCCGTGGGCTCAGCCCTCGGTCTTCTCCTCGGCCTCGGCCGGGGTCTCCTCGGCGGCGGCCTCGACGGTCTCGGCCGTCTCGTCCTCGTCGTCTTCCAGGTCGACGACCTCGCCGTTGGTGTCCTTGACCGTGGCGGCCTCGACCACGACGGCCAGGGCCTTGCCGCGGGCGACCTCGCCGACCAGGAGCGGAACCTGGCCGCCCTCGACGACCGCCTGGGCGAACTGGTCGGGGGACATGCCGGAGGAGGCGGCGCGGCGCATGAGGTGCTCGGTGAGCTCCTCCTGGTTGACGTTCAGCTTCTCGCGCTTGACGAGCTCGTCGAGCACGAACTGGGTCTTGATGCCCTTGACCGCGGCTTCCTTGGTCTCGGTGTCGAACTCCTCGGCCGTCTTGCCCTGGATCTCGAGGTACTTCTCCAGGTCGAGGCCCATCTGACCGAGCTGGTGGTGCTCCAGGTTGTGCTTGCGGGTGTTGATCTCGTCCTCGAGGAGCTTCTCGGGGACGGGCACCTCGACGAGCTCCAGGAGCTTCTCCAGGACGCGCTCCTGGGCCTGGGTGGCCTGGTCGTACTGCTTCATGTTCTCGAGGCGCTTGCGGCTGTCGGCGCGCAGCTCCTCCAGGGTGTCGAACTCGGAGGCGAGCTGCGCGAACTCGTCGTCCAGCTCGGGCAGTTCGCGGGCGGCGACCTGGGTGACCTTGACGGTGACCTCGGCCTCCTTGCCGGCCGCGGAGCCGCCCTTGAGCTCGGAGGTGAAGGTGGCCTCGCCACCGGCCTCCAGGCCCTTCACGGCGTCGTCGATGCCGTCCAGCAGCTCGCCGGAGCCGATGGTGTAGGAGACGCCGCTGGCGACGCCGTCCTCCAGCACCTCGCCGTCGACCTTGGCCTCCAGGTCGATGGTGACGACGTCGCCGTCCTCGGCGGCGCGCTCGACGGGGGACGTCGAGGCGAAGCGCTCACGGAGCTGCTCGACCGACTTGTCGATGTCCTCGTCGGTGACCTCGACGGCGTCGACCTCGACCTCGATGCCGGAGTAGTCCGGGATCTCGATGGCGGGGCGGACGTCGACCTCCGCGGTGAAGTTCAGCGTCTCGCCGTCCTTCAGCTCGGTGATGTCGACCTCGGGCTGGCCGAGGACGTCGATCTCGGCCTCGTTGACCGCCTCGGTGTAGAACTTGGGAAGCGCGTCGTTGACGGCCTCCTCCAGCACCGCACCGCGGCCGAACCGCTGGTCGATGACGCGGGCCGGGATCTTGCCCTTCCGGAAGCCCTTCACCGTGACCTGCTGGTTGATCTTCTTGTACGCCGCGTCGAGGCTGTCCTTGAGCTCCTCGAAGGGCACCTCGATGCTGAGCCGAACCCGAGTCGGGTTCAGGGTCTCCACGGCGCTCTTCACGGTTCGGTCTCCTTGTGGCTGACTTCTCGGATTCTGCCGGGGCCAGAACGGCTCCGGCGGATAGCCGCCCGGAGGACTTCTAGTAGGAGAGACACACGGGCGTGCAGCTTGCATAGTAACGGCAGCGGCGACACGCCCCAAAGGCGATCACGGACTCGGTCGCGCGAGCTGATCGCGCAGGTGGTCGCGCAGGTGGTCGGGGTGGCGGGATTTGAACCCACGGCCTTCCGCTCCCAAAGCGGACGCGCTACCAAGCTGCGCCACACCCCGTCTGGTGCGACACGTAGGGTACATGCCCGCAGGCAGCGGGGTTGCCGCATTTCACGAGCCCCGACCCACAGCACTCCTACGCGCGAGTACGACATCACCCGTCCGGGCAGCCCGGGCAGCGGGAGGGGCACGGCGTCCGGGTCGAGCGCCGGGCGCGTCGCGTGGCGCCGACCTGCCTCGCCTGCCGGTGGGTGCCCGGAGCACGAGGGGGGCGCGGCGGAGACCCGTACACGCCTCGGTGATCCCCTGCGCGCCGCCGCGGGCGGAAGGGGTGTGCGACGAGGGGTGACGACCCGGTACGATGCTTCCGTGCCGTCGGCCAGCGGACCGCGGCGCGTGCTGTGCGGGCGTAGCTCAATGGTAGAGCCCTAGTCTTCCAAACTAGCTACGCGGGTTCGATTCCCGTCGCCCGCTCCATACACATCAGGGCCAGGTCAGAGGATCAATCCTCCGCCTGGCCCTGATCGTTGTCCGGGGGCGGCGCCATGGCACCTGAATACGGCCACATCGCGACCTACTGGGATCCGGTCGAATTCGCTCACACTCAAACGCATGGGGGCGATTCGGGATCGTGACCAGTCGGCGTGCCATCGCTGCGGGGAGATCGGCCACGCCGTGCGTGAGCGCGGACGGTTCGGTCTCATGGCGAGCTACTGCGAGGGGTGCTGGAATGCCCTCGCCAACGAGATGGCCGCGGCCGACGGGGCCACCGCCGCCCCCAGACCCGATCCGGGCCCCGACGACACGACGTGGATCGAGCCACCCCGCTGTCCCGAGTGCGGCGCAGCGGTTCGCATATACCCCACCGCCTACGACCGTTGGGTCAGTCTCGCCATGGCGGAACTGCCCGCCAAAGACGTTCCCGAGCCCTTCAGGTGGCGTCTGACGAGGCTGCCGGGACGGTCCCCCGTCCCCACGGACGTCGTGGCCGTGCGGATCCGCGGGATCGATCCGCTGCCGGGGGAACCCGTCGTGCCGGCTCACCGCATGATGTGTGTCCCCGAGTGAGGCGAGTCCTGGTCCGGGCTAGAACTGGATCGAGTTGATGGTCTCCGCTATCGAGTCCAGGAAGCGTTGGATGTCGTCGGCCATGCCGGTCGAGGCGAGGAAGAAGCCGAAGAGCACCGCGACTATGGCGGGGCCGGCCTTGATGGTGCCTCCCCGCATCAACACCACCAGGATGATCCCCAACAGCAGCACCACTGACAGCGAAATGGCCACAACTGATCACACCCTCGGTCGGTCCCGCTCTCCCGGCCCGGGGACGCGACCCCGCGACCCCCGCCAGAACCATCGTGCCACCAACGCGGCCCGCATATGCGGCCGCTGAGCCAACGTTTGGCCATGCCGGTACACGCTCCGCACCCACTGGCCGGTTCCTTTCGGCCCCCGGCCACCTCGTCCGCACATTCCGTCCGCAGGGAATTCGAAGCACCGACACAGCTGTGCGACGGGTGCAGTTATGCGGCATTTCGGGGTGATTAATCCTGACAACACAGGCCTGTTGAAGGCGACCCAGAAGTGAACAAGCAGCAACGATACGGTTGGTTTTACGGCAACGCACAGCCGAGGCTAGGGTGCCTCAGATGTTTCCAGCCGCCGCCGACGCAGTCCCCCGTCCGCGTTCTCCGCAGGACCCGCCTCCGCACAAGCAGCGTGACGCCTTCTTCGACAACGCCAAGTACCTGGCGATCGTCCTGGTGGCGGTCGCGCACTCCTGGGAGCCGCTCAAGGGCGACAGCCGGATCCTGGAGGGCGTGTACACGGTCGTGTACTCGTTCCACATGCCGGCGTTCATCATCGTCTCCGGTTTCTTCTCGCGCAGTTTCGACATGCGCCCGGACCGGCTGAAGCGGCTCGTCACCGGCGTCGCGGTGCCGTACATCGTGTTCGAGACGGCGTACTCCCTCTTCAAGCGCTACGCCGACCACGATCCCCGCATGGAGATCAGCCTCCTGGACCCGTGGTTCCTGACCTGGTTCCTGGTGGCGCTGTTCATCTGGCGGCTGACCACGCCGATCTGGAAGCTGGTGCGGTGGCCGCTGCCGCTCGCGCTCGGCATCGCGATGCTGGCCTCCGTGACCCCGGACATCGGCGACGACCTGGACCTCCAGCGGGTGCTGCAGTTCCTGCCGTACTTCGTGCTGGGGCTGGTCGTGAAGCCCGAGCACTTCCGGATGGTGCGCCGGCGTTCGATGCGGATCGTGGCGGTGCCGGTGTTCGCGGCCGCGCTCGCCGTCGGCTGGTGGGCCGTGCCGCGCATGAACACCGAGTGGTTCTACCACCGCAACGCCGTCCAGGAGATGGGCGCGCCCTGGTGGACGGGGCCCGTCATGGTGCTGGCCATGTTCGGCAGTTCGCTGCTGCTGACGGCCTGCTTCTTCGCATGGGTACCGGGCCGGCGGATGTGGTTCACCGCGCTCGGCGCGGGCACGCTCTACGGCTATCTCCTGCACGGCTTCCTGATCAAGGGAGCGGGCTTCGCGGGCTGGTTCGACCCCGCCTGGCTGCACCGTCCGGCCGGTGAGCTCTTCGTGAGCGCCCTGGCCGCGATCGCCGTCACCCTGCTGTGCACCGCGCCGGTGCGCCGGGTCTTCCGGTGCGTGATGGAGCCCGAGATGAACTGGGCGTTCAGGACGGACGCCCCCGACGTGGCCCGTCCGCGCGAGCAGAGGGCGGCACCTCGCGAGAAGGCCGGCGTCTAGCTGTATTGGCCTGGTCCGCCGGACACGCCCTAGCCGGATTCCCGGCCCAGACCGAGAAGCGCGCGCATCCTCGCGTACTTCTCGGTCAGCCGGTTCCGGGTGGCCTCGTCGAGGACCGCGAGGCGTGCCGGGTCCGCGTTGTGCGCCAGGTCGGCCTGCTTGACCAGCAGCGCGCCCGCGGTGGCGAGGATGCGCCCGGCGTACGCCTCGGGCGGCTCTCCGGCCCGCTTGGTGACGGCGAGCACGATGTCCTTCGTACGGCGGCTGAGCGCGGCCTCTTCGAGCCACTGCGCCGACAACGCGTCGTCCT
This sequence comes from Streptomyces sp. RP5T, assembly GCF_003933965.1. Classification (GTDB taxonomy): domain Bacteria; phylum Actinomycetota; class Actinomycetes; order Streptomycetales; family Streptomycetaceae; genus Streptomyces. The sequence goes on from NZ_RSAJ01000246.1 coordinate 8,699, forward strand.
CGACGGAGTCGTGCAGCCAGGCCGCCGCGATCTGGTCGTCGTCGCCGCCACGCGCGCGTACGCCCTCGGCGACGGCCCGCAGGTGTTCGGCGTAGGGCCGTCCGGCCTTGTCGGTCTGGCCCTCGTGTGCGGCGCGGGCGAGGGTCTCGACCTCGGCCAGGGTCAACTCGTCGGTCATGACCCCAGTGTGTCGTGTCCGCGAGGGCGCCGTCCCGTCCGCCGGTGCGTCAGCCCAGCTGCTGGTGCGGGGCCGACTGTGCCGTCGGGCCCTCGCGGCAGATCAGCAGCAGCGCCCGGTCGTCGTTGACGTCCTTGGCCACCGCCTCGATCAGGTGCCAGGCGGCACCGTGGAAGCCGCCGGCCACATAGCGGTCGGCCTCGCCCGTCAGGCGGTCGATGCCCTCCACTATGTCGCGGTCGGACGTCTCCACCAGGCCGTCGGTGAAGAGCATCAGGACGTCGCCGGGCCGCAGCGATCCCTTGACCGGGTCGAACTGGGCGCCGTCGTAGACACCGAGGAGGGGGCCCTCCGCTGCCTTCTCCTCCCAGCGTCCGCTGCCCGCGCTCAGTTGCAGCCCCGGCGGATGGCCGGCCGAGTAGAGCTCGTAGTCGCCGGAGTCCAGGTCCAGGACCAGGTGGATGGAGGTCGCGAAGCCCTCGTCCCAGTCCTGGCGGAGCAGATAGCCGTTCGCGGCGGGCAGGAAGGCGTGCGGGGGCAATGAGCCCAGCAGACCGCCGAAGGCCCCCGACAGCAGCAGCGCGCGCGAGCCCGCGTCCATGCCCTTGCCGGAGACGTCCGTCAGGACGACCTCCAGGGTCCGGCCGCCGTTGGTACGGGCCGCGACGACGAAGTCACCGGAGAAGGACTGCCCGCCCGCGGGCCGCAGCGCCATCTCCCGGTGCCAGCCGTGCGGCAGGTGCGGCAGCTTGCTCTGCACCCGGATGCGTTCGCGCAGGTCGAACAACATGGTGCCGCCGCGCCGCCAGGGCACCCCGACCCGGCTGCGGAACTGGGCGATCAGCAGACCGAAGAACCCGCAGGCGGCCACGACCAGGACCACGCCCGGGGTGACCCGGGAGGGCCCCTCGGTGTACGGGCCCAGCTGCACCGACTCCACGATCAGGGCGGTCGCCGCCGCCGCGTACAGACCGAGCAGGCTCGCCGGGCGCAGCAGCAGACCGCCGGCGACGATGGGGAGGACGAGCGCGGCCGGTGAGCACCACACCGAGTTCATCAGGGTGACGGCCGCGATCACCGGGACGGTCAGCAGCAGACCGGCGAGCGCGACCCAGTCCGAGCCGTCGCCGCGGAAGTAGTCCACGGCGCTTCTGCGCAGGCCGACGCGGACCCGGTGCCACTGCATCCTCAACCGGGCCGTGAACGTCTCGGCTGCCGCGCGCCGCTCTCGTCCTGCTGCCATTAGTTCGGGACCTTATCCGTCGAACCCCCTGCTTGGCACAGGAGGTACGACTTGTCCCCCGTGCGAGGTTCAACTTCACAGTCGTGCAAGGGTCGTACCCTTCCCGGCGCTCCCCGCCTCCTTCCGTGTGCGACGGGCCGTGCCGTAATTCCCTCGCCGGTCGCGCGGGGCCCTGGTAGGCATGGTTCATGGGGACTGACTTGCGCGTGCTTCGGCAGGACGACTGGGACGAGTGGTACGAGAGCCTGATCCGCGCCTTCGGCGGGGTTCCGGAGTCGGCCGAGGAACGGGAGCTGTGGCGTGCGCTGACCGAGCACGACCGCTCCATCGGCGTCTGGGACGACGGGCGCTGCGTGGGGACGGCGGGGGCGTTCGGCTTCCGGGTGACCGTGCCGGGCGGAGCGTCCGTGCCCGCCGCCGGCGTCACCATGGTCGGCGTGGCCGGTACGCACCGGCGGCGCGGGGTGCTCACCTCGATGATGCGCCGCCAGCTGGACGACGTGCGCTCCTGGGGCGAGCCGCTGGCCGTGCTCACCGCCTCCGAGCCGGTGATCTACGGCCGGTTCGGGTACGGCGTCGGCACCTACCACCTCAACGCCGACATCGACACGAGTCGGGTACGGCTGTCCCTGCCGCCCGGCACCGACGACGTACGCCTGCGGTACGCGGCGCCCGCCGATGTGCTGGAGGCGTGCGAGGCGGTGTACGCCGCCCTGGTGCCACGGCGGCCCGGGATGGTCGCCCGGATCCCGGGCTGGGAGCGGCTCGGGGTGCTCGACCCGGAGGGCGACCGGGGCGGTGCCTCGCCGCTTCAGTGCGTGGTCGCGGAGCGGGACGGCGAGGTCGTGGGGTTCGTGCGGTACCGGGTCAAGGCGGACTGGGAACCGGCCGGCCCCAAGGGCACGGTGGTGCTCTCCGACCTGGAGGCGCTGGACCCGGCCGCGCACGCCGCGCTGTGGCGGTTCCTGTTCGACCTCGACCTCACCTCGCGGATCGACGCACGGCGCCGGCCGGTCGACGAGGCCTGGCAGTACCTGGTCTCCGACGTCCGGCGCTGCTCGCTGCTGGTGCGGGACTCACTGCACGTCCGGCTGGTGGACGTGGGGGCCGCGCTGGAGGCCCGGACCTATCAGACGCCGGTGGACGTGGTGTTGGAGGTCGAGGACGCCTTCTGCCCCTGGAACAGCGGGCGTTGGCGGCTCAGCGGGGACACCAAGGGCGCCTCCTGCGACCGTACGACGGACTCGGCCGATCTCGCCCTGTCCGTAAGGGAGTTGGGGGCGGCCTATCTCGGCGGCGTGAGCCTCGCCTCGCTCGCGGGGGCCGGGCTGGTCCGGGAGCTGCGGCAGGGGGCGCTGGCCGAGGCCGCAGTGGGCTTCGGCTCGCCCGTCGCGCCCTGGCTGCCGCACGGCTTCTAGGGCCCTGTTCTCACCGGCTCTGGCAGGCCGGGCACCAGAAGAGGTTGCGGGCGGCGAGATCGGCGGTGCGGATCTCGCCGCCACAGATGTGACAGGGCATTCCTGCCCTGCGGTACACGTAGACCTCGCCGCCGTGGTCGTCGACGCGGGGCGGGCGGCCCATCGCCTCCGGGGTGTGCTCGGGGCGGACGGTGTCGATGCGGTTGTTCCGCACTCCTTCGCGCATGAGCCCGACGAGGTCGGTCCAGAGCGCGTCCCACTCGGCGGGGGTGATGTCCCTGCCCGCGCGGTACGGGTCGATGCGGTGCCGGAAGAGGACCTCAGCCCGGTAGACGTTGCCCACGCCCGCGACGACCTTCTGGTCCATCAGCAGGGCGGCGATCGTCGTACGGCTGCGGGAGATCCGCCGGTGGGCGAGGTCCGGGTCGGCGTCCTCGCGGAGCGGGTCCGGGCCGAGACGGTCGTGTACCGACTGCTTCTCGGCGGGGGTGATCAGGGCGCAGGTCGTCGGGCCGCGCAGGTCGACGTAGGCCGTGGGGTTCGCGAGGCGGAGGCGGACCGTGTC
>NZ_RSAJ01000247.1 GCF_003933965.1 Streptomyces sp. RP5T
CAGGTGCCCCACCGGGTCCGGCCGGTCGGTGCCTGGGCGGCCCTCGCCTCCGTACTGAAGCCCGGGCAGCCGCAGCGCGGCCGTGATGGCGACGAGCGTACGGACGTGATCGTCCGCGTAGCGCCGCAGGGGGATGCTCATGGGCTCTCCCGTCGTGCTGGAACCATGGTGGCCACGGTCCGCCGGGTGCGACCGCGGCGACCCGTCCCGGCCGAGGGCCACGCGTCCCCTCCCGCCCACGGTCCGGAGCGCCAGTCTTTCCGATGCCGGGTCCGTTGTCGTCGTACCCACGCCGACCATCGCGGCTACGGAGAACGCAGTACGCGCCGATGGCGGATCATCCCTGGGCAGGACCTGATGGCCGCCGGTGAGCGGCCATCAGGCGGGGAGGGTCAGCGCCCGGACGGCGTCCCGGTCGGCGTCTCCGCGGCCGGTGCGGGGGCCGCCGCCGGTACCGCGACGCGCGGGCGGGGGATGAAGGAGGCGAGGGCGAAGGCCAGCAGCGCGGCACCCGCGCCGATCGCCATGACGGTCTTGAAGCCGTTCTCGGACGGCAGCGCGTAGCCGCCGAGGTCGATGGTCATCTGGGCCAGTACGACACCGGCGATGGCGCTCGCCGTCGACGTACCGATGGACCGCATCAGGGTGTTGAGGCTGTTGGCGGCAGCCGTCTCCGAGGCGGGCACGGCGCCCATGATCAGGGCGGGCATGGAGCCGTACGTGAACCCGATGCCGGCGCCGATGACGCAGGAGACCAGCACCAGGTGCCAGACCTCGGACATCAGCACGATGTTCAGGCCGTAGCCGGCGGCCACGATCAGCGCGCCGATCATCAGCGTCACCTTGGGGCCCTTGGTCTTGGAGACGGCGGCGGAGACCGGGGCCAGCGCCATCATCACCAGGCCGGACGGGGCCATGACCAGGCCGGCGGTCAGCAGGGACCTGCCCAGGCCGTAGCCCGTCTGCGTGGGGAGCTGGAGGAGCTGCGGCAGCACCAGCGACATCGCGAACATCGAGAAGCCGACCGCGATCGAGGCCAGGTTGGTGAAGAGCACCTGGCGGCGGGCGGTGGTGCGCAGGTCGACCAGCGGCTGGGCGGTGCGCAGTTCGAACAGTCCCCAGACCACCAGGACGATCGCGGCCGCGGCGAAGAGGCCGAGCGTGGTGCCGCTCGTCCAGCCCCAGTCGGCGCCCTTGGAGATGGCCAGCAGCAGGCATACCAGCCCGGCGGCCACGCCGACCGCACCCACGGCGTCGAAGCGGCCGCCGGTGCGCACTCGGGACTCCGGCACGAACGCCAGGACCAGGACGAGGGCCACCACGCCCATCGCGGCCGAGGCCCAGAAAAGGACGTGCCAGTCGAAGTTGTCCGCGATCAGGGCGGCGGTCGGCAGTCCCAGGGCGCCGCCGACGCCGAGGGAGGCACTCATCAGGGCGGTCGCGCCGGCCAGGCGCTCGGCGGGCAGTTCGTCGCGCATGATGCTGATGCCGAGCGGGATGACGCCGGAGGACAGGCCCTGGAGGGCGCGGCCGACGATCATCGGGACCAGGGCGTCGCTGAGTCCGCAGACCACCGATCCGGAGACCAGCATCACCACGCTGACCAGCAGCATCCGGCGTTTGCCGAACATGTCGCCGAGCCGCCCGACGACCGGCGTGGCGACCGCTGCCGCGAGCAGGGTCGCGGTGACCGCCCACGCGGTGTCCGAGGCCGGGGCGTCGAGCAGCCTGGGCAGCTCCGGCACGATCGGGATGACCAGGGTCTGCATCAGCGAGACGACGATTCCGGCGAAGGCCAGCACCGCCACCACGGCATTCGCTCGCGGTGGTGCCACGGCACCCGCGTCGGCGGTTCCGGCGGGAGCGTCGGACATGAAGGGCCTCCAAGACAGGGGGAGCGTGGCCGGACTCGGCCATAATTAAGTCAGGTGCTTGACTTAGCTTACTGGGCCCGGCCGCCCCGCTCGTACGGTGATCACGGGAGCGGGACGCGGGCTGCGTAGGCTTCCCGCAGAAGTCGCCGCACGGCCGGCGCACCCCAGGCGGCTCCACGGGCCGGCCGCCGGGAGGGGGCAGCGAGGTCCCGGAGCGGCGGTGAGCATGGCGGGCAGGACGGTACGCGAGGAACAGGTCCACGCGACCCGGGAACTGATCCTGACCGCGGCCGAGCGGCTCTTCGCCGAGCGCGGTGTCCTCGCGGTGTCCAACCGCCAGGTCAGCGAGGCCGCGGGACAGGGCAACAACGCCGCGGTCGGCTACCACTTCGGCACCAAGGCCGACCTGGTCCGGGCGATCGCCCGCAAGCACCACACCCGCATCGAGTCGATCCGCGCCCGGCTGCTCGACGGGGCCCGCGGCTCCCTGGACGTACGCGACTGGGTGGACTGCCTGGTCCGGCCGGTACCCGAGCATCTCGCGGAGCTGGGCAGCCCCACCTGGTTCGCCCGGTTCTGCGCACAGGTCATGACCGACCCGGTGCTCCAGCGGATCATGGTGGAGGAATCCATGACCTCGCCCTCGCTCCGGGAGATCGTCGCGGGACTGGACCGCTGCCTGCCCGAACTGCCCGCCGACGTCCGCGCCGAACGCGCCGAGATGGCCCGCCATCTGATCGTGCACATGGCCGCCGACCGTGAACGGGCCCTCGCCGAGAACACCCCGACCCCTCGCGCCAGCTGGCACGACGCCGCGACCGGCCTCGCCGACGCCGTGGTCGCCATGTGGACGGCTCCGGTGACGCCCGCCGGAAGGTGAACGGCATGCCCCCACAGGCACGTGAACGGTTCACTCCGGTGTCCTGCCGGACGGGGGACGTGTCACCTGCCTGAGCACCCGCGCCCGGCGGTACGACCGGCTGAGGGCCCTGGCCGAGGTGCCGCCGGACCGGGCCATCAGCCGGTCGTGCTGCTGCGGCAGGTCGCCGCGTACCCGACCCCGTCGACCGGCGAGCCCGGCGCATCCAGCTCACCGGGACCGGCCGCCCTGACTACCGGCCGGGGACCAGGTGCTCGGCGGGGGCGGGTTCGTGCAGTCCGCGCAGCAGCAGCCCGCCCAGCGCGGGCAGGACGATCAACGGCACGAGCGCGGTCCGCAGCGACGTGGCGTCGGCCAGCGCCCCCAGCGCCGGCGCCGCCAGTCCGCCGACGCTCACCGTCAGGCCCAGGGTGACACCGCTCGCCGTGCCCACCCGCCCGGGCAGGTAGTCCTGGCCGAGAGTGACGTGCAGCGAGAACGGCACGTACAGACCGGCCGAGGTCAGGGCGACACACGCATACACCGCAGGGCCGGGGGCGAGCACCACCGCGGCCACCGCGAGCACCGTCAGGGCGTACGCCCCGCGCACCACCGGCAGCCGCCCGTACCGGTCGGCGAGCCGGCCCCCGAGGACCGTGCCCACGGCACCGCCCGCGTACAGCACGCACAGCGCCGCCGTACCGGCCCCGTCCCCGCCGCCGACGCGCTCACGGACGTACAGCGCCACGAACGCGCTCAGCCCCACGAAGACGACCGACCGGCAGACCACCGCGCCCGACAGCCGCAGGAATGACGGCCAGTCGTCGCGTCCGCCCCGCGGGGCGGAGGGTGCCGACGCCGGGCGCGCCCGGGACGCGCGCACCGCCACCGCGCACAGGGCCGCGCCCGCCACGGCAGGCAACACCAGCAGGGGAGAGGCCTCCAGGCCGCCGCCGGCGATCACGGCGGCGACCAGCAGCGGGGCCAGGGCGAAGCCGGCGTTGCCGCCGAGCGAGAACCACCCCATCCCTCTGTTGCCGCCGGACGCGACGGCCCGCGCGGCCCTCGCGGCCTCCGGGTGGTAGGCCGCGACCCCGGCCCCCGACACGGCGACCGCCGCCAAGGTGAGCGGATAGGAGCCGAAGACCCCGCTCAGGGCGACACCCGCCCCCGCGGTCAGCGCGCTCACCGGCAGCAGCCACGGCATCGCCCAGCGGTCGGTGAGCGCGCCGAACAACGGCTGTACGACCGACGACAGCAGGGACGCGGCCAGGACGACTCCCGACGCGGCGGCGTAGGACCAGGCGCGCTCGGCGACGAAGAACGGCACCAGGGCGGCGACGGCCCCCTGGTACACGTCCACGCAGGCGTGACCGAGCGACATCAGCAGAAGGGAACGGTTCTTGGACACGGACCGAGCCTCGCGCTCCCGCCTCCTGGCGCGCTTCCGATAATCTGCCCAGTCATGTCGAACATCCGCCACACCCCGGTGGCCCCCACCCGCGCCCAGCGCCTCGCCGCGGGCGAACGCATCGACGCCCACCGGCACGACGACCACCAGATCGTCTACGCGGGGTCCGGCGTCCTGGAAGTCACCACCGAGGCCGGAACCTGGTTCGCGCCCGGCACCCGCGCCATCTGGGTCCCCGCGGGCGCCGCCCACGCCCACCGCGCCCACGGACACCTCGACCTGCACCTGGTCGGACTGCCCGCCGACGACAACCCGCTCGGCCTGGACGCCCCGACCGTCCTCGCCGTGGGCCCGCTGCTGCGCGAGCTGATCCTGGCCCACACCCGCGACCCCGCCGACGACAGCCCCGAACGCCGGCGTCTGCTCGCCGTGCTGCGCGACCAGCTGCGCGCCTCACCGCAGACGCCCCTCAGGCTGCTCACCCCGAACGATCCCCGCCTCGCCGCGGTCTGCGCGCTCGTCCACGCGGACCCCGCCGAGCCGCGCACCCTCGCCGCCCTCGGCGCCGCGACCGGGGCCTCGGAACGCACGCTCAGCCGTCTCTTCCGCAGCGAGTTCGGCATGACCTTCCCCCAGTGGCGCACCCAGTCGCGCCTCTACCACGCCCTGCGCATGCTGGCCGACGGCGTCCCCGTCACGACCGTCGCCCACCGCTGCGGCTGGTCCTCGGCGAGCGCCTTCATCGACGTCTTCCGCCGCTCCTTCGGCTACACCCCGGGCACCCGCGGCCGCCGCGGGCCGTGAGCGCCGAGGCCGCCGGTCGAGGGGCTTCTACCGTCCAGTAATGTGCGCGGCAGCCCCCCGAAGGAGGAACCGTGTCCCGGTCCCCACGTTCGCCCCTGCTGCTCGCCGGCCTGCTGGCCACCGCGGGCGTCGCCCACTTCGCCGCACCGCGCTCGTTCGACGCGACCATCCCCGAGGCCCTGCCCGGTGAGCCCCGGACCTGGACCTACGCGAGCGGCGCCGTGGAGCTCGCGCTCGCCGCCGGTCTGGCGCTGCCGAAGACCCGGCGCACCGCGGCACTCGCCGCCGCCGCCTTCTTCGTCGGGGTGTTCCCCGCCAACGTCAAGATGGCCGTCGACTGGCGCCACCGCCCGACCCCGCAGAAGGCCGCCGCCCTCGGACGGCTGCCGCTGCAACTGCCGCTCGTGCTCTGGGCGCGCGGCATCGCGAGGAACGCGGAGGGCCAGGCATGAGCAAGGCCCCGGAGACCGGTGACATCATTGAGGACTTCGAGCTCCCCGACGAGACCGGCACCAGCCGCAAGCTGTCCGAGCTGCTCGCCGACGGCCCGGTCGTCCTCTTCTTCTACCCCGCCGCCCTGACCGCCGGCTGCACCGCGGAGGCCTGCCATTTCCGCGACCTGGCCGCCGAGTTCGCCGCCGTCGGTGCCCGGCCGGTCGGCATCAGCGGCGACACCGTCGAACGCCAGCAGGAGTTCGCCGGACGCCACACCCTCGGCATGCCCCTCCTGTCCGACGTCGACGGCAGGATCCGGGAGCTGTTCGGCGTCCGGCGCGGCTTCTCCATGGCCCCCACCAAGCGCGTCACCTTCGTCATCGCCGAGGACCGCACCGTGCTGGAGGTCGTCCGCAGCGAACTGCGCATGAACACCCACGCCGACCGCGCCCTCGCCGCCCTCCGCGAACGCGGAAAGTGACGGTCGCGGGACGGGGAAGCCCGTAGCCCTCCGCTTCGGTTGAACCGGCCGGGCAAAAGAACGATCCTGAACAAATGGTGCACGGCTCTGCTGCGGCGATCGTCGATACCCGGGGTGTGGTGACGGGCTGGAGCGAGGGCGCCCGCGAACTGACGGGATACCCGGCCGACGAGGTCGTGGGCCGCCCGGCCCGCGACCTGCTCACCGAGGACCCGAGGGCCGATGCCGTCGCGGCTCTGGTCGGCACCGTCGTGCTGCGCCGCCGCGACGGCTCGTCCGTCGCGGCGCTGCTCACCGCCTCGGCCGTACTGGGTGAGGACGGCCGGTGCTCCGGCTACATGATCACCGCCGAGGCCCCCGACGGCCCCGAACCGACCCTGGCGGGCCGGGCCTTCCAGCACGCGTCCGTGGCCATGTCCGTCTTCGACGCGGATCAGCACTACCTCCGGCTGAACGAGGTGGCCTGCCGGATCATGGGCGTACCGCAGGAGGTACTGCTGGGGCAGCACTTCCCGGAGAGCGTGGAGGACCGCCAGGCGCATCGCGGCTGGCTCGCCCATCTGCGCCAGGTCGTCGACACCGGCCTCCCGGTCCGGTACGAGAGCTTCACCGGGGCTCCCGCGCTGAACCGGGAGCACGCGTGGACCACCGACATGTGGCCCCTGCGGGACGGCGACGGCGAGGTCCACGCGGTGGCCGTCGCGTCGTTCGACAGCACCGAGCAGTACTGGGCCCGGCAACGACTGGCCATGCTCAACGAGGCCGCGGCCACCATCGGCACCACCCTGGACGTGGTGCGCACCGCCGAGGAACTCGTCGGACTCCTCGTGCCCCGGTACGCCGACTTCGCCAGCGTCGACCTCCTCGAATGGGTCCTCGGCGCGGACGAACCGCACACCGTCCTGGAAGGCGAGATCGCCCTGTGCCGGGTCGCCCACGGCTCCGTCCACGAGGGCACCCCCGAGGCCGCCGTCCGCCTCGGCGAGACGGACGTCTACCCCGCCCCCTCACCGCCCGCGCGAGCCCTGCGGGAGGGCCGGGCCGCCCTCAGCCAGGCCGGCGAGCCCGACTTCATGCGGTGGGTCGCCGAGCGCAACACCCGCGCCCCGGCCGGCCGCTCCTACCGCCGGGGCGCCCACTCCGTGCTCGCCGTGCCGCTCAGGGCCCGCGGCACCACCCTCGGGGTCGCGGTCGCCGTCCGCATCACCCACCCCGACGACTTCGGCGGCGACGACGCCGTCCTCGGCGAGGAACTCGCCAGCCGGGCCGCCGTCTGCATCGACAACGCCCGCCGCTTCGCTCGCGAGCGCACCACCGCCCTGGCCCTGCAGAACACCCTGCTGCCGCGCGGCCTGCCCGGACAGGCCGCGGTCGAGGTCGCCCACCGCTATCTGCCCTGCGGCTCGCTGGCCGGCGTCGGCGGCGACTGGTTCGACGTCATCCCGCTCTCCGGCAGCCGCGTCGCCCTCGTCGTCGGCGACGTCGTCGGACACGGCATCCCCTCCTCCGCGACCATGGGCCGCCTGTGCACGGCGGTGCGCACCCTCGCCGACGTCGACCTGCCCCCCGACGAGCTCCTCACCCACCTCGACGACCTGGTCACCCACCTCGCCTCCGACGACCGTGACGACGAGGTCGCCGAGCTGGGCGCCACCTGCCTCTACGCCGTCTACGACCCCGTCTCGCGCCGCCTCACCACGGCCGCCGCGGGCCACCCGCCGCCCGCCGTCGTCCTGCCCGACGGCACCACCCGCCTCCTCCCGCTGACCGCGGGGCCACCGCTCGGCGTCGGCGGGGTGCCCTTCGAGGCCACGGAGACCGAACTGCCCGAGGGATCCGTCGTCGCCCTCTACACCGACGGGCTCATCGAGGACCGGGACCGCGACGTCGACCACGCCACCGACGAACTGTGCCGGGCGCTCACCGCGCGGACCGACACCCTCGACGACCTGTGCGACACGGTGCTGAAGGCCGTACTGCCCGAGGAGCCCGGCGACGACGTGGCCCTGCTGCTGGCCCGGACCCGGGCCCTCGGGGCGGACCGGGTCGCCACCTGGGACGTGGAGCCCGACCCGGCGCAGGTGGCCGCGACCCGTCAGGCCGCCACCGAGCAACTGGCCGCCTGGGGACTGGAGGAGGCGTCCTTCGTCACCGAGCTCGTCGTCAGCGAACTGGTCACCAACGCCATCCGCTACGGCGAACCGCCCATCCAGCTCCGGCTGATCCGGGACCGCACCCTCATCTGCGAGGTCTCCGACGGCAGTTCGACCTCTCCGCACCTGCGGCGCGCCCACGCCTTCGACGAGGGCGGCCGCGGGCTGTTGCTGGTCGCCCAGCTCACCCAGCGCTGGGGGAGCAGGCAGACCGGCTGCGGCAAGACGATCTGGGCCGAGCAGCCACTGGAACCGCACGACTTCTGAGCGCCGCTCTCACTCTCACCGGGTCACTGGAAGGAGCAGCCGGGGTTCGGCACGTCCTCCGAGTACGGCGAGCCGTGCGGGAGCACGTACAGCACGACCAGGACCAGCGGGGTGTCCCCCTCGTTGCGGCCGAGGTGGACGTCGCTCGGGCCGCCCGGCTCGCGCACGACGGTGCCCTGCGGATAGAGGCCGTCACGGGCGCAGTCGGAGTGGTAGTGGGTGAGGGTGCCCTGCTTGACGTAACCGCTGACGGGCCCGTCGTGGTAGTGCCAGCCGGTCGTCTGGCCCGGCGGGACGGTGATCTCCCTGAGGACGTAGTCGGTGTCGCCCACGGTCCTCTGGGCGATCAGGGTGCCGGTCACTCCGGGGCCGGGCGGGGTCGCCTGTGCGGTGCCACCGGCGAGGACGGTGGCGGTGACGACCGCGCCGGATATGGCGGTGCGGAGCGCGATGCGCATACGGAAGGCCTCCTGGCTCGTGTGCCTGAGCGACGACGTGTCGCGTGGACGCAGCTGTGAACATAGAGGCCCGCGGGACCTGCCGGGGCGGTCTTCGGCGGATCCGCCCGCTCAGGTCTCCGCGTCGGCGACCTGCGCCAGCGTCCGGCCGCTCCGGACCGAGCGGGCCCGGCGCGGGTCCGGAGTGCCGTGGCCGCTCGCCCGCCCTTCGGCCGTCTTGACCAGCAGCCAGTTGTCCTCGCGGAAGCGGGTGAGCGCGTACGTACCGCGCAGCTTCGTCCCCCGGAGCCGGAACGTGGCGTGCCCCTGCTCCAGGGACTGCGCGAAGTCGACGGGACGCCCCTTGCGGTCGTGGCTCAGGGGCTCGTAGGTGCCGCGGTCCCACACGATCACCGTGCCGCCGCCGTACTCGCCCCGGGGGATCACGCCCTCGAAGTCCTCGTACTCCAGCGGATGGTCCTCCGTCGGCACCGCCAGGCGCTTGTCCCTGGGGACGTCGGAGGGGCCCTTCGGGACCGACCAGGATTTCAGCACCTCGCCCACCTGGAGCCGGAAGTCGAAGTGCATCGTGCTCGCGTCATGGATCTGCACGACGAACCGGGGCGCGCCACCCGCGTCGGCCCGGCGCCCCTCCGGCTCACGCGTGCGCCCGAAGTCCCGCTTGCCGTGGTAGTCCTTCAGTCGCTCACTCACCTGCGGCTCCTTCGGCTCCTTCTCGCGGGCCCCGGGTACCCCTCCTGCCGATCAGAACTCCTCGTGGTCCTCCGGGTCCCCGCCGAGCCGCCGGTGCTCACGCGCGCCGATCGCCGCCACCTCCGAGTCGCTCAGCTCGAAACCGAACACGTCGAGGTTCGCGCGCTGCCGCTCGGGGTCGCCGGACTTCGGGATGGGCAGCGCGCCGAGCTGGACGTGCCAGCGCAGGATCACCTGGCCGGGCGTCACGCCGTGCGACTCGGCCGCGCGGGCCACGGACGGGTCCTCCAGGAGGTCCGAGCCCCGGCCCAGCGGGCTCCAGCTCTCCGTCACGATGCCCTTGCCGGCGTGGAAGGCGCGCAGCTCGTCCTGCGGGAACAAGGGGTGCAGCTCGATCTGGTTGACCGAGGGCAGGACCCCGGTCTCCTTCTCCAGCCGCTCGATGTGCGCGGGGGTGAAGTTGGAGACCCCGATCGACCGTACGAGGCCGTCCTCACGCAGTTTGATCATGGCCTTCCAGGAGTCGACGTACTTGTCGACCCGGGGGAGCGGCCAGTGGATCAGGTACAGGTCCACGTACTCCAGGCCGAGGCGGGCGCGGGACTCCTCGAAGGAGGCCAGGGTCTCCTCGTAGCCGTGATGCCGGCCGGGCAGCTTCGTCGTCACGAGGACCTCCTCGCGCGGGACGCCGGCGGCCGCCACGCCACGGCCCACACCGGTCTCGTTCCGGTAGTTCGTCGCCGTGTCGACGAGCCGGTAGCCGCTCTCCAGGGCAGCGGCGACGGCCCGCTCCGCCTCTGCGTCGTCCATCGGCCAGGTGCCCAGACCCAGGGCGGGGATCTTCGTGCCGTCGTTGAGCGCGTGCGTCGGGATGCTGATCACGTGCGGACCTTCCCTTGACTGTGTGGTCCCTCCAGCCTCACGGATGGGGCCCGTAATGATCAACCGGAGAACGTCGCAGTGCTGGAGGTCAGCTTCCGGGAACGTAGGCGGTGCCGCCGTCCGCGGCCAGGGTGGCGGCGATCTGCCGGTGGGCCTGTTGCCGCTCATCCTCGGGGATCGGCGGCAGGAGTTCCTCCCAGACGGGGAGGAAGGTGCCGCGGAGTTGCAACAGTCCCGCCGGCCGGGCGAGCAGCCAGAAGTGGAGGTGGGCGGCACCGTCACCCCAGCGGTTGACGTGGACGCGGGCGACGCCGTCGAGACCGAGGACCGCCCGCTCCGCCCGCTGGAGGAGGGGGCCGAGCTCTGCCGCCCGTTCGGCCGGGAGGTCGGACAGGTCATGGTGGGCGCGCGGTTGCAGCATCACGACCGCCGGGAGCCGGGACTCGGTGCCCACCGCGTCGAGCCGCCAGTGGTCGTCGGCCCAGAGGGCCTCCGTCACCGGTCTGAGGCAGGTGCGGCACTCCTCGGGGCCGTCCTCGCCGAAGCGGGCGGGTTCGGGGAGAACGGGCGGCTGGAGGGGCTTGACCCGGAGATCGCCCTCGAAGGGGAAGGTCTCCCAGTCGGCCACCGAGTCGGCGGGCAGGGGCAGTCGTTCGCCGGCCGGCAGCCGCCGTACGAAGGCGCCGGGCCCGACGGGAGTTGCGGGTGTGTCCACGCTGGGCAGTCAACCATGGGTGACGTGCCCCCGGGCACGGACTTCGGACAGATGCCGGCGAACAACGGAGCACGCATGACGACGGACAAGGGCACGGCGGAGCGGGACGCCGGCATCGAGGTCAACCCCGTGGCCGGGCACATCGGGGCCGAGATCACGGGAGTCGACCTCTCGGAGGACCTCGACGCCCCGGTGGTCGCCGCGATCCGGGCCGCGGTGCTGCGCTGGAAGGTGGTGTTCTTCCGCGGGCAGAAGCTCGATCACGCCGGGCACGTGGCCTTCGCCCGCAGGTTCGGCGACCCGGTCGTCCTGCGCAAGCGCGGCAGCGCCTCGCCCACGGACTTCCCCGAGATCGAGACGACCGCCGACCGGCTCGAACTGGGCGGGAAGTTCGGCATGGAGCACGAGGAGTGGCTGCAACGCCGTCGGCACACCCTGCTGCGCGGCTGGCACTGCGACCACGGGGCGCGGATCGACCCGCCCGCCGCGACGATCCTGCGCGCCGAGACCGTCCCGCCGTACGGCGGCGACACGCAGTGGTCCAACCTCGCCGCCGCCTACGCCGGTCTGTCCGCCCCGGTGCGGGAGCTCGTCGACGGCCTGCGCGCGGAGCACCGGCTCGGCGTCGGCTACCAGCCCCGCCCGGGCGAGGACGCCTATGTCCGGCACCTCCTCGACCACCAGGTGGCCTCCCTGCACCCGCTGGTGCGGGTCCACCCCGAGACGGGAGAGCGGATCCTCTACGTCAACGGCTACTACGTCGAGCAGATCGCCGACCTCTCCCGTGCCGAGAGCCGGGCGATCCTCGACATGCTCCTCGAACAGGCGGTACGCCCCGAGTACACGGTCCGCTTCCGCTGGGAGCCGGGCAGCGTCGCCTTCTGGGACAACCGCGCCACCATCCACCTGGCCCCCAGCGACAACGCCCACCTCGACTCCCCCCGCACCATGCACCGGGTGATGCTCGCGGGGGACGTACCGGTGGGCGTGAACGGCAAGCCGTCGGAGGCGATCGTCGGGACGGAGGCGGGGAG
>NZ_RSAJ01000248.1 GCF_003933965.1 Streptomyces sp. RP5T
GAGGGGGCCGGGGGCGCGGACGTGGCCTTCGGGGTCGGTGCGGAACTCCTCGACGGGGCCGCCCGCCTGCTCGGCGTCGGCGTCGGGGACGCCAGCGGCCTCGACTCCTGCGTGGTCGCGTCGGCCGCCGTGATGGGCAGGGCGCGCGGCGGATCGTAGGCCGTGCCCGCCATGACCGTGTGGACACCCCACCACGACAGCGTGACCGCCGCGCCCGTGGCGAGCAGCCAGGCCAGTACGTGTACGAGTCCTCTGCGCATCGCCCGCCATACTGCCTCACGCGCCCCACGGGCCGCACCCGGACTGAGTTGTCCACAGGCCCCGACCGCGCTCGCCCGAATCGCGTACGGTGCGGCGCATGGCAAGTGTGCTCGTGGTCGAGGACGACCAGTTCGTGCGCTCGGCGCTCATCCGGCACCTGACCGACGCCGCCCACACCGTGCGCAGCGTCGGGACGGCGCTGGAGGCGCTGCGCGAGGTCGCCCATTTCCGTTTCGACGTGGTGATCCTGGACCTCGGTCTGCCCGACCTCGACGGGTCCGAGGCCCTGAAGATGCTGCGCGGCATCACCGACGTCCCGGTCATCGTCGCCACCGCGCGGGACGAAGAGACGGAGATCGTCCGCCTGTTGAACGCCGGGGCGGACGACTACCTCACCAAGCCCTTCTCGGTCGAACACCTCTCCGCCCGGATGGCAGCCGTCCTGCGGCGGTCCCGGGCGGCGGGCGGTGACGCCCCGTCGGAGACCGTGCTGCGCGTCGGCGGCCTGAGCGTCGACCCGCTGCGCCGCCAGGCCGAACTGGACGGCGTCCGGCTCGACCTCACCCGGCGCGAGTTCGACCTGCTCGCCTTCCTGGCCGCCCGGCCCGGCGTGGTCGTACCCCGCAAGGAACTTCTCGCGGAGGTCTGGCAGCAGTCCTACGGCGACGACCAGACGATCGACGTCCATCTGTCCTGGCTCAGGCGCAAGTTGGGCGAGACCGCCGCGCAGCCCCGCTATCTGCACACCCTGCGGGGCGTCGGCGTGAAGCTGGAACCACCGGGCGGAGGGCTGCCGCTGTGAGATGGGCTCTGGTCAAGGTCTGCCTGGCGGTCACCACCATGGTCGTGGTCGCCTTCGCCGTCCCGCTCGGCCTCGTCATCAAGGAGATGGCCCGGGACCGCGCGTTCTCCAACGCCGAGCGGGAGGCGGCCGCCGTCGCGCCGGCCCTGTCCATCACCACCGACCGCGACCAGCTGGAGCGGGTCGTCGCCTCGGCGGGCGCGGACTCCGGGATGGCCGTGCACCTACCGGCGGGCAAGGGACAGCGGGCCGTGGACATCGGGCACCCGCGGGCCGGCGCCGACGACATCGCGACCGTGCGCCGACTGGGCCGCGCCTCCACCACCGGGGTGCCGGGCGGCTCCACCCTGCTCCAGCCGGTCGCGCTCAGCTCCGGCCAGATAGCCGTCGTCGAGGTGTACGTCCCCGAGTCCGCGGTGAGCAACGGCGTCGCGACCGCCTGGGCGGTCCTCGCCGGCGTCGGCATCGCGCTCGTCGTCGGCTCGGTCGCGGTCGCCGACCGGCTCGGCGTACGGATGGTGCAGCCCGCGCAGAAGCTCGTCGAGGGCGCCCATGAGCTGGGGGAGGGGAAGCTGGGCGCGCGGGTGCCGGAGGAGGGACCGAACGAACTCAGGCTGGCGGCCGTCGCGTTCAACTCCATGGCGGACCAGGTCGTCCAACTGCTGGCGAACGAACGGGAGCTGGCCGCCGACCTGTCCCACCGGCTGCGCACCCCGCTGACCGTGCTGCGGCTCAACGCGGCCTCGCTCGGGGACGGTCCGGCCGCCGAGCAGACCCGGGCGGCGGTCGCCCAGCTGGAGCGCGAGGTCGACACCATCATCCGCACCGCCCGCGAGGCCAAGCCGCAGACCGCGGCCGCAGGGCCCGGTGCCGGGTGCGACGCGGCCGAGGTGGTCCGGGAGCGGATGGGGTTCTGGTCGGCGCTCGCCGAGGACGAGGGCCGCAAGTGGCGGGTGGCAGGCGCCGACCGGCCGGTGCGCATCCCCGTGGCCAGGGCGGACCTCGCGGCCGCCCTGGACGCCCTGCTCGGCAACGTCTTCCGGCACACCCCGGAGGGCACGGCCTTCGCGGTCGACGTGCACAACGGCGAGGACGCGGTGATCGTGCTCGTCTCCGACGCCGGCCCCGGTATCCGCGACCCCGAGGCCGCCATGGCACGCGGACGGGGGTCCGGCAGCACCGGGTCGACCGGGCTCGGCCTCGACATCGTGCGGCGGCTCGCCGAGGCGACCGGCGGGGACGTACGGATCGGCAGGTCGGTGCTGGGCGGCACCGAGGTGCGGATCTGGATCCAGCTGGACGGCCGGGAACCGGTGCGCCGGGGACACCGGGTGCGCAGACGCCGGACGCGCAGACTGGTCTCTACCTTTAACCGGCCCCGATCCCTTCCTTAAGCGCGCCCTAAGATCCTCAAAGCCCGCCCTGATCAGGTCATTTGCCCGATTCCGGATCGCTAGCGTGCCGCGGCATGAGCATGCATCGGCGCAAGGTGAGCAGCACGAACAAGGTGATCGGCGGGGTGGTCGCCGCAGCCGCGGTCGCGGGGGGCGCGGTCCTCGTCTCCGGCACCGCCCAGGCGGCCGGGATCGGCGCCGCGTACACGAGGACCAGCGACTGGTCGACGGGATACACCGCGCAGTACGTCGTGACCAACAACAGCGGGGCGGCGGACCGGGACTGGAAGCTGGAGTTCGACCTGCCCCCGGGGGCGCGACTGAGTTCGTTGTGGAACGCCGAGTCCTCGGTGAGCGGACAGCACGTCACCGTGACCTCGGCGAAGTGGGACACCGACGGGCTGGCGCCCGGCAGATCGGTCACCGTCGGCTTCGTGGTCAACGGCACGGCGGATCCGACCGGTTGTCGCGTCGACGGCGCCAAGTGCTCCGCCGACGACACCGCGACCCCGGAACCCACCGGCCGCCCGACACAGTCCCCGACACCCACGCCCACGCCCACACCGACCTCCACGCCCACGGCCGCCCCCTCGCCCTCGCAGAGCACCGGAACAGGCACCGGAACGGGCACCGGCAACGCCGCCACCGCCGGCTTCGCCCCCTACGTCGACACCTCGCTCTACCCCGCCTTCGACCTCCTGGCCGCCGCCGACGCGACCGGGGTGAAGACCTACAACCTCGCCTTCGTCACCGACGGCGGCGGCTGCACCCCCAAGTGGGGCGGGGTGAGCGACCTCGCGAGCGACGCCGTGGCCGCGCAGATCGGCGCGCTGCGGGCGAAGGGCGGTGACGTCCGGGTCTCCTTCGGCGGCGCCTCCGGCTCCGAGCTGGCCACCACCTGCTCCTCGGCGGACGCGCTGGCGGCGGCGTACGGCAAGGTCGTGGACGCCTACGGCCTGACCAAGGTCGACTTCGACGTGGAGGGCGGCGCGCTGCCCAACGCGGCCGCCAACACCCGCCGTGCCCAGGCGATCGCCAGGATCCAGCGCGAGCACCCGGGCCTGGACGTCTCCTTCACCCTCCCCGTGATGCCCGAGGGCCTCACCCAGGACGGGGTGAGCCTGCTCGCGAATGCCAAGTCCAACGGCGTGAGCATCGCCACTGTCAACATCATGGCGATGGACTACGGTCCTGCGTACAGCGGCGACATGGGCACGTACGCCGAGCAGGCCGCCACCGCCACCCAGGCCCAGGTCAAGGGTGTCCTCGGGCTGTCCGACAGTGCGGCCTGGAAGGCCGTCGGCGTCACGCCGATGATCGGTGTCAACGACGTGGCCTCGGAGATCTTCAAGGTCGAGGACGCGGCACAGCTGGTCGACTTCGCCGAAGCGAAGGGGCTGGGCCCGCTGTCGATGTGGTCCGCGACCCGGGACAAGCAGTGCCCCGGCGGTGCGCGGCCCTCCGCCGACGCGACCTGCAGCTCGGTCGTCCAGGAGGCGTTCGCCTTCTCGAAGGCCTTCGCCGCCCACGACTGAACCGGTCGCCGACGGGGCTCCTGTGTCACTGGTAGGCAGGGATGTCGGTCACGTTTCGACAAATCGGGTCGATAGCTATTGACGCATGACCTGACATACCGCTGTCATTGCGCCACCGTGTTCGGTCAAGTTGGTTTCTGGTCGATTACGACCGGTCTCCGAATCCCTCCATGACCGGACCCCTGCCTTCAGGAGCCGTCCATGCGTGACCTTTCGTCTTCCCTGCCCTCGCCCAGCCGCCGTGGTGTGCTCAAGGGGGTGGGTGGTGCCGCTCTGCTCGGGGCGGGCATACCCCTGCTGTCCGCCTGTGGCAGCAGCGGCAGCTCCAGCGACCCGAAGACCGTGACTCTGGGGTCGAACGCGTCGGACGCGGTGCCGAAGAAGGCGTTCGCGGAGATCTACGCGGCCTTCCAGAAGCAGTCCGGGATCACGGTCGACGTGAACACCAAGGACCACAACACGTTCCAGGAGCAGATCAACTCGTATCTGCAGGGCACGCCGGACGACGTGTTCAACTGGTTCGCCGGCTACCGGATGCAGTTCTTCGCGTCCAAGAACCTCGCCTCCCCCATCGACGACGTGTGGGACAAGATCGGCGGGAACTTCCCGGACGCGATGAAGAAGCTGTCCAAGGGCGCGGACGGCAAGTACTACTTCGTGCCGCTGTACACGTACCCGTGGGCGATCTTCTACCGCAAGAGCGTCTTCCAGCAGCACGGCTACGAGGTTCCCACCACGTGGGACCAGCTGGTCGCCCTGTGCAAGCAGATGAAGAAGGACGGCCTGGTCCCGATCGCGTTCGGCGACAAGGACGCCTGGCCGGCGATGGGCACCTTCGACCAGATCAACTTCCGTCTCAACGGCTACGACTTCCACGTCGAGCTGATGGCGGGCAAGGCCGCGTGGACCGACGCCAAGGTCAAGGCCGCCTTCGACCACTGGGCCGAGCTGCTGCCCTACCACCAGGACGGGTTCATGGGCCGCACCTGGCAGGACGCCGCCCAGACGCTGGTGTCGAAGAAGGCGGGCATGTACCTGCTGGGCTCGTTCGTGGCGCAGCAGTTCACCAACAAGGCAGACCTGGACGACCTGGACTTCTTCGCCTTCCCGGAGATCAACCCGGCGTACGGGCAGGACACCGTGGAGGCGCCCACCGACGGCTTCATGGTCTCCAAGGCCCCGAAGAACAAGGCCGGCGTCAGCAAGCTGCTGGAGTACCTGGGCACCCCGGAGGCGGAGCAGATCTACCTCAAGGCCGACTCCAGCGTCGTGGCCGCCTCCAGCAAGGCCGACACCTCCTCGTACACGCCGCTCCAGAAGAAGGCGTACGAGATGATCTCGGGTGCCAAGAGCCTGACCCAGTTCATGGACCGCGACTCGCGGCCGGACTTCACCTCGACGGTGATGCAGCCCTCGCTGCAGAAGTTCCTGCAGAACCCCAAGGGCGTGGACAGTCTGCTGTCCTCGATCGAACGCCAGAAGAAGACGATCTTCGCGTCCTCCTGAGCTGAGCGGCTGAATGACTACCGACATCACCACGAAGAGCCCGGAGGCGGCCGCCGAGCCGCCTTCGGGCGCTGCCCCTGTCAAGCGGGTCCCGCGCGGCCACAAGCGCCTGCTGACCCGCCGTGACCGGGTCACGCTCGCCTTCATGGCGGGCGTGCCCACGGTCCTGCACGTGGCCCTGGTCTGGGTCACCGCGCTGGCCTCGATCGCGCTGGCCTTCACCAGCTGGGACGGGATCGGCTTCGATTCCATCAAGTGGGTGGGGCTGGACAACTTCAAGCAGCTGTTCAGCGACAACCCGCAGTTCTGGCCCGCCGTCGAGCACAACGTCATCTGGTTCGTCGTGCTCATCCTGATCCCGACCCCGCTGGGCCTGTTCCTGGCGGTGCAGCTCGACAAGAACATCCGCTTCTCCCGCGTCTACCAGACCGCGTTCTTCCTGCCGGTCGTGGTCTCCCTGGCGGTCACCGGCTTCGTGTGGCAGCTGGTCTACAACCCCGACACCGGGCTGATCAACAGCCTCATCGGGGCGAACAAGCCCGGCCACTACATCGACTGGATCGGCGACCCCAAGCTCAACCTGTGGGCCGTGCTGATCGCTGCCTCCTGGCGCCACACCGGCTACATGATGATCCTCTACCTGGCCGGGCTGAAGGGCGTGGACCCCTCCCTGCGCGAGGCGTCCTCGCTGGACGGCGCGAACGAGTGGCAGACCTTCAAGAACGTCATCTTCCCCACCCTGCGCCCCACCAACACCGTCGTCCTGGTCGTCACCATCATCGAGGCGCTGCGCGCCTTCGACCTGGTGTTCGTCTTCAACAAGGGCGCCCAGGGCACCGAGCTGCTGTCCATCCTGATCACCAACAACATCATCGGTGAGTCCAGCCGGATCGGGTACGGCTCCGCGATCGCCGTCGTCCTGCTGGTCATCTC
The DNA here is from genome assembly GCF_003933965.1 of Streptomyces sp. RP5T. Classification (GTDB taxonomy): domain Bacteria; phylum Actinomycetota; class Actinomycetes; order Streptomycetales; family Streptomycetaceae; genus Streptomyces. The sequence continues at coordinate 6,432 of NZ_RSAJ01000248.1, forward strand.
CCTGGTGGTCATCATCCCGTACCTGATCGCGACCTTCCGGAAGGAGCGGCGCGCATGAGCACCCTGACCGCGCCGGCCAAGCAGCACACCCCGGTCCGCCCGGCCCGCGTCCTGCTGCACGTGTTCCTGACCGTCACCGCGCTGGCCTGGCTCGCCCCGCTGCTGTGGGCGGTCTTCGCCGCCCTGCGCCCCTACAGCGAGACCAGCAACAAGGGTTATGTGTCCTGGCCCGACAAGCTGAGCCTGGACAACTTCACCAACGCCTTCGAGCAGTCCGACATGATGCACTACTTCGGGAACACGCTGATCATCGCGATCCCCGCAGTGCTGCTGACCCTGCTGGTCTCCTCGATGGTCGCCTTCTACGTCTCCCGCTTCGACTTCCGCCTCAACATCTTCCTGCTGCTGGTCTTCACCGCCGGCAACCTGCTGCCCCAGCAGGTCATCATCACCCCGCTGTACCGCATGTACCTGCTCATCGACCTGCCCGGCATCACCATGAGCGGAAAGCTGTACGACTCCGCGCTCGGCCTGGTCCTGATCCACGTCGCGTTCCAGTCCGGCTTCTGCGCCTTCGTGCTGTCCAACTACATGCGGATGCTGCCGCACGAGCTGACCGAGGCCGCCCTGGTCGACGGCGCCTCGGTGTGGCGGATGTACTGGCAGATCGTGCTGCCGCTGTGCAAGCCCGCGATGGCCGCCCTGGCGACCCTGCTGTCCATCTGGATCTACAACGACTTCTTCTGGGCCATCGTGCTGATCTCCACCGGCGAGAACATGCCGATCACCTCGGCGCTGAACAATCTCTCCGGCCAGTACTTCACCGACCCCAACCTCATCGCCGCCGGCGCCCTGCTCACCGCCATCCCGACCCTGATCGTCTACTTCGCGCTCCAGCGCCAGTTCGTCAGCGGACTGACCCTCGGCGCCAACAAGGGCTGATCGCCCGCCACTTGAGAGAGAACCACCGTGCCCCACCCCTTCACCCCGCTCGCCTTGGTGCCCGTGGACCCGCGCAGGGCCCGCGTCCACGAGGAGGGCTGGCAGTCCTGGAGTCCCAGCGGGGCGTACGCCCTCGGTGACAAGCCGTACCGCCCGACGAACGACAACTGGGCGACGGTCTGCTACCGGCCGGGCGTCACCGTCCCCGAAGGCACCTTCCAGGGCGAGGGGCTGCTGGCGCTCGACCCGGGCGACGGATCGCCGGTGCGGCTGTGGGCGGCGGCGGACCCCACGCGTGAGGTCCCGTCGATCCGCCTGACCGTGGACGGCACCACCGCCCAGGTCGCCGCCGACGGCCCGGTGAAGGAGTTCACGGGCACGGACATCCAGGAGACGCTGGCCGGGTGGGCCGCCGGGCTCGGGGTCGAGACCCCCCGCCCGGCGCCCACCGTCTGGTGCTCCTGGTACGAGTACTTCACGCACGTCACCGAGGACGACATCCACGAGAACCTGCGTGCGATGGACACCCTCGACCTGCCCGTCGACGTCGTCCAGATCGACGACGGCTACCAGAGGGCCCTCGGCGACTGGCTCACCCTCTCGGGCCGCTTCCGCTCCCGCGCGGGCATCGCCGACGCGATCCGGGCGCGGGGCCGCCGGGCCGGCATCTGGACGGCCCCCTTCCTCGTCGACCCGGCGAGCGACCTGGCCGCCGAGCACCCCGACTGGCTGGTCGAGGACCTCGACGGAGGCTTCCTGCACGCCGGCCGCAACTGGGGCCACGACCTGTGCGTCCTGGACACCACCCACCCCGCGGCGGCGGAGTACCTGGTCTCGGTGTTCCGGACCCTGGTCTCCGAGGGCTACGACTACTTCAAGGCCGACTTCCTGTACGCGGGGGCGCTGGAGGGCGTACGCCACTCCTCCGCGGACGCGCTCACGGCGTACCGCTCGGGCATCGGACTCATCCGCGAGGCCATCGGCGCGGACGCCTACCTGCTCGGCTGCGGTGCCCCCGTCCTGCCCTCCATCGGCCTGTTCGACGCGATGCGGGTCAGCCCCGACACCGCCCCGCACCGCCGTCCCGAGGCGGACGACTACAGCCAGCCGGGCCAGGACCCGGCCGAGTTCACCGGAGCCGGCCGCCAGTGGCAGCACGGCCTGCTCTGGGTCAACGACCCCGACTGCCTGATGGCCCGCCCCGCCGTGGAGACCCGCGAGCGCTGGGCGGCCCACGTGGAGGCGACGGGCGGCCTGACGGCGTCGAGCGACCGCCTGCTGTCCCTGGACCAGTGGGGTGTGGAGACCACCCGCCGCCTGCTCGGAGGAGACGTCCGATGATCCCCGAGGGCATCGCCTACGGCGGTGACTACAACCCCGAGCAGTGGCCCGAGGAGGTGTGGGCCGAGGACGTCCGCCTCATGCGCGAGGCGGGCGTGAACATGGTCAGCGTCAACATCTTCGCGTGGGCGCTCCTCGAACCGAGCGAGGGCGCCTACGACTTCGAGCGCCTCGACCGGATCCTCGCCCTCCTCCACGAGAACGGCATCGCCGCGGACCTCGCCACCCCGACCGCGGCCCCGCCGGCCTGGTTCTTCCGCAAGCACCCCGACGCCCTGCCGGTCGACCGGGACGGCCGCAGACTGTCGTACGGCAGCCGCCAGACCTTCTGCCCCTCCAGCCCCGCCTACCGGGACGCCGCCCTGCGCATCGCCCGGGCCCTCGGGGAGCGCTACGCCGACCACCCGGCCCTCGCGATGTGGCACGTGCACAACGAGTACGGCGTCCCCGTCTCCGCCTGCTACTGCGACTCCTGTGCCGCCCACTTCCGCCGCTGGCTGGAGACGACGTACGGCGGTGTCGACGGCGTCAACGAGGCATGGGGCACCGCCTTCTGGGGCCAGCACTACACGAGCCTGGAGCAGATCGACCCGCCACGCACCGCGGCCACGGTCGGCAATCCCGGCCAGGCGCTGGACTACAAGCGGTTCGCGGACGCCACCATGCGCGAGAACTTCGTCGCCGAGCGGGACATCCTGCACCGGCTCTCCCCGGGCATCCCGGTCACCACCAACTTCATGACCGCGCTCAGCCAGTGCGACTCCGTCGACTACTGGGCCTGGGGCCGCGAGGTCGACATCGTCACCAACGACCACTACCTCATCACCGACGGCCGCCGCACCCACGTCAACCTCGCGATGGCCGCCGACCTCACCCGCTCGGTCGCGGGCGGCGCCCCCTGGATCCTGCTGGAGCACTCCACCTCCGGCGTCAACTGGCAGCCCCGCAACCCCGCCAAGGCCCCCGGCCAGATGGCCCGCAACTCCCTCGCGCACGTGGCCCGCGGCTCCGAGGGCGCCATGTTCTTCCAGTGGCGCCAGTCCCGGCGCGGCGCCGAGAAGTTCCACTCGGCGATGGTCCCGCACGGCGGCACCGACACGCGCGTGTGGCGCGAGGTCGTCGAACTGGGCGCGAGCCTCGACTCGTTGAACACGGTCCGCGGCACCCGCACCCAGGCGGACGTGGCGGTCCTGTGGGACTGGCACTCCTGGTGGGCACAGAACCTCGACTGGCGCCCCAGCGAGGACCACGACGCGCGCGAGCGCGCCGACGCCTTCTACGAGGCCCTCTACGACCGCCACCTCACGGTCGACTTCGCCCACCCGGAAGCCGACTTGTCGACCTATCCCCTTGTCGTCGTCCCCGCCCTGTACCTGATGACGGAGGCCGCGGGCCGCAACCTCCGGCAGTACGTCGAGAACGGCGGCACCCTCGTGGTGTCGTACTTCTCCGGCATCGTCGACGAGCACGACGCCGTCCACCCGGGCGCGTACCCGGGCGCGCTCAGGGACGTCCTGGGCCTGACCGTCGAGGAGTTCTCGCCCCTGCTGCCCGGCCAGTCGGTCCCGGTCACCGGCCCCGACGGCTCCGAGCTCACCGGCGACGTGTGGACCGAGTTCGTGGTGCCCCGCGGCGCCGAGACCGTGTGGACGTACGGCGACGGACTGACGGCCGGCCACCCGGCCGTCACCCGGAACCGGCACGGCGCGGGCACCGCCTGGTACGTCTCCACGCGCCTCGCCGCCCAGGGCCTCGACGCGCTGCTCGGCTGGGCCGCCGAGGACGCCCGGCTGCCCGCGCGCGCCGACCTGCCCCGCGACGTCGAGGTGGTCCGGCGCAACGGCGAGGCCGGTTCCTACGTCTTCGTGGTCAACCACACCGCGTCCGAGGCCAAGGTGCCCCTGGACGCGGCGGGCACCGAACTGCTGACCGGTGAACGCGCCTCCGGCCGTCTCGCCGTCCCGGCGGGTGCCGTCCGGGTCGTACGGCTCGACGGCTGAACCGACGCCCCTCCGCCCGCGAGACCACGAGCCGCGGGCGGAGGGGGCCTCACCCTCCGGGGGATGCCTGTACGGCCCCTGCTGCCGTGCCGTGCCTCCGCGCGCCTCGCCCCCTGAGTGGCGCGATTCCCCCTCCCGGCGCAGTCGCCCTCAACGGCCATTTTTCGCAGAGGAGTTCGATCTCGGACAAGCTCGGCGACCTGGAGGACAGGGCGGCGCCGGCTGCGGGACAGTGGACGGACCCAGAGGAGGGGCGGAGGGGACGACATGCTGAGGACTCCGGCCAACCAGAGGCGCCTGGACATCCTGGAGCTGCTGAAGGACCCGGTCGCGCACTTCCCCTCTCGGCGGCACGGCGATCCCGCCCGGGACGGAGTCACCGCCGCCGCGGTCGCGGACAGACTCGGCGTCTCCCGCTCGGTCGCGCAGACCCATCTCGGCCTTCTCGTGGACATCGGCCTGGTGCGCACCCGGAAGATCCGGTGGCGTACGTACTACCGTCGCGACGAGATGCGCATCGCCGAGGTGGCGCGCATGTTCGAAAAGGGCTGGTAGCGGCCCGTACCGGAAGGGCAGGCACCCGATGGACCGTCCCAGCGCACTGACGCCCCGCCACTACGTGGCCATCGGCGGCCACGGTCCCGAGGACGTCGTCGCCGACGCCCGCGGCCGTGTCCTCACCGGAGTGGCGGACGGCCGCATCCTGCGGATCGACGGGCTGACGGAACCCCTCACCGCCCGCGTCGAGGTGCTCGCCGAGACCGGCGGCAGACCGCTCGGGCTCCAACTCCTGCCGGACGACGCCCTGTTGGTGTGCGACGCGGAGCGCGGGCTGCTGGGCGTCGACCTCGCCGACGGCACCGTACGTGTCGTCGCCGACGAAGTGGCGGGGGAGCGGCTGCGGTTCACCAGCAACGTGGTGGCATTGTCCGACGGCAGCGTGTACTTCACGGTCTCCAGCCGCCGTTACCCCCTGGACCAGTGGATCGGCGACATCGTCGAACACACCGGCACCGGCCGCCTCCTGCGCCTGGCACCCGGCGACGACACCCCCGAAGTCCTGCTGGACGGGCTGCAGTTCGCCAACGGCCTCGCCGCGAGCGCGGACGAGTCCTTCCTGGTCGTCGCCGAGACCGGCGCCCGCCGCCTCACCCGCTACTGGCTGGACGGACCGTCGGCCGGACGAGCCGAGCCCCACGCCGAGAACCTTCCGGGCATGCCCGACAACATCTGGCGCGGCGGACCCGACGGCCCCGTCTGGGTCTCTCTGGCCGGCCCCCGCATCCCCCCGCTCGACCTGCTGCAC
>NZ_RSAJ01000249.1 GCF_003933965.1 Streptomyces sp. RP5T
GTGGAGCGCAGGTAAGACCGGGACTCGCCCCGGCGCCGCGCGGCGAAGCAGGAACCCACTCGACACCGCAGCCTTCAACGGCGCGGTAGGCGGGAATCGCCGTCCTTCAGGGCGGCGAGGATGTCAAACCGTTGTTCTTCTTACAGTCCCGCTCAACGGAGCAGTGGGGTTGGCTGCTGAGGCCGGCGGGGGTGGTCGTGCCTGTGAGGTACCGGTCGAGCATCTCGCGGCGCTGAGCGATCTGCTGCTCCTGACGGGCGAGTTCGTCGCGGATCTGCCGGACCCGTTCCAGGAGTTGTGTGCACTGGCCCGCGGGGGGTGTCGGGGCGGTGCAGGGAAGGATGTCCCGGATGATCTGGGAGGGCAGCCCGGCGCGGTAGAGGTCTTGGATGAAGGCGACCTGGCGTACGGCTTCCTCACCGTACTCCCGGTATCCGTTGGGGCGGCGGTGGCTGGAGAGCAGGCCTTGGTCCTCGTAGTAACGGAGGGAACGGGTGCTGGTCCCGGTGGCCCTGCTGAGTTCTCCGATGCGCACGCCGTCTCCTTCATCGATCCATGCTTGACATTGACGTTAATGTCAAAGTTTACGGTTCTGGGCATGAACACGAAAGAACAGACGAGGCCGCGGACTGCGGTGGTGACCGGTGCCGCGACAGGCATCGGGGCCGCGATCACCGAGCGGCTGGCTGGGCAGGGGATGGACCTGGTTCTGGTTGCACGGGACGGCGCGCGTTTGGAGGCGGAGGCCAAGCGTCTGCATGCCGATCACGGGGTCCAGGTGTCGACGCTGGCGCTGGACCTGTCGCACCCGGGTGCGCCTTCCCGGCTGGCCGAGTGGCTGGTGGGGGCGGGAACCGAGGTCGATGTGCTGGTCAATAATGCCGGCGTGAGTCTGCTGGGGCCGGTGGCCGGCAGTGATCCGGTGCGGCTGCGGGGCCTGGTTGACCTCAATGCCGGTGCGGTGGCGGAGCTGACGGCGCTCTTGTTGCCGGCCATGGTGGCGCGGGGGAGGGGTGCGATCGTCAACATCGCGAGTACCGGTGCGTATGCTCCCGCTGCGTATGTGGCCGCCTATGCGGCTTCGAAGGCGTTCGTGCTGTCCTTCACCCAGGCGGTGTGGGCCGAGACGAAGGCGACGGGGGTGCGGGTCGTGGCGGTCAGTCCCGGTCCGACCGACACGGCGATGAACACACGGCGTGTGCCGGGCAAGCGCGAGCCGGGTTTGGTCGCGGATACGGTCATGTCCGCTCTGCGCGGCCGGGGCCCGGCGGTCGTGGACGGCCGTCTCAACAGCTTCCAGACCTTCGTCTTCGGCCGCTTGTTGCCCGCGTCAGCGACGGCCCGTATCTCGGAGCGAGCCTTTCGCAAGGCGGCGCTCGGAGAATGAAGCTCCGTGTCCACCCCGATCGTGCTGGTCAAGGGACAACTCTGAGACTCATGGAGCGCCACCCCGGGGCCGGGGTCTGACCCGTGGGATGACTGGCCCTGGCTGCCTTGTTCAAGATCTGTCGGCTTCGGGTCCTGGGCGGCGTTGCTGCCGCCCGGACCAGTGGGCGTGTCCCATGGACATCTCGGGATCTGAAACTGCCAAGCAGCAGCTGCCATTGGTGAGGTCACGGGTGGCTTGACGGCATGTTCTTCATCGAAGAGAACTCGCTTTTGGAGGTGTGGAACTTGCCCGGGCAGGCGGTTGGACAGGTGCCGCTGTGCTTGTGCGTGCCAGTCGCCGACGTCGCGTGGTGGCGGTAGTGGGCCTGCACTCTGGGTGATGAGTGCAGGGAGGAGAAGGCCCAGAGATAGCCGGCGTGGTGGAGCCGGCTGTTCTTGACCATGCGGCGCCCGGCGTGGCTCGCTTCATCTGCTGGCGCCGGACCTGAGCGGGCCCACACCGCTGGCTGTTCACCTACGAGCGCATGCCCGCGGGACCTGGGTCGTGGACAAGTCGCACTGGGATGGCCTGCCGGAATGGCATGGGCCGCCGCACCACCATCCAGGTTTCCGGCGTCGCTGTCGCCCAGTAAACCAGCCCATCCGACAGCCCATTGCAGAACCTGCTCAACCGGTGCTTGATGTCGATGACTGCGGCGGCGTCGGATGAGCTCATTCCTTGATTCATGCGGCGAAAGTATGCCTCCCTCCCTGGGGCGGCTTCCTTGGACCGTGCGGATCCGGGTCCCCTGGGGCTCTGATCCTGAGCAGGGCTGTTGCAACGACAGAGAGGGGACGGGATCGGTCCTGCCATCTGGTGGCGGGGCGAAGTCGACGCTCGGTCGCAGATCCACCGCCTCCCCTATTGACTATTTGCTATAGCAGGAGCATGCTTGCCGTCATGTTGATTGACGACCTAGGCCCGATGGAGACCACATCCCTGGCCGACCAGGCTTACCGGCGGCTTCGGGAGGCGATCCGCGACGGAGCACTGAGACCTGGTGAGAAGATCACCGAACGCGATCTCGCAGCCCGGCTCGGCGTCAGTCCCACCCCCGTGCGGGAAGCGCTGCGTCAACTCGTTCACGAGAGGGTCGTCGAACGGGTTGGTCCGCGTGGGCTACGGATCGCCCCATACTCTTCGGCGGCGCGCTCGGAGATCGTCGAAGCGGAGGTCCGGCTGTCTGCACTGATGGCGCGCCTGGCGGCGCGCAACGCAAGCGCCGAGCAGCTTACGAGCCTGGCGTCACTGCTGACGCAGGCGGACCGGATCATGTTCTCTATCGAGAAGGCGACCGCCGAACAGGGCTCGGAAGCGGTCATCACCGACGAGCTGACAGCCATCTTCCGCAAGATGCGCCTCTTCCACCAAGAGGTGGAGGCGTGCGCAAAGAACCCCGTACTGACAGGCCTGCTGAACCAAGCCAGGGCATTCAGTTACGAGGAACGACTCGATCGCACCATAGAGATCGTCCCCGCGCAGGCCGAAGCTTTCCATACCCGCTACCAGGAGCACCACGAACTCTTGGATGCCCTGCTCGCACGGGACGAGGACCGGGCCGAGGAAGTCGCGACTCGCCACCATCGCTCCGCACTCGTGCAGCTCTCCAGCTGCTGACTCATTTCAAACTACCGCCTAGCCGTCCGGCCTTGATCTGTGCCGTCGGATAGGCATCCCTTACTCGCTATAGCATATGGCAATGGAGTTCACCGTGAATCGATCCTCCTACCGCTTACGGAACTACGAGTCTGTGAGTCCGAAGCGCACCCAGTCCCTCGACCTGCCCCGCGGCGAGGCCAGCGCCCCGACTCTGCCGTCGCGTACCTGTCCAACCGGATGGGGCACAGGCACGCCACGCGCTGCGAAGTCGGACTACCCATCGTCAACCCACTCGATTGACAGAAGCGAAGACCCAGTCCTTACCGAACGAATAGCTGGCGAGAAGAGGATGACCACCGTGAGCATCGAACCGCCGAGTTCCCTGGCGGTCTCCCAGGTGAAATTGCTGCACAGGGTGCAGCGAGTCGCAACGACCCTGCTGGTCGACGCTGCACAGCGTGACACGACCCCGTCATCAGCGCTGGCCGAGCTGCAGTCGTTTCTGGTCACGGCGTTGCTGCATTATCACCAAAGCGAAGACGACTTCTTGTGGCCCGAGTTGATCACAGCTGATCCTGAGGCCGGAACCGGTCTCATCGAGCTCAGCGCCGAACATGATGCACTAGAAGCGGCGGTGTCAACGCTGGACGCTGTTCGCCTGAGGACCGGAAGAGACCGAGCAAGTCTGGCTGCAGCGGCGGAGGCGCTGCGCAACCTGTTACACAACCACCTTGAGCACGAGGAATCGCTGCTGTTGCCGTCGTTGGAGACGCATGTGTCCGACGAGGCTTGGATGAAGTTCTCCCACTCGATGATCGCCTCGATCCCACCCTCGTGTGCCAACCTCAGCCTCGGCTTCTTGGAGCAGGTAGGGACCCCGGCAGAGTTCACGATGGTCACAACGAACCTTTCACAATCTGCTCAGCAGTTGGTTCCAGCTATGCGCGAGCAGGGCCTAAGCATCCTGAACAGCCTTCGATGAACCGCCCTCAGGTGCTCGCACGATCGGCAGTTTCAGCCTCAGCACCGACCGTGTGGGGTGCGGTAGACAGAAGATTGATGCCACCGCCGATGCCCGTCACGATATGGGCCCCGGTGCCGATGCCCGGCATGTGCACCAACCCCAGGAGCCCCATCTGCCCCGACGAGAGGTCAGGTCCATCGCGCAACCCCTCTGCTGGCACGGCCATCGAGGAATTCGGCCATCAGCCCCCTGACTTTCCTTCAACCGTCGTGTTGCAGGCTGTATTCACTTCGCACGCACTCTTCCCCCCCGCTGCACAGAACAGCGTGTCGGCTCTTCCTGCATCCCACCGGATACGAGCACGCACGTCCCGCTCCGCAATCCGCCCTCGGTCTGCATGATTCGATGGCGAGATGTCCCAACCAGGGGGCATCTTCACCACCGGCCACACCAGCTCACAAAGAACAGCCGGTCAGGCCTGAATGGGCGAGGGGCCGAACGGATCCATGGCATCGACAGAAGGAGCCTCCTTCGCCCGGTGGGCGTTGGGCTTGCAGCCGGCGAAGGGACCCATAGGATCCCGCAGATTGTTCATTACCTGCCCCAAATAGTCACGGTGCCAGTTAGCGGGCCCGCACGTTTGAGAGCCGGGCCCTGTCAACTCGCCCCAGGCAAGCCACAGGCCGTGGAGTTGAGCGACCGCTTCCGGGTGCTCCCACCACCGAGAACACCAGGGGGCCGTGGACGTGACTTCTCGGCCATATACAGGAAGCAGTACATGGTGCGTCCACAGGGTCAGTTGCCGAAGGGTATGCGCATATTCGGGACCCTCCATGTAAAGAATGAATCGCGGTGGACTCGGGGTATTCTCCTGTTCAGCCTTTCCGTTTGCCGTATTGTCAGGAACGGCGCTCTGTGCTTCTGCGGAAACCTCGGCCGTCTCATGGGACATCGCAACCCTGCTCTCTCAAAATCTCCTGCATTTGTTACGCACTGACACTACGTCCAAACGCCAGGTACGGTTCAGGAGTCTTGCCTCAGGGTTGGGGCAACGGAGACCTGTTGGGAGAAGAGCAGTCGCTTCCCACTGCGGGGCCAGTCCATGGAGGCACCGGGTTCCTCGCTCGTGCGGACGGAGTCCGAGAGGGCACCGTGTCGTGGGGTGACGGCTGGACTCCGGCGAGGCGCCACCGGGGCGCGAGCGCCGGACTGGTGGGGACCGCAAGCGAGCAGTACACATGGATCCGGGTCTTCGGCTCGATTGCTTTACGCGAGAAGGAGTTATGGCTCCACCTCTGTGCGGCGGCCATGGGTGACGAATGAGGTTCCACAGGCCGTAGGTGAAGTCGCCCGAGAATGAGCAGTCGGCGTCAGGCCGCTTGGGAGGGCAGTTCGGGGCCCTTCAATTGCCGGATCGTCGTGCCGCACCGCAAACGTCCGCACCGGCAGTAACGCTCACTGCGAGACGCGGGTAGTCGTCGCCACCGTGCGCGCCAGGCCAGTTGGGCCCGCTCGTTCTCGTCGCTCGCACGATCACCCAACGGCGCCTTGCAAGGGCATCAGGGAACCGAACTGAACTATCCCCGCGATGGGGCCGTTACGCCCCTGCACGGTTGTCGAACATCGCTCACAGCAAGCTTCCACCACCCGACTCCATCATCACCCCATCGCACGGCCCTGGAGGCCCCTCTTGCGCTTCTCTTCCTTCACATCGACACGTGCGTCTGCCGACTCGGCGCGTACGGAGACGACTCAAGGGAACCGTGTTCAGGAGGTAGACATTCTGCGTGGCTTCGCACTACTGGGCATCCTCCTGGTCAACAGCCTGATCATGGCGGGGCCGCATCTAGGGCCGCAGAGCGGATCGTCCGTCGGGTCACACGCCGACAACGTGGCCGAGTGGCTGGTCACGGCGCTCGTCACTACAAAGTTCTATCTGCTCTTCTCGTTCCTGTTCGGATACAGCTTCACACTGCAGAGGGCTGCTGCCGATCGCGCGGGCAAAGCTCTGGCTCCCAGACACCTGCGTCGTCTGAGCTGCCTGTTGCTGCTTGGCCTCGTGCACGGGGTGCTGTTATTCCCCGGCGACGTCCTAATGGTCTACGCGGTGTTGAGCCTTCTACTGTTCGCCCTCAGGAATACCTCACCACGCACAGCTCTGTGGACCGCGGCCGGCCTGGTCGCATGTGCGGCAGCGTGCCTGCTGGCCTGGGGTCTGCTCACGGTCGCTTACTCGCAACCGATGCCCACGGGGGCCTTCACGACCGCGCTGGAGAGAACGAGCGTGGCCCGCCGGGCAACTCCGGGCTCGGTTGTCAGCTCCAACCTGCAGTGGCTGCGCGACACGCTGGGCTGGGAGATCATTTACGGCAGCGACATGCTGGCGGCAATTCTGGTTGGCATGATCGCAGGCCGTAGCGGGGTACTCGCCAGTCCCTACCGCTACCGCAAGAGCATGATTCGCATCGTCGTTCTAGCCCTGCCGTTCGGTCTGACCGGTAGCGCGTTCATGGCGGTATGCCGCAATGGCCCTCTTGACCCGCGCTGGTATGACGTCGGCTCGGCCGTTGGCTTGGTGACCGCTCCAACCCTGACCGCGGCGTACGCTTGCGGACTGCTGCTCCTGCTACCCACCCGGGCCGGTCGGCGAGTCGCTGACATGCTGGCCCCTGCCGGCCGTATGGCACTGACCAACTACCTCACCCAGTCAATGGTCATGGCACTGGTCTTTACCGGATATGGGTTGGCACAATACGGTCGGTACAGTACTGCCGTAGTCTTGACTGGATGCTTCGTGCTCTACACGACACAGCTTGTAGTGAGCCGGTGGCTAATGGGACGCGTGCGGTACGGACCGGTCGAGTGGCTCCTGCGCATGGCGACGCTGGCACGCAAACCGTGAGCGAGCCTTGCGTTAGTACTCCAGCAGCGTTTCGCTATCTGGCCTGGTCAGAGGCATCGTCGGGAGTGTAGTTGGCTGATGGCACGTCAGGGGCGGCCTTACCGGACCGCCCCTCCAACGAGTGGCATCGTCGCCAGTAATGGCAGTGAGCTTCTTCAGTAGTGCCTCGTGAGGGTGATGTCGTGGCAGGTGTTGACGACGCTCCCGAGCAGGGAGATTGCCGCCGTGCTGATGCCGGCCGTTGCTTCCGGCGTCACCCGATCGGTGGCCGTTCTGAAGAGGCTCAGTGATAGACGCGCGGGCCCTTGGCGCCGTCGCCGCACGAGCGTTGCTCCCATGTCTCAGCCATCGCCTGGCTGAAAGGTGGTCGATGCGGCCGAAGCGCGGCACCGGCTGGGACTTCGGGACGGCGAGCACATAGCCGACGGCGGTTTCTTCCAGCATCCGACGAAAGCGCCACTCCTGGCCGTAGGCGGCATCGGGGGTCACCCAGTCGATCGGCAGCGGGGAGGTGAGTGCGCGCAGCACGATTGTCCTGGCCAGCTCTGGTTTGGTGGCGAAGACCCTCTCATCAGGGATTTTGGCGGCGCGGCAGCGTTCGCGGTCGTCCGTCCAGGACTTGGGCAGATACAGTTCGCGGTCCACCAGGGCGCGTCCGCGGGTGGTGGCGTAGGCGGCGAAGACGCCGATCTGGCAGTTCTCGGTGTGGCCGGCGGTGCCGGAGTACTGGCGCTGCACGCCCGCAGAGGTGGTGCCTTTCTTGACGAAGCCGGTGTCGTCGAGGATGAGGACCCCGTCGGCCTCGCCGAGCTCGTGGCGACGTATGCCTGCAGGTCGTCGCGGACGTCGTCGGCGTTCCAGATGGCCCCGTTCAGCGGCCGTCGCAGGCCGTCGGGGGTGCGGTGGCCTGCGTGTTCGGCCAGTTGCCAGCCGTTTTTGCGGCCGACAGGGCCGAGCGGGGCGCGGACGTAGTCACGCATGCGGCGTCGCAGGTCTGCGCGGCCGAAACGGTGGCCGATGCGCAGGAGGAGGTCATCGAGTTCACGGTCCCAGGTCGCGTCGGCAAGGTCGTCGATCACGCGGGGAGGCTGCCCTCATCTACTCAGACAGTTCTCGATGTCATTCGTTGGAGGGGCGGTCCGGCAAGGCCGCCCCTGACGTGCCATCAGCCAACTACACTCCCGACGATGCTTCTGACCAGGCCAGATAGCGAAACGCTGCTGGAGTACTAGTAGTGCTGATGCGGGCTGGGGCCGCCGTCTTCGTTGACAGCCCCAGCCGGCTGCACGTGCCGACGCTCGAAGCATCGCCCGTGAATCGATCTTCCGTGAGTCAGAGGTCGGAATGATCTTCAGTTCCGTTCCTCCCTCAGCAGGAGAGGTTGTCTCCTGGGGGGACGTTCAGAATCTGAGTGAAGTGCCGGTAGGAGTCGACTCGGCTCTGTACCTGGGCGGTGTTCCTGCCCTCACATTCCAGGGCGCCGTTGAGAGAGCGGATCGTCTGCCCGAAGCCGGCCTGGTTCGCCATGGCGTCATGCGGGGTCATGGTGCCTGGGCCGGACTGGGTGTTCCAGTACCACAGGCCGGTCTTCCACGCCACCGTAGCGTCGTTCTGGACCAGACCGGGGTTGTTGAGCAGGTCGATGCCCAAAGCGTCGCCCGCTGCCTTGTAGTTGTAGTTCCAGCTGAGCTGGATCGGTCCCCGGCCATAGTAGGCGTCTTGCCCGGCGGGGCAGCCGTACGATTGGCTGAGATCGCAGTAGTGCGGATAGTTGGTGGTGTTTTGCTCGACGATGTGGACCAGGCCGCCGGTTTCGTGACCGATATTCGCGAGGAAGGCGGCCGTCTCCTGCTTCCTGACGGTGTCGTTGCCAGCGGTGGCGAAGCCTGAGTATGCGCTCAGCGCAGCGGTCAGGCCGCTGTAGGTGTAAAAGGGGTCCCGGTTCGGGAACATCTCGTTGAACTGCGTCTCGCTCACCACGAAGTCCCCGCCCGAACCCGGAGCTTGCGCCGGAGCGGCCTTGCGCGACTCCAGAAGGGAACCCTGTTCGGCCCATTTCTGGTTCGCGGCGCCGGTGCAGGTCCAGATCTGCAGCCGCGCACCGTTGGCGCTGTTGTTGTCACGTACATCAAGGCACTTGTCCGCGGCAGGGTTGACGATGTCCTGCGCCTCGGTCACCACCCACTGCTGATTGGGAGCGCCATGGCATTCCCACAGTTGGACGGCCGTTCCGGCGGTAGTATCGGCGCCGTCCACATCCAGACACTTGTCGAATACGCGAAGAGTTCCGTCGTCGTGCTTCGTCACGAGCTGCGCGTCCGTGCCGTTGCAGTCAAAGAGCTGAACCGGGGTGCCGTTGGCGCTGTTCGCTCCCGCCACGTCAACGCACTTGCCAGCCAGACCGATGATCGGGCCCTTCACAGATGACGATCCGGCGGCCGGCAGTATCTTGTCCGGTGTGTGGGAGGACAACAAGGCGGCGGCGACGGCGAGGACACTACCTGCTGCGAGGCCGACACGGGTGAGCCGCCCGGAGCGCCGCCTTGTAGGGCGTGGGATGGTGGGTAACATGGACATCACTCCTTGGTCCAGCGGTGACAGCTAGGGCGTGTTGCGGGTCGTTGTCCCGCTCGGCAGCGACACTCGGTCGAGTGAGGACGCGGACGGATCGGTACCGCCAGGGGACTGAGGCAGGTACCACGGTCAGGAGCCGCAGGCGGTGGTGTCACGCCGCCGGTCCTGGCTTGGTTCGCAGACAAGTGATCGATGGCCGACAGCGGCTCCTCCCTCACCAGAACCGGTGGCCTACCGGTAGGGGAGAGGAGTAGCTCGGCCGTACTGCCCGTCGATTTGCGCGGCTTTCGGGCAAGATTCTCAGCCAGGATGTCAGCCGAGGCCGAAATTGAAGTTCGTCACGTACCAAGCATCGCTGATCTTGGTAGATTCCAGACTGACGTCCAACTGCCCTGCCTCCACTCCGGTGGAGTTGGCCACGATGATGTTGGTGAGTGTCTGTCCGTCGACGACGACCTTGTCGGCGGGTATCACCACCTTGTCACTCGTGCCCGGGACGGTGACGACCTCCACCTTCGGGTTGTCATTGGGCGGCTTGGGCGTGAACGACGTGCGGAACTTGCCGAAGTTGTCCCGCATTTCCTGCGCCTCAGGCGTGTCGCCTTCACACGTCTCCGGGGTGCTGGCTCGCGCCGACGATGAATCGGTGGCCGGCTGCCCCATCAGCTGACAAGCCTCCTTCAGCTGCCCCTTGATCACCGCGGTGACCCATGCTCCCACAGCTCCCTCAGCAGTGGACTGGCCTGTGGCATTGGAAGGCGAGGAGGCAGCCGCACCGTCCTTGCCCCTTGCCTCCTTCGCGCCGCCCACGCTCGAGCTGTGTGCGGCCGGCTTCTCCTTCGCGGTGGAGTCCGAAGACTTCGAACACCCTGTGACGCTCAAAGCCAGCGCTGCCAGTGCAGCCCCGGCAACCCAGCCGACGTTCCTCTTCCTGTACTTCTCCGAGATCATGTCCGGCACACCTCTTTCAGTAATGTCCCTATGCCATGGATTCGTCACGAAACATTGCTCGTGGCGGCAAGGTTTCGAACGGAGAAACGGGTTGGGCGGCCAAGTGGTTCACCGAAGCGTTGTCGTGCGAGACGCGGAGACCACGCCCGCAGCCGACAGACTGAGCGGGTTCCCAGTTGAGGCGCGGGGTGAACAGCGAGGCTTGTCGAAGGGGCGGTGCTCACCACTTCTGAAGCTGGGACTCATGCGTGGCTGGCGGACACCGTCCGCTCTGTCGGTGTGCCACTGACGATGATCGATTACGCCTGTGTTGTGGTCTTCTGCTTGAGGGGTTCGTTAGACGCGCGAGGCGGACGTGTCGGGCCGGTGATCGTACTCGCGGGCCAGTCTGCGGTGCAGCATCAACGTGCCGTTGACCTGCTCCACGATCCACCTCTTCGGTTGCGGGACGAAGCCTTTGCCCTGGTCGGCCGGGTTGCGGCGGGCGACCTCGACGTCGATGTCCAACAACGCGCCATGGATGAGGACTTCGTCCTTGAAGCCCTGGTCCACCAGGGCCTTCTCCAGACGCATCCCGCACCGTTCGGCGGCCTGGTCGAGCAGGGCGGTGCCGGCGGTGTTGTCGTGGGCGGATGCGGCCAGCACGACGACGCCGATGATCAGCCCCAGCACGTCGACGGCCAGTCCCCGCTTGCGGCCCGAGACCTTCTTGTTGGCGTCCAGTCCCGTCGTGGTCTTCGGGACACCGGCTGCCGCGCGGACGGACTGGGTGTCGATGATCACGAGGGACGGGTCCTCTAATCGCCGGGCCTTCTCCCGTACCTGGCAGCGCAGGAGTTCCTGGATTCGCTGGTCAAGGCCGTACTGGCGCCACAGGCCGAAGTAGTGGAACACCGCCGACCAGGCCGGCAGATCATGCGGGAAGTAGCGCCACTGGCAGCCCGTCCGGTTCTGGTAGGAGATCGCGTTCACGACCTCCCGCAGATCGCAGGATCCGGGATCTCCGGTCGCTGACCGTGCCACTCGGCCCTGCTTCCAGGCCGTGATCATCGGCTCGATCAACGCCCATTGCTCGTCTGCTAAACCAATTGACCAAACTCAGGAGCAGTCGGTGGACGTCAGCTAATTCGGTGCCCACGGGCACGTTCCGCTGCGTGTGGCCCTGCTGCTGGTCGCGGTGGCGGGCATCCTCTGCTCACCGCGCTGGCGGGCAGCGCGCAGATCATGCAGTTGCGCGCGACCACCCGCAAGCACCGCCGGGCCGACCACAGAGCTGTGAAAGCCGAGGCCAAGGACCTGTCGAAGGCCCGGCAGTAGCCCGGACTACCGGGAGCTCGCCACAGGGCGCGACTTGTAGAAGGACTCCTCCAGGTAGGCGGTCTCGTGCGGCTGGTAGGGCTCCTCCAGGTAGGCGGCCTCGTCGTCGTCGAGTTCGACGTCCACCGCGGCGACCGCATCAGCCAGTTGGGCCGGCTTGGTGACCCCGACGACGGGCGAGGTCACCACCGGGTTGCGCATGACCCAGGCCAGGGCGACCTGGGCCGGGGACAGACCTCGCTTGCCCGCGATCTCATGGACGCGCTCGA
>NZ_RSAJ01000024.1 GCF_003933965.1 Streptomyces sp. RP5T
GTGGTGCGGTGTTCTTCGGCGAGGGCCTGCGCGCGGTCGATGAGCGCGGGCGGCAGGGGTACGGCGGGAACGCGCGTCGGCGCGGCGAGGGCGGGGCTCGGTGCGGGTTCCTCGGGGGTCGCATCCATGGCGGTAGCGGGGAGTTCGTCACGGCGGGGCGTGTCGACGGGCACCGGGGCAGCGGCGGGTTCGGGCTCAGGAACCACCTGGGCAGCAGGTTCTTCCGCGATGCGTGGCGCGTGGGCCAGAAGCGTTCCGCCGAAGAATGCGACGGCAGGCCAGCCGGCCACCACGACGCGCAGTGACGCGGGTACGTGGTCCAGGTCGAGGAGACCGGCGGTTGCGATGTTGGCTCCGAGGGAGGCGGCCAGGGCGATCAGGAACCACAGGCGCGCTCCCCCGGCGGGTTGTCCGGCGCGCTGCTGTTCGCGCATCCGGCGCCAGGCGGCGACCAGCAGCAGATCAACGCTGACCGGGTAGGCCCACGCCTTCCAGCCGCCCTGCCCGGATGCTTCTGCGAGGTCGTGGAGGTGGGAGAAGGACAGGGCGCCCGCGATGACGGCTTGGACGATCACGGCGTCCACGCGGGTGAAGTGGGCACGCATCGAGTCGTTCTCCTTCCTGTTCGAGGCATGGGAGGGGTAGGGACGTGGCGCGAGGCGGTCGCGCCAGCCGTTGGGAGAGGGGGCGGTTACTCGGTCACCGGGCGCACGGCCGGAACGGCAGTGGCGGGCGAGGCGACCGCGGCCGGTTCGACGGCTACGGCGGGCCGGAAGGCGTCGAGGCGGGGCAGCTTCGGCACGAGAGCGGACGTAGCGCGGCAGACGGCCGCCGCTTCATCGAGGGTGAGGTGCGGGGAGCGTGCACGAGACCAGCCGCCGGAAGAGTCGCCCACGATGGCGACGCCAGGGCGTTCGGCGGGGATGGCAGTTGCGGCGAGGGCCGCTTCTGGGGAGATGTCAGCGAGCGCCATGTTGGCGGACGACTCGTCGTTGACGCGGTGGCAGATGCGGCCGGTGAGCTGGGCGCGGAGCATGGTGGCGCCCTTGCCGAGTTCGGAGCCGAAGCGCTGCCCACAGACTTCGAGGTAGATGCCGGCCGCACGGCCGAGCTGGGCGATGCGGATGAGCTTGGTGACCATGGCGTCGCGACGCTTCTCGTCGTCCCGGCTCGCGGCGAGGAAGAGCTCCGCCACCTCGTCGACGACGACCACGACCGGCACCGGCCGCACCTTCTCGGGCAGACCCCACACGTCCGAGGTGAGGATGTCATCAGGGCCCGCCCCGGACCGGAGCCCGATCAGCCGGAACCGGGCCTCCATCTCGTCCATCAGGACGTCAAGGAGTTCGTTCGCCCGGTCCGGGGTGTCCGCGAGGGCCGACAGGCGGGGCGCGAACGGCGCCAGTTCCACACCCCACTTGCAGTCGATCCCGACGAGCACGACCGGTTGCCGGGCAAGCCCGCACAGCAGATTGCGCAGGTATACGGACTTGCCGGACTGCGTTGCGCCGAGGATGAGTTCATGCGGCACAGCACGGAAGTCCCTTACGTGCCAACGCCCGTCATCCCGCAGCGCCATCGGGAGAGAGAGCAGACCGCCGTTGTCACGACGGCGCCGAGCGGGCCGTACGTCCGCGAGTACATCCCAGCCGATCAGCCGCAGTTCGAGCCACCCCGGCTTGATCGGACGGATGTGCACGGCATGCGCGGCCCAGGCGTGCCGCAACCGGTCGGCGGAAGCGAGGAAGTCTTCCGGCGCCTGGCCGGTCGCCATACGCAGCCGCATCACGAGACCGGCGCTGGTCGGTATGGGGAACGACCTGCGAGGCGGTACCGGCCCGGCTTCCCGCCCGATCATTCGGGCAGTGGCCCGGCGCATGGCCGAAGCCGGAACGGTCAGACCACAGGCGTCCATGGTCGTGCGGTACGACGTCAGCACCCTCACCGCGACGAGCGGATAGCCGACGAGCCACCAGAACACGACGGGCACTCGACGACGCAGCACCAGCAGCGCGACCAGGCCCAACAAACCAAGGATGAGCGCCCAGACGGTGTTGGTCATGGCGATCAGCCCTGCACCGACGCCGGAGCGTCGACCATGACGGCGTCCGCCCGGTAGGCGATGCCGTGCCGCATCCGGCCGCCGAACTCGCTCTCCCACGGCCGGGCGATCAGCCCGGACAGGATGACCGGAGCTCCCATCACCAGACCCTCACCGATGCCCTGCTCCGGGACGGTGACCTTGATCATGTCCGAACCGCCCTGCGCGATGAAGACGACCTCCAGCACCATGAGCCGCTGGTTGGTCACCGGGTCCACAGCGATCTCACCGGTCTGACGGTCTCTCACCTTCACCTCGGGCAGCTTCGTAACGAGCAGGGTCGCGTCCGAGGCGTTCACGGGAATGACTCGCATTTCTTGAACCTCTTCTGTTGGCGACGCTCCATGAGCGCCGGTCTGTCCCGTATACCCCCCTAGACAGCAAGGGAGGTCGCCCGCCCTAACTGTCTAGGGGGGTTGACGGAAACAGTAAACCGCCACCAGCCCAACTGTCTAGGGGGGTATACGAATCCGTCCCGGAGGACGGGAGTCGCTACGGCAGGACCCAGTGCAAGGCGGTGGCGTCGTCGTGCGTCTTGCCTCGCGGCCAGCGGCGGCCCTCGGAGTCGCCGGCCTCGGCCTCCCGGACGCGACGGATCAACTCGGCCGGCCCGGACGCACTGAGGACGGCCAACGTCTGGGGCCACGTGGAGAGTTCGAAGGAGTCGACCAGTCTCGTCGCACCGTCGCTCAGCAGGGACACGGACGTCAGCGACTCCAGCGGCACGGCCCCGGTGAGAGCGTGTTGGGCCGCCTGCGGGTCCGGCCCGGCGATCCAGAAGCCCCCAGGTCGATTGCGGTGCCCCGTAAGAGCGTCGCGGTACTCGGCCAGAGCGGCGGCATGTTGGGGCGAGCCGGTCGGGAGCGCGTCGACCGGCCCGCGCAGCTGCCTGCCGACCTCGTCCAGGCGCTGATCTGTGATTGCGTTCGTCTTGCCGTCAGCGTCGGCGAGCAACAGCGTTGAGTCGCCGAGGACGAGGTACTCCAGGGCCCCCGCAGTGACGCGCACGGCAAGGACCGTACTGGTGGGACTGGCCCTATAGGTCAGGTCGCAAGTGTCCTCGTGCAGCGAGCGGACAGCCCGGATCGAGTCGGCGAGGCAGGCGGTGAGCGGCCGGGTGGATTGTGCGGTGATGGCGCCCAGCAGCAACCCACCCAGCGTCGAGGAGAACCACGCGATGCCGTGAGTGCATCCGGTCTCCGCACCAGCCACGCCGGCACCGTCGAGGAGGACGGCCGCACCGGGCGCGGCAGCGGCGAAGTCCTCATTCTCCCGGCCCGGTTCGGCGGGCTGCGAGTCGAGGACGACGTTCACGCCGTCGTCTCCTCGTCGTGCAGATACAGCGGGGTGAGCAGTTCGACGGATTGTGGTTCCTCTGTCGCAGGGTCGTACTCGACACTCACCAAGGTCGAGAAGTGACGCTCACCCACCTGCCCCCACAGAGTGTTCAGGTCGGAGGAGAGCAGCTGGACGACACCGAGGGAGCCCGCCGTGTGGATGCCAGCGATAGCGAGCACCGAGCCGTTGCCGTCCGGGCGAGGAAGCCGCCCGAGGTATCCGACGTCATGCGGGCGGTAGGGCTCCGTGTCCGCTCCCGCACGGTACGAGGTGCCGGTACGGCGGTCCGCCAGGGCCCAGGGCTCACCGTCGGGGTGCTCCCAAACGAGTACCGGATCCTGGGCGTACAGGTCGCTCATGGCCTGAGACATAGAAGGTCCGCAGACGACGACCAGACCGTCACGGTTGAGGTCGACTTCACCACTCACCTGCACGTGCCCGGAACTCACGTCGAGGCCGTACGACTTGGCCAGCTCTTCGAGCCGTTTCCCGGAGTTCATGTCGGTCATGGCGACGACCGGACGCTTCTTGGCACCGTCCCACCGCAGCGGGGTCACGATGGTTACGGCACCAGCCCCGAGGAAGGCCCCCTCAGGCGCCGGCCCGGTGTGCCGGATCTGATGAATGCGCCCGCGGCTCAGACCGGCCTTTTCAGCGATCTGGGCGTACGACAGCCCTTGCGCATGCAGGTCCTGAACCACGCGGCGGCGCAGCCGGGCGAGCTCGGTCACCTCCTGCTGGGCGTCGGCCAGCCGGGACGTGACCTCACGCAACAGCAGGTACGGATCATCAATCGCCATGATCCGTTGCAACTCGTCCGACATGACCACACCTCCTAGAACTAGCCAGGAGTCTAGGGCCCTAGACAGAACGGGCGCGAGACGCCGTCCCGAATGAACCCCGATCACGTAGAACGCGGACCTTCGCCGGGGCACCCCCTTGGGGCTCACCACCCACCGCTTGCGGGACAGACGCAGGGCGCGTCTCCACCACGGACCATCACCCGCTCACCCGAGCGAGCTCCGCCCACACGCAGCGCCCGCCCGCAGGTCGATCCTTCACACCCCAGTCCTTGGCGCAGGCCGAGACCATCAGGAGCCCACGGCCGCTCTGGTCCTCAGCGCCGTTCACGCTCCGCACCTGAGGCTCGCTTTCGCCGCCCTGGTCGACGACCTGGATACGAACAAAATCGTCAGTGAAGCCGACGACCACCTGGAACCACCCGAGGTACCAGCCACTCCGGGTGTGCCGTACGGCATTGGCCGCCAGCTCGCCGACCACCAGGACGGCGTCGTCCACAAGGCGCGGATCTTCGCCCTCCAGCAGAGCGGCAGCGAAGTGACGAGCTTCGGCCACCTGCCAGGCCTGGCCAGGGAACATGCGGGCCCAGTCTTTGGGCATGGGAAGACTCCCTCATTGTCTAGGGGGCTAGACGTTGCAGTGAGCAGAGTATTCCTGCGCATGGCCGATGAGCCAGGCATCTTGAGGAATTATTCCTCTATCGAGTGGCGGAGGTATCCAGGTCCCTGAAGTCCGTCATCACCTGGAGGAGCAGTTCCCGCACCTCAGACCCGAAGACCGCAGCTTCCTCGAAGCGGCTGAACAGGTCCTCGTAGGCGGCAACTTGGGGGACGTCGTCCACGACCCGCTCACCCCGGAAGCTCTCCACGACGGCCGTCTCGCGGTCGCACAGGGTGAAGCCATGGCGGGGCATGACAGGTACTGGCCGACGCCACGGAATGACGCCGAGCCGCACGGTGCTCAGACTCTCGACAGCCAGCAGCCGATCAACCTGGGCGAGCATCAGCGCAGGACTCCCCGGCCAGGTACGCAACACACCCTCGGTGAGCACGAACACCGACTCCCGCCCCGGCTCGTACAAGAGGCTCTGCCGCTCCACACGGGCGGCAACGGCACGGCCGACAGCCTCAGGAGAAGCTTTCGGCGCACTGCCGAAGACGTGCCGCGCGTACTCCGCACTCTGGAGCATGGCCGGCAGGACGACGCACTGGAACGACTGGATCAGGCGAGCCGACCGAACGACGTCATCAAGGAGCACGCCGATAGAGGCTAGGTCGCCGGATGCCTCGTCGATGCCTGGATCCTCGTCCGGTGCGGCTTCAACGGCGATCAGCAGGTCATGCACCTCACGGGAGGACACCTCGTCGAGGTCGAGGGCACGAGACAAGCGGCCCAACACATCGACACTGGGGACCATCCGGCCGTTCTCGACCTTGGACACGGTCGGCTGTCCTACACCGGCCCGTTGCGCCAACACGGCACCGGTCAAACCAGCGTCCGTACGCAGCCCACGAAGGCGTGCACCCAGCGCCTTCATCCGCTCCCGCCGCTCACTCCCCATATCCAAGGGTTCTACACCACTAGGCAGACGACAGCGGGCGCGAGACCCTAGATGATCAACAGCGCCACGACCATGATTCAAACTTTCTCTACTGGTTCAAGGCAGCTCGCTCCGCTCCCCGCGCGCGGCCCGGCCCCCGGCCGGGCCTGCGCTCCTGTCTCCGCCCCGCTCCAGCCCGGCCGGCGCCCGTGCCGCGCTCAAAGCATGCAGCGCCTGATGCCAGAGAAGGGGTACGTCGTGGCTGGGGCGGTCGGCTCCACGGCTTTAGGCAGCCACTTTGGCGCGAGCCTCGAAGATCATGGCCCCAACGTCGTGCTTTAACGGGCAGGTCCACAGACTGCCCGACGCGCCGGAAGCTTACGGGGCCATGATCACTCGCGCCAAAGCAGCTCCAGCCCAAAGCCGTTCCACCGACCTCAGAGCATCAGCGCTTGCGTCCTACGGCTCCAGAGAAACCCAGCTTGCACGTGGACGATCGTCTTTTCCATGCTCATCGATTTGGAATTTGACGCGCTTGCCAGATAGTTCAACAGATTCGCCAGGGACGCCATTGAGGTCCTTCACGACCGACGCCGGGAAGAACACATTGCTCGGGTAATCAGGATGAGCAATGAAGCCGTACTTCCCACGCCAACTACAGACAATCCCGAGTGGACTATCGTTTTCGCCTACCGTCCCACTGTTCGGTTGAACAATGTGCACCAAATCCTCGCACAGGGCCCTTATGTCATCTGGGCAATCCTTAGCTCGGTGGAGCTGACCAACACGCCCCGGGAAATGGCGCCATGCCCCGCAGCGTTCGAAAATCGGATAGTGGCGCTTCACTCCATCCAGTACATTCCGAACGTCCTCTTCGAACTCGGCAACAAACAAGCCGGTTGCTGTCGCAGTACGGAGAATAGTCTTAGCGCTCTCCAAGGTGCTTTCAGCAAGCTTGAGGTCCCAAATTTTTGAGTCGAGTTCACGGAGTCCAATACCAAAACCCTGCGCGGCTTTCAAGCCCGCCTCTACGGGGTTCTTATCGTCGTCCAGAAGGGACTCGGCCCATCGACGCCACGACTCGACCAACGCAGTCAGAATGATCAGCCGTAGACGGCCTCCCTGTTTCAGATTGTCCAGGGCCCAGTTGAGGTGTTCCTGCGCCTCTGCATACTGGCGATCCCAGAGGAGAACCTTGCCGAGTAGCTGTGCAGTATCAGGGGACCTGAAAGCCTCATCAGCAGCACGGGCGTACGGGAGGGCAGCGTCTGGCCTGTGACCGCGCCCTGCAAGATGCCCAGCGAAATAATAGGAGATAACTGGTATGGCATCCTCGGTAGCGTTCCTGAGCGCGGCACGATAGTGAGCCGTGGCCTGATCCACCTGATTGTTCTCGGACAGGATGAACGCCTCAACCCTGTCGACTTCCCAGAACTCAGGATTCAGTGCGCGAGCACGCGCAATGAACTCCTTAGATCGATCAAATGAGCCTCGTCGCGACTGGGCCAGAGCTAGGCGGAGAAGATGCGCGGTAGGTTCGTCATTCGATGACCGCACCCGAACGACGCTAGGCGCCAAATGCCTTTTGCTTTCATCGGCTCGTCGTTCTTCCTCGGCGCGCCGAAATACCTGCTCGCGGTGCAATGCTTGAGTGATGTGCGACTTAACAGGTGGAGCCACACTTCGAAGAAAGTGTTGAGCTGCTTCTGTAAGGCCGACTCTAATGACAAGCTCATTTTCAGGATCTGGCTTAGAGAAAACAAGCGAGCCGTTAAGTAGTTCCTTAATGGCTCGCCGTAGATCATCTACATCTACGTCGATTAGCACGGCCACCTCATCGAACGTTGATGACCTATCCAGCGCGTACAGGGTGGTGAGAACTTCCTTAGGGAGCGGCGTCAGAGCATCATAAACAGATCTCACACAGAAACTAATTAGCTCCTCTTGACTCGTAAGGGTCGGCAAGGGCTCCCTGCCGGACTCAACGGAAAGAATCCACCACCGGATCGCTAGAGGACTGCAGCGAAGCCTCGTCACCACCTGCTTTACCGTCTCGGCAGAATATCGAGCAAGATATTCCGTCGCCGCTCCTCGCGAACGCGCGAAGGATCGAAAGAGAGTACTCGCATCTTTTATGCTGAGCGGCGTTAGGGGCATCTTGCGCTCGATTTGCCCAACGCCGATTCTACTGGTCATCAGATAGGTCACACTGTCCGGCAAAGTTTCGTACAGTGTTACAACCTCGTCCCCACTAATGGTTTCAAGGTTATCGATGACGAGTAGAGTCTCTACGCCTTCGAGCGCATCTGAAAGCTCTTGCAAACCTCCCCTAAAATCATCAGAAATGGCATACCCGATACGTTGAGTTGCCCCAGTAATATCGCGTACGGCATCGGCAATTTCGACGACGCCGTTAGCAGTAAGCCTTTCGGTCTTTAGGGACGCCCACAGAATACATTCATAAGGGGATGACGGGTCATCGAGCAAGCTGTAAGCAACCTCGGCCGCCAGAGCCGTCTTGCCGATCCCGCCTTCACCGGTAATAGTTAGCATCGAATCGCGACGCTTCAGCAGTAGTTTCTGAATCTTGGAAACGTCGTGAGCGCGGCCAATCAGACCTGTCTCGTCATAATCACCCAGAGGAAGATTATGGAGGATCCTATCTGAGTAACGAGCATCACTCCCGTTGAAAGCCGGCTCCCACGATGGGTCAACTGCAAGACGATCCAGTGTTTCACGAAGCATCGGCCAGAAACGAGTAGTGAACGCGCGACAGGCGGATAGTGCCTTCTCCGTGTCCCCCTCGTGAAGTGGACGACCGTGCATTACCCGATTGCGAATCGGAACTAGAGTGTCCATCTGAGTGGTGCAAATTCGAAGCTCGCGTCCGAGCTCAGCAGGAAGAGCATCGCGATGCCTATTGAGGATATCGTAGGCTTCCCTCATATCGAGATAGTGCACAATAGCCACACCGTCACCCGACGGATCTGCGTCTCTTTTTTCTTGCGCTCGCTCAAGGCTATCTCCGAGAGCTTCTTCGTCGCTTTTGTGGTCCAGCACATAGCGCAGAAGAATTTGCCGCATGTCATCTTCGAACGAATCGACCAGAACATACAGACGCGCTCTGGTCATGCGGGTGTACGCGGCCATCCTGCCCCCTCATTGATGGAATCGCGAAGGAAGATCCTTGCACAGTTCTCACCCTGGGGGCACACAGATGACGAAAATCGTCCTGACGTGGCCGACAGGGGAGCGTCCTTCGGCCAGATCGCATCACCTCCTGTGCCGGCTCAGCCTCCCGCTGAACCTCACTTTGATCAGGCACGCGAAGCCTTGTGCCAGAACCGTGGCAGATCGCGCGGGGAACCACGGGGACCTCCGGGGAACCAGTCGACTGATCACCAGGTACCGACACTGATTCGCAGCAGGTACGCCCGTGACCAAGCCGCAGATGCCCCAAGCTTCCCAAGTTGAGGGCTCTGTCGCTGCCGTCGTGGGCCGATCACAGTGCAACGTGCGTGCTACTCAGCTTCCGCGGACACAGGGTCGGCGGCGACCCAGTGCTCAAGGAAGGCCCGTCCTGCTTCGGTAACCGCGTAGGTCTCAGCAGCAGCGATGCCTTCAATGCGCAGTGAGGGCACCTGAAGCTTGGCGAGCAAACCGTCCTTCAGTAGGTACCACAATTGGAGATCCCATCCTCCGGGTAGTCGCAGCTGGGTCGCCTCGGGGTTCGCAGCGAGGAGATCCAAGACCCGGCGCTCTGTCTCTCCGTATCTCCCGTTCACCACCGCCAAGTTGGCCTTGTAGCCCCTCATTGACAGGCGGTCGATGTCGCCTCGGTCGAAGCGTGTATGGCATGTCGGACAGAGTGCGATCAAGTTTTCGAAGGTGTGATCCCGTACCTCGGCGTAGGGCGTGATGTGCGCCAGTTCCACGGGCACGGTCCTGCAAGTGGGGATGGCGCAACGGTGCCCAGCTTCCATCAGCACCCGGCGCTTGAGCGCCGTCGGAATGGCAGGTCGTCCTTCTGGCATGCGATGAGGCTAGGCGCTGACACTGACACCGGTTCGCGGGTTCCGACGTTTTGCGTCCCGCTTCGCCAGCTCTGTTCAGCGCCAGGGCGCGAAGCCGGCGGACTGGTCGAGGTGGAACGGGGCGCCCGGAGCCGTCGGAGCCCACCCCATGTGCAGGGCAAGCAGAACGGCCGCAGCAACGTTGGACGGCAGTACAGGGCCGGCCTCGCGACCGATCCAGTTGCTCGGATGTGGCTGGTCCGTGGTGACCACGAGCGTCATGCCCCGGGTGTCCGCGTGCTCGACCGCGAACGTGCACGGCGACCATGTCATGCCCTGAAAGTACGTCGGCCTGCCTCGCAGCCGCCAGCGGTAGGCCGTGCCGTCGACAACGATCCGTCGTGATCCCTTGCGGACCAGAGCCATGACACCCCCTTCAGCAGCGACGATGCTAGCCAGCCCGGCCCGCCGTCCGTCTCAGTTTCCGTCTCATTCAGCGCCGTTCAGAGCCGTTCAGGCGAGGCCGAAGGCGGTAGCCGCTCCCACGGCCGGACGGCCATGAACACAGGTGAACGGCCCAGTCCGAAGCCTCTTCACCTACCAACACAGTTGGAAAGCGCGCGCGTGATGCGGAGTCCTCTCACCGCGCCGCATGTGTGATCATGACTTCGTTGTCGGCCCCGAGTTGTACGGTCCCGCTCATGGCTGAGCGATCGACTACGAGCTGGCGGCTTAGCCAAGGGAGCCGAAGGGCTCACCGCGGGGCCGCCACGGACATGCGCTGCGAAGCCCCCATCGGCAAGCAAGTCGCCAACCCGCGACAGTATCTGAGTTCCCAAGTAGCGTTGGACTATGGCCTACACAGCGAATGTTCTGCGCGTGATGATTGCCTCGCCCTCAGACACGATCGAAGCACGTGACGCCGTGGAAACCGCTATCCACGGCTGGAACGGAGCCAACGCACAGACCAAACAGATCATCCTCCAGTCGTGGCGCTGGGAAACTTCCTCGGTTCCCATTCTCGGCGGCCATCCGCAGTCACTGATCAACTCGCAGGGCGTTGACGAGTCAGACATCGTGTTCGCGCTCTTTGGTAGCCGCCTCGGATCACCTACACCAGACACCGTCTCCGGAACGGTCGAGGAGATCGAGCGTGCCATAGAGCAGGGAAAACCTGTTCATCTGTATTTCTCAACCGCGCAACTTCCCAACGACGTAGACACTGCGCAGCTTGACGGGCTGCGTGCATTTAAGAGTGAGATCAGCAAGCGTGGCCTTCTCGGGGAGTTCTCCAACGTCAGTCAGCTCGAACATGAGGTCTGGAAGGCAATCGAGTATGACATCGCAAACCTCTCACTCGGGGTTCCTGTTCTGAAGGCGGCAGATCGTGGAGTGAGCTTCTCTGTCCAGCCGCGACAGGAACGAGAGATCCGATCTTACGACAAGAAGGGAAAGCCGAGATATTCAACGCGCCACTGGCTTGAGATCACCAACGACGGCGGCCAGGACGCAGAGGAAGTCGTGTTCGAGCCCGTAGGCGAACGCATCAGCCTCCACCTGGCCACAGACGGCACTCCAACAACGATCCATGCCGGCCAGACCCGTCTCCTGAACATTGTGCACTCGATGGGTGGCGGCGATCCAAATATTCTTCGGATTCGCTGGAAAGAAAACGGCGAAAACAAGGATCGCGAATTTCATGTCGGCTGACACCTGGATTCTCTCCAGTGCTGCCGGGTATATTGCACCATTATGCGGTCTGCCTCGGTTCGGTGACCACTCGCCGGGCCGGGGTTTCCCCATGCCACGGTCTCTCACGGGCATCTCAGCAACTGCACAGGCTGGCGCGAAATTCGCGGCACTGCGCTGGGCACATTGAGGCTGTACAGAATCCCATGGAAGCCCCGTATGCAATTACGGATCAGAACGCCCTTGAAACCCACAGTTGACATCAACCACGCCGGACGGGAGAGCACACCAGCATCCTTGTCAGGCCGTCGCAGCAGCAGCCGGAGCGGCCTTGAATCGACTCCTAAAGGCGGTGTCGGGCATCGGTCAGGTCGACGTCGTCACGATCATCGTGGCCGAAAGATCCGCCGCCGGACCCTCGAAGTCAGGCAGCCGCTTACACACCGCCACCACCTATCCGACGACAACAGCGGCACGTCGGCTACGACCTGGAGCGGCTGTAGTCATCAGCTTGCCGGTCTCTGTGGTCCCAACTGCTGTCAACGCAGCCGTTTCACAGGAGATGATTCGCTTCACAGCAGCACCATCCCAGGGGGGATCATGAGTACCAACGTAGTACCGCCGCCGATGCCGACTCAGCCGCCGCAGCCGGGCAAGAAGGGCCACACCAACGCCTTCATCATCGGCGGCGCGGCCATCATCGCCGGAGCCATAGTCGGCACAGGGATCGCCATCTCGGGCAGCGGCGACGACACGGCAAAGCCTCAGCCCACCGTAACCGTGACGGAAACCGTTGAGCCCGAGCCCGCAGCCGAAGAGGACGCAGCAGCGGCAACCGGCCAGAACACAGACACCAAGGTCGGCGAGGAGGCCCGGAACGGCGGAGCCGTCGTCAAGGTCACGAAGATGGTGGAGGCCGACAGCATCACGTTCGCCGGAGCCCACAAATCCGCAGGCCCCGACGCGAAATACGTCATCCTCAAGACCGTTGTCAGTAATGAGGGCAAGGCCAGCATGGACTTGACCTGCTCGCTGCCCATCGTCAACGCACTCATTGACGACCAGGGCCGACGCTTCGATTCGATCGAAGATCTATACGACGTCGCTGGCAACCCGGAATGCAACGCGCAGCTGCAGCCCGGCTTCGACGACCAGATGCAGTTCGTTTACCGCATTCCCAAAGACTCGGTGGTTACGACATGGGAGTTCTCCGAATACGACCTTGAGAACGAGGTGACACCCACCCTCGTCGACCTCACCTGACCAGCTAAGGAACTCGGCGCCCTGCTCAATCCGGAGTCGAGCACCGGAGCCCGCGGTGAAGCGCAAGGGTGAGTGTCTAACTGCGTGACAACGCCCACGAACAACGGCGGACGAGCGCGGACTCCTACGGACGATCAGCGCAGGTGAGTGGCACGCAAGCCCAAGGCGGCACCTCCAACCCAGTTGCTTCGGGACGAAGAGGTCACCAGGGCCAGGGCCGGCCATAGGGTGGGGGCGTGCGAAATGACCGGCATGACGAGCCTCTCTCCAGCGAGGAGATGGAGCTGTTCCTCCAGTACCTTCACCGGTTCGCCCAGCACGACGTGGACCTGTACGCGCTCATGGAAGTGGGCCAGCCTGAGCACCCGTGCTTCGTGACCGTGTCCCGGACTCCAGTACCCGGGGTCGATCCCGCCGCCTACCGCCGACCGTAGCCGCCCCAGGCGGTACCGTCTGACATCCATGGCTGATCAACGGCGCCGTACGTCGACGACGTTGGGCAATCATCGACGTCAGCCCAGGCGTCTCAGTCGCCCACCGGTGAGGCCGCCGGATCGAACTCCTAAAGCGGTGCTCTGAGAAGGTATCCGGGCCTCGACTCGGCTCCTGCGGTGACTGTCATCATCATGGGATGGCAGACGGGCAGCTACCGGCAGGGTGGACTCTGGAGGAGATCCGCGAGGTTTCCGGCGATCAGGAGTCTGTGGCTCTCGACCCCGATCGCGTCGTGACGTGGGTGGGCCGGCCGGGTGAAGACGAACGGCTCCACCCCGAGATCATCTTGGGGTTCCACGGGCTATGTCTGGTGAAGCCGGTCAGCGATGAGGACTGGTACATGGGCAGTCTGAACGACGATGGCAGTGTCGACTGCTGGAGTGCTTACGGCGACCTGTATGAGGCGCTGCGCGGTCTGTAGCCCGTTGGCCTCGCTCCAGGTCAACACGCCGAGGCCCGTCTCAGTTTCCGTCTCATTCAGCTCCGTTCACGGTCGTTCAGACGAGACCGAAGGCGGTGGCCGCTCCCGCATCCGGCCGAGCACGAACTCAGGTGAACGGCCCTACACGCACCCCCGCGCGGCACCACCACAGTTGGAAAGCGAGCGTCCGCCCCCGCGAGAAGGGCGCGCGGTCGGCGCTGGCAGGTCACTTCGTGGCCATCGACGAAGCCCGACCGTCGGTTAGGTCCCGGACGAGCCCGAGCCGCCCCCAGACAGGCCACTGAGTGACGACGCAGACGCACAACGGCGAACGCTCACGAACGTCTACGGACCATCAGAACAGGTCCGAGGCAGATCACCTCAAGGCGCACCTTCCGCCCAAGTTGCTTCGGGATGAAACGGCCATGGTTTCAAATCCCGCCATCCCGATAGCTAACCTCGATCTTTCGTGGCGTTCTGCCGGATTCGCTGGCGGGTCGTTTCGATCGGGAGAGGGGAGCCCGGGTTGGTGTTCGGGCTCCCCTCCCTGTAATTAAGTGCGGCGTGTCATCGGCAAACGTCGTTGTGTGGACGGGCCCTCAGATGCCGCCGTCACGCTGCGACGTGCCCCACCACACCGATGTTGCCGTTCATGCTGGCGATGTTTCCCACCGCGCCGGCACTGACCACACCGATGTTGCCGTTCATGCTGGCGATGTTTCCCACCGCGCCGGCACTGACCACACCGATGTTGCCGTTCATGCTGGCGATGTTTCCCACCGCGCCGGCACTGACCACACCGATGTTGCCGTTCATGCTGGCGATGTTTCCCGCCGCGCCGGCACTGACCACACCGATGTTGCCGTTCATGCTGGCGATGTTTCCCACCGCGCCGGCACTGACCACACCGATGTTGCCGTTCATGCTGGCGATGTTTCCCACCGCGCCGGCACTGACCACACCGATGTTGCCGTTCATGCTGCCGACGTTTCCCACCGCGCCGACACTTCCAGCCATGCCCCCGACATTCCCCACCAAGCGCTCAGCGTCGCGCACTCGATTCCGCGCCTCGCGGAGTTCTTGGCCCAACTGCGGGCCACCCATCCCTAGGCCGACCCCATACGCAGTACGCGCTGTAGGTAGGGTCCTCCCGGCGAATACCTCAGCCACGACCGTTTTGGAGACGCCACTATCTCGATCCTGCTTTCTTGATTCCTCGGCAATGGAGCGGATGGAGGGGTTGCCAAGTTCCGCGCGGATTTCACGTACCCATTCGGCCCACTCGGCTGGCATCGAGCCGATGAACGGCTTATGCATTGACACCTCCATTTTCTGATTCTGAATTTTCACAAATCCAAGCAATGAAGAAGCGGAAAATTCCGCTGAAGGCGCCGCCGATGGCCGCCATGCAACCCTTCCTCACTAGTTCCTTCGATTCTGACTCTTCGATCGCACTCCGCTGGTTCTTTAAATTCTTGACGTTCTTGGCGGCATCGCTTTGGAAGCTCGACGCCTCGGAAGACTTTGGCATGTCCTGAGAGTGCCATCCTGGGTGAGGTGTCGTCACAAATCCGGACAAGCCCAGGTCAGTGGCATTGAGTCAAGCCGCGGACTTCCATCCCAGCATGGGTTGGCCGCCCTTTCGCCGGTCGGTGGCTGCGCGCGTATGGGCACGCGTCAGCAACGACTTGGCTCAAGAACGCGCACTGGTGGGGGAGTTGGGGGCTTATGAGCAAGAGACGCTACGTGGCCTGGGGCGTGCCCGGTGGTACCGAATCTGGGACAACCGAGGACGTCGATCGTGGGGCGATCTCTACGAGTTGTGCCCTGACGACCTCCTAGCCGAGCTCAACGGCGAGGCGGACCACGCGCGAATCACCCTCCTGATGAAGCGCTACAGGGTACAAAGGCGGTAGACAGCGCAGTGCCGGGGTGTTGATGACGAAGGCGCGCACCACGTGGTGGCGCGGTACCGCAGCGAAGTACAGCAACCCCAGCAACCGGCAGCACTCCACACCGGCTCGCATGGGCCCCGGGGCAACCTGTATGACCTCCCCTGACCGATCTCTACAGAGCTACGGATCAGAAGGTTGCAGGTTCGAATCCTGCCGAGTGCACATCAGACCAGAGGCCCTGTGGAGTGATCCACAGGGCCTCTGATTTTTGCGTTGACGGCAGTGCTTGATGGCAACGCTGATCGCATGGTTACAGGGCATGCGGTCGGACCGTCGCCTTTCGTCCCATCTGTTGCCATCACCTCTCTCGCTCCGATAGAACCCGATACGCGCGGATCGTCATCCGCTGGCCGCTGCTGAAGGTGACGTGCTCACGCTGTCCACCGGCAGGGATGCCATTGGATGGACAGCAATCCCGCACCCCCGGTGGGGCTCCCGGGGATCAACCATGTGACCAGGGGGGTATCACCGCATTGGCAATGACCAGAGGTGAAAAGGGATGGTTCAGCGGCGTAAGCGCTTTGGCCGTGGTGCTGCTCCTGCTGCTACTCAGCTCTTGTGGCGACGACTGTGAGAACGTGGCGGCGGCGCCGGGTGCGACGGTCACTGTCACGGCCACTCCGGGCCGGCCTGGAAGCCAGGTCGGGAAGAACGTCGACAGCGCCTCGGAGCGAGCACGGCAGAGCGGGTTGAGCGTTTCGGTCCACGATGCCAGCAATCAGGACGAGGCCCCAGGCGGGGACTGGACGGTGTGCTTCGAGAAGGCGACCTTGAGCAAGGTCGACTTCGCTGCCGTGCCAGACGGGGCGCCGTGCCCGAAGAAGGACGGCCAACGCATCACCTGGCCCAAGATGCCGAACGTGAAGGGCGCCACGTATGCCAAGGCGGTGGAGAAGCTGGGGGATGCCGTTGGTGAGGTAGCCATCGAGGCCGCCTACGAGGACGAGGCGGCGTACGACACGGACAACGAAGCTGGTGCCTACGCGAACTGGAAGGTGTGCTTCCAGAGCGTCAAGGCTGGGACTGCCCTGCCGTATGAACCAGATGTCACCCTGCACGCCGTGGAGAAGGGAGAAGCGTGTCCATCATCTAAGGGGCTTTACAAGGACCCCACGAACGATCCGGACTACGTCGACCCCGATCACGTCGACCCCGACGACGGATGGTCTGAAGACGACAGCAGCAGTGGCGACAGCGGTAGCAGCGAGGAGGACTACTACCCCGGTGATAAGGGTGGATGCCCGCCTGGCGGTTGCTACAACCCGTGTCCGCCCGGAGGCTGCCAGTAGTACGCAAGGGCCCGCGCCAATGTTGCTCTGGCGCGGCCCTTGTAGGCGGAGTGAGTGGCCTTATCTACCTCAGGGCGTCCCCGACGCGGTCGAATGCCAAGCGCTGGGAGTCGAGCCGGACGAAGGTGTAAATGTCCATCGTCACGCGGATCGAGCTGTGGCCCAGGACCTCCATGATCATGCGGGCGTCGGCACCCTGCTCGTGGAGGAGCGAGGCGCAGGTGTGTCGAAGGTCGTGGAAGCGGACCTTGCGGACGCCGGCCCGTATGGACAGCGCCGCGAAGGAGCGGTTCAGGTTGCGCGGCTCGATCGGCGTCCCGTTCTTCGTCGTGAAGACCAGACCGTGCCCCGTCCCCTTCCAGTTGTTGGTGCTTGTTCGGCGGACTCGCCGTCGTGGCTGACTTTCGGTGGTCCAGGTCAGAGCTGTGCGCCCAATGACCGTCGTTCATTCGCCCTCCTCCCCAACGCAACGCCAGCTGACAGGGGTTGCAGCCGCACCCGAATCCAAGCACGCCGACTGCCCCGGTACCATCGGCACCGGGGTCCTGATCAGGGCTTCCACGACCGGACCGCCCGGAATGCTGTCCAGGCTGAGGGTGGTCCGGTCTCTTGTTGTCGGTCGCCCGCACGAGCAGGCTCGGCGAAACGGGCCGTGGGATCAGCTCAGGGCTTTACCCACCTCGTAGATCGTCGGCCGATCTTCGGGAGCGTGGCTGAGCATCGCGTCGACCAGATCGCCCAGCTCACCAGGCGCCTTCACTGGACGGCGCCTTCCGTTCGCCACTGCTTCTCTCTGGACGGCGCGCGGAGCGTCGTCCGGGTACTCGACCGCACGCCACCCGGTGGCTGAGATCAGGAGGGACGCCCCGAGGGCGTAAATGTCGGCCTCCTGCGTCGGCTCGGCCTCTCCGGTGTCGAGCACGCTGCGAGCGATCTCTGGTGCCTCGTAGTGGACGAGGCAGCCGCGGAACGGGAAGTCGTAACTCTCAGGTACCTGCCTGCCGCGGGCGAGCGCGAGGTCGATGAGATGGGTTCGTACCGGCCCGATGACGAAGTGGGCAGGCTGCACGTCGCCGTGTGCCCAGCCCCGTACATGGAGTTCTGCCAGCGCTTCGACGCAGCCCAGCGCCACGCTGTAGTGCGGCGCGATGGATGAGCCGCGCCTGCGGCAGGGCTCCCAGATCCGGTACAGGTCTGGCCCCTCGTGCCACGGCTGGAAGTTCCAGGTGCCGCGCTCCCACTCGCCGTACGCGACCTCACCCGAGCCGAGACGGTGCAGCACAGTCCCTTCGCGTGCGGGCGCAAGCGCGGTCCAGGGTTGGGCCGGCCACTCCTCGGTGGCCTCGATCGGATAGCCGAGTTTCACGGCGTGGTGACCACGGGGGCCGTCCACCTCCCAGACCGTGGAGCCCCTACGGCTCAGGACCAGCCGTTGTTCCGTGGGCATGAGCGCGTCGAGCACCACGATCGGCATTTCAGGGGTTGAGTCGGACAACGTCCTCTCTCCTTCCGGCGCTGCGGCCGACCACCAACCCGGGCCGACCGCACCGCTGTTGTCGGGTGCTACGCGTCACCGTAGGGACGGCCGCAGTCCGAGTCGCACTGTGCGAGGTTCGTGCCGTCGACGGTCCACAAGTCGTCGAAGACCGCGAATCCGGCGGCCTTCATGGCACGGGCCGAGGCCGCGACCTTCTCCGGGGCGCGGGCCCCGCCGCCCGGCTTCGGGTTGTGATGCAGGAAGCGGCCCGCGTACCGCTCACACAGCTGGGCGTACTCCTTGGTGTGCAGGATGAGGGCGTGAAGGCCGAGGTCGACATCGTCCGAAGGGACCATGGAAACGGTGGCAGTTGCCGCCGTGACCACGAAGGCCACCGCCTGGTCGGCGATCCGCTCGGCACGCTCGGCCGTCTCGCTGTTGTGGGTGACCACGAAGTGGGCGAGGCTCTCGAACAGTTCCTCACCTGCGACCGCGCGACCAGTCTTCTGCACATTCGCCGTTGCTGTCATGTGCCGTCTCCTCATGTGAAGTCTTGCAGGGCACTTACCTGCCGCCTCGATCGCCGAGTTCAACTCGAAGGCGATTGCCAGCGGGATCGGAGGCCGGCCCCGAACGGGGACGGGGAGCCGTACGTGGCACCCGCTCGGGGCGGCCGGTCTAGTACTGGCCGATACCGAGGGCCATGCCGATCACCAAGCCGCACGAGCCGCTGATGCAGATGATGAACAGGACCCCGGCATACCGGCCGACGGCGCGCATCACAGCCCGACCCGACTGTTGCCGTTCCTCGCTGCCAGGCGGGCGCTGAGTTCTTCCCGAGCGCTGAGCGCGAGGACGTTGTCCGGCATGGCATCCCACTCCCTGCCTCCAGGGATTGGCCGCATCTGCACGCGACCGCCGATCTCACCCATGACGACGCCGATGCGTCTGCTGGCACTGTCCTTCGCCAGTTCGCCGATGCCTGGCCTGGTCTGCTGGTTGCTCGCCATGCACACGAGCTTCGTGTCGACCACCAGGACGTCGGAACCACGGACAATCACCACTTCAGGACGTCCCGCGTTGGGTAGAACGTCCCTAGTGCCGTCCCCGGATGTTAGGAGAGATTGAAATGGCAAACGAGAGACTACGTGCGGCCATGGCGGCCGGTGGATGGACGTACAACGCCCTCGCCGTCAAGGTCGAAGTCGATCCCAAGTCCGTCGAACGATGGGTCAACCTGGGGCGTACGCCGCGTCGAGCCACGGCCATGTTGGCAGCAGAAACGCT
The DNA here is from genome assembly GCF_003933965.1 of Streptomyces sp. RP5T. Classification (GTDB taxonomy): domain Bacteria; phylum Actinomycetota; class Actinomycetes; order Streptomycetales; family Streptomycetaceae; genus Streptomyces. The sequence continues at coordinate 19,670 of NZ_RSAJ01000024.1, forward strand.
AGGAGAAGACGTGCACGCTCTATGGCCATCGCTCAGGCAGGCACGCCCCGCCCGCGCCGTCAGCCCAGAACTTGTGGCTCTCTACGACCAGCGGGCGGACATCCCCGTATCCACCTTCGTGGACCTGCTGACCCAGGCGCGCGAGCAGATCGACGTGTTGGTGTACGCCGCTGTCTTCCTGCACGAGGCGTACCCGAGACTCAACGACCTCTTGAAGGAACGAGCCGCCGAGGGCTGCACGGTCCGCATCGCGCTCGGCGACGCGGAGAGCTCGAACGTCCAACAGCGCGGCGACGAGGAGAAGTTCGGCCACGGCATCCAGTCACGTTGCCGCCTCGCGCTGATGCACTATCGGCCCCTTATCGGGACGGGAGGGCATCGAGGTACGGACCCATGCCACGACGCTCTACAACTCGATCTATCGGGCCGATGACCAAGCCCTGGTCAACGCCCACGTCTGGGGCGTGAACGCCTACCGGGCCCCTGTGTGGCACCTGCGGCGAAATGGGGAAGGCGGCATGTTCGAGACCTACGCTGACAGCTTCGATGAAGTGTGGGCGACCGCGAAGCCAGTACGAGAGAAGTGATCATGGCACGCACTGAGTACTACGACGACCCAGACGCCCCCAAGCCCAACAGCCTGGTCGTCGCCGCGTCCGCAGTGGTCACTGACGACGAGGGACGCATCCTCCTACAGCGCCGGCGGGACAACGATCTCTGGGCGCTGCCTGGCGGCGGCATGGAGATGACGGACTCCCTGCCGGGCACTGCCGTTCGTGAGGTGAAGGAGGAGACGGGCCTGGACGTTGAGATCACCGGTCTCGTCGGGACCTACACCGACCCTCGCCACGTCATCGCTTACACGGATGGTGAGGTGCGCCGACAGTTCAACGTCTGCTTCACCGCGCGTGTGATCGGGGGCCAGCTCGCGATCTCGGACGAATCCACGGAGCTGAAGTTCGTCCAGCGCGAGGAGATTGATCAACTGCCCATGCATCACACGCAGCGGCTACGAATCCGGCACTTCCTGGAGCAACGTGAGCGGCCCTATCTCGGTTGATTTTGGCGTCTTTGGATCAGATAGGCCGACCTCTGAGGCGTAGCGCAACAGAGGCTGGTCACTGGAGGTCATCCGGGCCGAGGGCGACCACGCCCTTGTCGGCCACTGCGGTGTCAGTGGAAGTGACCACACCGCTGCGGTCTTGGAGGTGGGGCCTTGTTGGTTCCGTGGTGGGGAACGAACGAGGATCATGTGCGCGGCCACCATTAGGGCAGCCACCGCGCACACACCCAAAATCCAACGAATCATGACTAAAATCGCGAAACGCCCCCGAAATGCCTAGAAGCGGGCACCAAGGTAGTCTCCCAAAACCTTTCACCCAATGCCGGTCACCTGGCACGCCCCGCCAATCGATGTTGGGCCTCGGGAGCAACCAAGGGGGGCTGTGAACAGCATTGCCGCTGTTCACAGCCCCCTTCGAACAGGGGCGCTTGTCAGACGGGGTGAGGTCTACTTCGTCAGCCGTCGCATCAGATCGGTGAGCTCCGCTTCCTGCTTCGCCAAGCCACTGGTCGCACCCGCGGCTGTGCACATGTGCTGGGCCGCGCGTACCACCGGGGCGACTTCTGACAGGTGGGCTCGCCTTTCCAGGCGTATGCGAGCGAAGGTGATGTGGGCGTCTACCGCGATCTCTAGGGGTGTTGCGCTCAGCCCATCCGTCCGGATGAGTGAAACCGCCTCCCGCGTGGCTGCCCGCGCCTCCTGGTCGCGTGCTAGTGCGTGGTATGCCGAGCCGAGACTGGTCAGGCAACGGACCTGGAACGGCACCAGAGAAGGATTTTCGTGGCCGTTCTTCCGAAACTCTGTCAGCAGAGTGTTCGCTGTGATGAGGTCTCGCAGACCGGACTCACTGTGGCCCTGTTCGACGGACATTTTCCCTTTCATCTCAAGGACGGTGGCCAGCTCCAGCCGCACCCCGGGCCGCTCCGCGCCCCGGGCTTCGTAGAGGCGAACGGCATTCCGGGCGCTTGCCGCCGCTTCCTCCCGATGGTTTGCCGCCCACTGATGCAGGGCGAGCAGAGCGAGAAAGACCGCTGTCTCCACCCCTTCCGTTCCTCCGATTTCCCGCAGCGTGGAGCCGAGCCTTCTGATGCCTCGCGCAGATCTTCTGAGGTCGCCGACGGCGACCAAAGCACGCACGTACGAGGTCGTCAGCCGGACGTCCAGCCAGGGTAGGGGAGCGTAAATCTGGCGGAAGTGCGCGTACGTGCGTAGTGCGATCAGGGACATCGTCACGGAATTGCTCAACTCGCCTTTCGCCAGGAGGATGTCGGCGATCCTGCTCTGGCGCTCCGCGAGATCCGGTGCGAACCACGGGAGGCGCTGCGCGAGTTCTTCGCTCGCCTCCGCCGCCTGCCGCGCGAGGGTGAGCGCTTGGTCGTGATCGCCAGCCATCTTGAGCGCATCGGCCCGCGCCCCAAGGACCAGTGCCAGGACAGTCTTGTCCCCTGGAACCGGGACGCGAGTGTTCGCCTCTGTGTCGGTGAGGGTAACGCTCTCCAGGGAGAGCGGAAGCGCGGTGGTTACCCGTCCGCACTTCAGGAGGATCGTCGTGTGCTTCGCCAGGGCGACCGCCAGCGCTTCACGATGCCGGGGTTCCTTTCTCGCCAGGCTCCGGTACAGACGCAGTGACTCCGACGAGACGGTCAGTGCCTTGATCGGGCTCTCGTGCGCCATGGTGTCGCCCAGGACTGCGAGCGCCTCTGCCAGCGGAACGGTCCGTCTCTTGTCCGCGTCCCTCACCTTCCGTGCGAGCGACACCGCTTCGCTGGCCGAGTCGATGGCGGCGCGTGTGTGTCCTTTCCTCACCTGCACCGTGCTCATGAGGGCAAGAGCCTGTACAAGGCGCTCGGCATGGTGGGTGGACCGTTTCTCGGCGAAGAGCTTGCGCCATTCTGAGACACTCTGCGCTGCCGTGCGCCAGGCGGCTTCCACGTCCGCCATGCGCAGCAGGAAGCCGGCTTGGGAGTGCAGCGCACGGGCCAGGTGCACACGGCGATTCGGGCCCCATTCGGACACTCGCCGGAGTCGGCTCACCGCTTCGTCGCAGATCATGAGGGCCCGCAGGTCACCCGATTCATAGAAGAGCCATTCGGCATGGTGTACCAAGGAGGCGGAGAGCGCTGTTCCGAAGGTACCCGCGGTCCTCTCGGGGGCAGTCGGGCGGGAATCGTCCGGCGCTCCGCCCACTGACAGGGCATCCTTGATCTTCAGCGCCTCTGCACCAGCCTGCGCTGCCTCCTTGTGGCTGCCCTGCTCGGTTAGGGCGGCGCACAGACTAAACAACGCGTCGGCCAAGGCGGCGCTATGGCTTTCCGATCCCGCTTCGGCGAGAGGACGCAGGAGGGCGATCTCTTGGTGTGCAGTCTCGGCAGCCTGGTCGAACAAACCGGCAAGCTGATATGTTGATGGGAACGCAGCGTATCGGCCACGATCCGCAGAGTCCCGAGTTCGATGTGTGGATTGTTAGCTAAGGTGGCCAAAGAGGCGTTGCCGCATTCCAAGACGATCCGAGGACGAGCCTTGAGCAAGGGGGAGAGGTAGTCCACGGAGATGTGGCGCCACCGAGGTGCCATCTCGATGAGCGTGGTGAGGGCCGCGCGAACGCTCCGGCTGTCGTCCTCACTCGACGACTTCAGTAACTGGTCCGTGGCCTCAGCCATCCAGCGCTGCCCCGTGAACTCCGCGCCGTGACCCGGTAACGTCAGGGCGACGAAGTCCTCGGCCAGCCGATCGGGTTGCAGAGGCTCCAGGACATCGTCCTCTTCCCTGAGCACGGAGGGAGACGGATAGCAGAAGGCGTGGTCCTCGACGATTTTGCGGGCGCGTTCGTTATTGCTCGCGGTGCCCATGAGGACCGCGATCTCGTAGGCCTCCCGCCGTCGCAAGGGACCGCACAACGAGGCTGCATAGACCGCGCTTTCCAGCGCTTCGGCATCGGTGCGGAGCCGCTTGCGGCGCTCCAGGTTCTGCCAATGGTCCCGTTCTCGTTTCAGAAGGTACGAGGACAGTCGTGCGGGATCCACAGGAGCCGAGGTCTTCTGGTGATAGGCGTCGACCGCGGCAAGCGCCGCCATGTGGATCGTGAGGATCAAGGAGTAGGCGGGGTCGGAGAGCAGTCCCGGAGGTGGGTTGACCGCTTCGAGCTCGGAGACCTTGAGCCGCGCGGCGAATGCGTTGCGTGCTTCGAGGAAGGCGCGCTCCCGGTCTTCTAGTCGGGCGCCCAGAGGGGGTAGCCGGACCGCTTCCGCGACCAGGTCCAGATCCCTGTCGAGACTGTACTCAAGCTGCTCCCACCAGGCGCCGGCGGGTCGCGAGAGCAGGAGAATGCGAAGCGGTAGCTTCCAGAGTTCTAGGGACTGACGGATGAACTCCGACAGGTCATGCTCGGGCCATCGCTCCGCGTAGTCGACGATGACCAGGACACCTGTGGCGTCTTCGCCCACCACGGGCGCGCTTCGCATGTCCGGCGCTGAGTTCTTCGTGTGCTGGGCTTCCAGAGCTATCCATCCGGCTTCACCCCAGGTCCGGGCGAGGTGCCGGGCGAACCGGGTCTTGCCCTCGCCGCCGGGGGCGTGCAGAAGGCGTAGGAGTACGTCCTCGTCACGGTCGCGCCATGTGGCGAAGTCCTCCTCCTCGTCGGACCGCCCGGAGAAGTCCACCACCTCATCGCGCGTGCGCAGGAGTTTGCTCGGTTGCTGACGTCCCCGTGCGGCAGCCGAAAGGGAAATGCGGTTCTCCAGGAACAGCTTGTTGATCCGCCAGGGGGGTGTGACCTGGGGGATGATCATGTCGCGCCCCGCCTGGTAGACGGTCGCGTTTTCGTCCGCCCACGCGACGATGCTGGAAAGGGGCCGGTCCCACTCGGTCAAGGACGGTCCAGAGCGATGTCGCGACCTGCCTCGCCGAGCTTCGCCCGCCGAACGTCCGGCGTCGCTCCCATCCTCTTCAGCAAGAGATCCATGGCAGCCCCCCAGGTTCACCAATAGTGGACAAATGCTACATGCGGTTGAAGTCCCTGCGAACGGGTGCGCACCGACCGGGAAAGCCGCAGGGCGCGGTCTCAGCGTTCACTCAGACGGCTCCTGTGGCCTCGTCCGGTCCGAGCCGACGATGTAGTCGCGGCCGACCTGGATAAGGCGGGCGTTGCCGCTGGCCCGCCCCCGAAGGCGCACCGAGGTGCCGCGTTCGGCGGGTCCGGCGTCGAAGTTGGCGTCCCGCTGCCTCGCAGTGCGGTCCCCTTGCCCGGGCTCCACCGCCTTGCCAGAGAGATAGGGTTTGATCACTGCCGTGACAAGACCCGGCACGAAGACCCAGCACGTCTCCTCAAATTCCGGCTTGCCGTTGACTCTGGCTGTGGCCGGAAGGAAGTGATGTGGTTGCAGCGTGGGTGTGCGGCCTGCCCGGACGGCTCGCCGGAACACCGGGTCTGACACCACGGCCGCCAGCGGAAGACCGTGGTCGGCCGCCGCCGCCATGGCCTGATAAGCCGGTTCGCTGTCGATGAGCCGGCACGCGTCATTGACCGCATCACCCCGGTGCGCGGGTGGCTCCAGCGGGCCGACATGCACGCTCGCGCGCAGCATAAGTTTCGGTTCGTCGGCTAGCCGGGTTCGCGCATGTTGCTCCAGCGCCCGGCTGAGGTTTGCGAGAAAAGGGTCGACAAGTCGGGCCGTGTGTCGCGCGTGAAGTACGTAGATGGCTCCGTCCCCCCGGTCTTTCACCGCGTCTTCTGGCGTTGAGACGTCGCTGATACCGCTCTGCGTGAACAGCGTTGAGACGATGTCGTCGAGGCGGGCCCGGGTGGGCGCCATGTGCATTTCGGGAATCTGGCTATACCCCTTCATATCGATGACCAGGAGCGCGTGCTCCGGGGGCACGTCAGCTGCGTCGGACGCGGGGAGAGCGGGCATGGAACCTGGCCTCTCTGGCTCATGAGAGCCTTCCGGCTCATGAGAAGGGGTGAGATGTGACGTACGCGATGGTCCTCGGTCGCGAGGTCGTGTGGTGCCCAGGAGTGGGCAACACACAGGCTTGTTGCGTCACTCCCGGGTATTTGCGTGAGTCTGGATCGACGCGATGTCCCGTATGACGAGACCACCGGATGCCTCCGTATCGAGCCACCCCTGCACTCGCCATGGTCGGAGAGCTGATCCGACGGCGTTGCGAGATGCGCCGATCATCTGTGACAGCTCCGTCTGCGTCAGCCGTAGGACGTGATGGGTGCCCGGGGCCGAGGCCGCCTGGAGCAGGCGGCCGAGGGTGGAGGCCAGCCGGACAGGTACTGGCGCAGTGGCCATCTCCAGGCGTACCGCCTCCGCTTCGCGGACTCGTGCTATGGCGTGACGCAGCAAAGGGCCCAGAAGTTTGTTGCTGTTGGTGAAGGACAGGAAAGCCGATGCGGGTACGACGTGAACCCTGCAGACCTCGGCAGCCGTCACAGACGCCGTACGCGGCTGATTATCCAGGACGGCCAGCTCTCCCAGAATCTCACCCGAGCCGCGCACTGACAGTAATGTCTGCTCGCCTTGAGCTCCCGCCACCGTGATCAGGACGGAGCCGGAAGCCAGTAGGACGACGTGAGTGCCGCGATCACCTTGGCGTAGCAGTACAGACCTTGCCGGCCGCACGTGAAGCGGCGCCAGGTCGCACAGTTGCGCCCACAGATGTTGACCGATGACCGAGCTGTGTGACCGGTACATACCCACCCCCGTCGTGATGGCCGTCACCCCGTGATGTTCTCAAATGGTGATGTAAAGGATCAACAGTGCTGCTCCCGATACGGTGAGCGCCGCCATCGTGACGTCCACGGCACACCTGAGGATCCGGAACTTCCGTTGAGCCAGTGTCGTGAACAACGCGAGCCGCTCGGCTTGCAACAGCTGATGCCGGTCCGCTTCCGGCGCCATGGGGTCCGCCTCGGCGGTCTCCGGCCGCCCGGGGATAGCGGTGAGGCACGCGAAGATCCTCAACTTGCCGTCTGGCGGGAGGACGGGGCGTATGGCCCACATCGTCATCATGAGTGCCGTCCCGAGAAGGCCAGCGACACCCGCCAAGGCGGTCATGGGCACCCATGCAGATTTCGGCATCGTGGACAACAGTGCCGCGTCGGCGGTCAGTAGACCGCCGATCAGGCCGCACAAGATTGCAGCCTTCATGTCTGCGCGCTGTAACTCCTGGAACATGCCGTCCACTTCGGCCTCAAGCCGACTACACCACCCCGGTCCGTGCGCGCCGGAGTTCCCACTGGGCTCGGACATACGCCCCCCTGACGTCTCAGCCGCTGTCTGTGATCTCAACCGTGCCAGGCCGACACCAGCGAGGGTGACCAACGCAGGGCGCCAGGCCTGCCGAACGCGTCACACACGGGTCGCAACACCAGCCCCTGAGGGCGTTGCCTTAACCAAGCCACGGCGGATCTATTAGAGGCGTGGACCTCCCCTGTTGGCGGAGGAGCGTGACCAACTTCTTCGACTCACAGCGCAGGGTTTGATTAACGCGGCCGCGTGCCCACGGCTGGCAGACGCTCCCCCCCCGATGGACCGTCAGCAGAGCTGAGATGACCTTAAGTAGGGTGCCGCTTCCGCCGCAGATCAGGTGGTGTTTGCCGCCCGTCTTGCGCCCGACTTGCCGCGTAAGGGTGCGCTGTCGAGCCCCGCTCCGTCCTGGCACCGTACGACGAGAGGCCCCGGAAGTGGAGGCGCTTTCTAGGGGTCGTTGCAACACGTGGTCGTGTTGATCAGGCCGCGAGCAGTTTATGCAGGCGCTCGGCTGGGGTTTCCCAGTCGAGCGTTTTGCGTGGGCGGTCGTTCAGCTCGGCGGCCACGGCCGTCAACTTGTCGCGGTTGTGGACGGACAGGTCAGTGCCCTTGGGGAAGTACTGCCGCAGCAGGCCGTTCGTGTTCTCGTTGGAGCCGCGCTGCCAGGGGCTGGCTGGGTCGCAGAAGTAGACCGGGATGTCGGTGGCGACAGTGAAGGAGCCGTGGGCGGCCATCTCGGCGCCCTGGTCCCAGGTCAGGGACTGCACCAGGTGAGCGGGCAGCGTCTGAACGGTTTCCACGAGCGCGTCGCGGACTTGTTCGGCGGTTCGGCCCTCGGGCAGGTGCAGCAGCATCACGTAGCGGGTGGCGCGTTCGACGAGGGTGCCGATGGCGGAGTTGCCGTCCTTGCCGATGATCAGGTCGCCCTCCCAGTGGCCGGGCACGGCGCGGTCGTCGGCCTCGGCCGGACGTTCGCTGATCATGACCATCGGAGTGGCGAACCGCGGGGTTCGCTGCTGTGCCTGGCGGCGGGGCTTGCGACGGACGCGGCCGGTGCGCAGAGCCCTGGCGAGTTCACGGCGCAACTCGCCCCGGCCCTGGACGTAGAGGGCCTGGTAGATCGTCTCGTGGGCCACGCGCATCTCCGGCCGGTCGGGGAACTGGGCCCGCAGAGCCTGGCAGATCTGCTCGGGGCTCCAACGTATGTCGAGGTGGCGCTGGATGAAGCCTTGCAGTTCGGGGTTCTGGCCGATCTTCCCGGGCTTGGGGCGAGGCCGGCGGGCTTGTGCGCGGGCGTGGGCGGCGTGCGGCCGGTACTGGCCGTTGCCCTGATGCCGATTGCGGCGGATCTCGCGACTGATGGTGGACGGGCTGCGGCCCAGCTCAGCCGCTATCTGCCGGATGGCGGCCTTCTCCCGCAGCCGGTCGGCGATGTGGATGCGGTCGGCCTCGCGCAGATACCGGGACGGGCCCTGGGGCGACACCACGGCGAGTACCGGGGGTCTCGCTTTGTCCTTGCCGGAGGCAGCCCGGCCGTTGCGCCACCGCTTGCCCGTTCGGTAGTTGATCCCGACGCGCTTGCAGGCTTCGGCGCTGCTAAGGCCCTGGTCCATGAGTCGGAAGTATTCCTCCCGCTCACGGACCAGGATCTTGCGGCCCTGAGCCTTGCCCCGGTTCTCCCGGATCTTGAAGTCCATCGCACCCCTACACCTGGGGTGTTGCGACGACCACTAGAACCCAAGATCACGGTCCGGGGCCTTTGTCGTTCTTGCAGACCACGTCAGGTCAGGAGGTATGCCTTCAGGATCGTCACCGTGTACGTGTTGCCGGTGGTGTCGGTCAGGGTGGATTTGAGGGAGACCGAGCGGGCGTTTTCAGGGTGGGTCAGGGTGAGGGTTCGTTTGCCTTGGGTGGTGGTCACCGGGGTGGGGGACCAGCTCTTGCCGGCGTCGTAGGAGACCTGCACCGTCAGGGATTTCAGGTGGGTGGCCGCCGGGCCCTGGAGGGAGAGGGGGATCGCGGTGCGGCGACCCGCGGGGGCCGTGCCGGTCGGGGTCAGCTTCGGGTGGAAGCGGACCGTGGACAGGGGCAGCGAGCCGGAGTCGGACGGGCTGGACGTGAAGGTCCAGGCCGCTGTCAGGTGGCTCGTGGTGGTGGCCACCGACGGCGGGCGGGTCAGGGTCGTGCGGATCGTGTAGCGGGCCGGGGCGGACGGGAGCTTGTCCACGGTCTGGCAGAGGTCGCCGTCGTTGTCGAGCAGGGTGGTGCCGTCCGCGGTGACCGTGGTGTGGCGTCTGGCCGTGGAGTAGGCGGGGTGTCCGGCACCGTCGGCGAGGTCGGGGACGCACAGGTCCAGGGTGTCGCCGTCGCGCTGTGCGCCGTACGGGCCGCCGGTGATCGGGCTGAAGACGCCGACGTTGTACGTGGCCGCGTAGGTCCGGCCCGCCTGGTACGACCTCGCGCTCTCCGTGCCGTAGAAGACGTCGTCGTCATCCACGGCGGCGTTTCGCTGGCCCAGGTTGGCCGTCCACTTGAAGCCCTTGGGCGTGGTGACGTAGATCTTCGCGGTCGTCGGCAGCGGGAAGGGGTCGCTCACCGTGCCCAGTGACAGGGTGGGGCCGCTCCACAGGACGTTGACGATGCCCTTGCGGTGCGGGACGGACGAGCCGAAGTTCCGCTTGAGCAGGGCCAGTTCGTTCATGCGGGTGGTGTGCCGATAGCCGGTGGGGAAGCGGTCGGGCAGGTTGTGGAGCAGGTGGTAGGTGGTGCTGCCCTTCTGCCACAGGCCGCCGAGCTGCGTGCTGAGCCTCCCGGGAGGGGCGGCCGGTCCCAGGGTCGCGGTGCGCAGGTTCTTGAACGTTCCCCAGAACAGGGTGCTGTTGTGCGGTTCGCCCCCGGTGCCCCCGTTACTCCCGGTTCCCACGGCGAGGTTGAGCTGGCCGTCGGACATCTTCGCGCCCTGCGGCGCGGTGATCCCGACCGGCTTCGCCTTGCGCGCGTCGAGGACGACCGTGGTGTCCCGGGTGAGGGAGAGTCGCGGCCGGACCAGCGCGGAGGTGCCCCCGGCGTCGGCCAACACGGTGTCCACGACGTAGTCGCCACGCGGGACCCGCACCCGGTACACGCCCTTGGAGATCTGCTCGGAGTCCTTGAGGTTCGTGGTCCAGTACGTGCCCGAGTACCCGAGGATCTCGGTCAGCGGAGCGCTTACGGGCTTGCCGCCGCGGTCGAGGAACTTCAGGGTGAGGTCGTACGCCTCGGCCTCGCGTACGACGCCGAAGGCGGTCCGTACGGCCGCGGGGTCGGCGGCCGCGGAGTCGGCACCGTTCCGCGCGGTGGCGAGCAGCGTGCCCGAGTAGACGCCGTCCGCCGCCTCGACGCGGGTGTCCGCGGTGAGGTCGACGCCGGCGGTGCCGCCCGCCGGGACGGTGAGCTGAGGGGTGCTCAGCGTGAACATGCCCTCGGGGGCCGTGCTGCCTTCCGGGCCGGTCGCGGTGGCCGTCAGGTTCAGGGTGACGGGCTGGTCGCCGTCGTTGCGGTAGGTGATGTGCCGGGTGACCGGCCGGTCGTCGGTGTGGGGCCACAGCTGCTTGCCGAAGGACACGGAGGTCTGTTCGCTCGCCACCGTCCCCTCCAGCGCCCGGGACACGTCGAGCCGGCCCGTCCCCTGCTGGTAGCCGGTCGCGCCGGTGGTCGGGGTGGTGGACGCGGTGAGCGCCTGCTTGATCCGCGCGCCGGTCCAGTCGGGGTGCCGCTGGGCGAGGATCGCGGCCGCCCCCGCGGCATGCGGTGTCGCCATCGACGTACCGGACATGGAGACATAGCCGTCGGCCGCCGGGTCGCCCAGGTAGCCGTGCGCCGCCCTCGCCGAGACGATGTCCACGCCCGGCGCCGTGAGGTCCGGTTTCAGCGCGCCGTCGGCGGTCGGGCCGGTGCTGGAGAAGTCGGCCAGCCGGTCCTCGCCGTCGACGGCGCCCACGGTGAGCGCCGACTCCGCGGCCCCGGGGGAGCCGACGGTTCCCGCGTCGGGGCCCTCGTTGCCGGCCGCGGCGACGGTGAGCATGCCGGTGCTCTTCGAGAGGGCGTTCACCGCCGCCTCGACCGGGTCCTCCCCCGGGGTGTCCTCCTGGCCCAGGCTGAGGTTGGCCACCTTGGCGCCCTGCCCGGCGGCCCACTCCAGGCCGGCGATGACGCTGGAGTCGCTGCCCTCGCCGCTGTCGTCCAGCACCTTGGCGTCGAGGATCGCGGCACCGGGAGCGACGCCCTTGTAGCGGCCGCCGGACTGTGCGCCCGAGCCCGCCAGCGTCGCGGCCACATGGGTGCCGTGGCCGACCATGTCGTCCGTGCCGGCGGTGCCGGTGAAGTTCTTCGAGGCCTTCACCGCCGCGGCGAGGTCCGGGTGGGTGGTGTCGATGCCGGTGTCCAGGACGGCGACCTTGACGCCCTTGCCGTCGTATCCGGCCGCCCAGGCGGCCGGGGCGCCGATCTGCGCGACGCCGCCGCCCGCCGCGTCGCCCGCCTTCCGGCCCGCCTCCCCGTCCGCTTTCCCGGACTTGGCGCCGTCTTCGTCCGCCGGCGCCTTGAAGCGGCCGTCCAGCCAGACCCGCGCGACTCCCTGCTCCTCGGTGAGGGCCTGCCACATGTCGTCGGCCCCGGCCTTGGGCACGGTGATCGCGGCGCCCGCCACACTGGGCAACTCCCGGCGCACAGTGGCGTCCGCGTCCGCGACCAGCGACTTCTGCGTGCTCCTGCGCTGGGCGGACTTGCCCTCGTACGACACGATCAGCGGGAGCGTGCCGCGCCGGGTGTCGTCGTAGCCGGCCCGTATCAGGCCGCTGACGTCGAACAGCCGCATGTCCAGGACGCCTTGGCCGATCAGGGCGGCGGCGTCGGCGGGAACGACGTACTGATCACCCCCGACGCCTCGCACGGACACCGGGACGTGCTCACGGCCCGGCGCCCGCCGTACGCCCGTCACCCGGCCCCGGGCGTCCAGCAGGACCCGGTCGCCGGTGAGGAGGGTGACGTACCGGCCGGTCGCGGAGGCGGAGCCGGCTGTCCGCGCGCCGAGGGCGGAGCCGCCGGGCGCCGCGACGGTGGTGGTGTCCTGGGTCCGTACGCCGAGGCCGGAGCCCGTGGCCGCCACCGAGACGCCCGTCATCAGCCCCGCCACCAGCAGGGCGGCCAGCGAGGCGCTTGTGGTTCTGTCGCGCATTCAGCTCACCTGCCCGGGGACCTGCTTGTTGGCGTCGACGACCGCGCGCTCGGTGATCGCGCTGGTGTGCGTGACGGTGCCGACCTTGAGGGGATTGTCCGCCGTGGCCTTGACCACCACGATGCGCTCGCCGAGGAACCGCAGGGTCTTCCTGTCGAAGATCCACTCGATGCGCTCGCCGTTGCCGGAGTCCTCCCGCGCGATCGCGACCCCGTGCCGGCCCGTGGCGTCGACCGCGTCGTCCACCGAGACGACGCCGGGGATCTTGGCCGCGGCCTTGTAGAGGGCGGCGCCGACCTCGGCGGGCGGGTAGCTCGCGCCCAGCAGATCGCCGATCGCGACGAAGGCCGCCTGGTCGCGCGGGACTTCGGGGTCCCGGACGGCGTCCGACTCGCGGTAGATCCGCCGCAGCAGCGCGTCGGGATCGGTCGGCAGCCCGGCCAGGGCGTTGTAGGCGCCGCTGAACGGGACGTCGCTCTTCAGGGTGATGCCCTTGTCGCTGGTCTGACCGGCCTCGATCAGCCAACCGTCCCTGCCGTCGAGGGAGTTCCAGACCTGGCGGGAGTGCAGCTTGTCGCTGACCACCTCGCTCTTGTCGCCGACGGTCTTGATGTAGGTGTCGGCCACCTTCGAGGCGATGTAGATGTACTGGCCCTTGCGCGGGGTGGGCGCGGAGGTGTCGGCGGCGGCCAGGGAGATGCGTTCGAGGAGCTGGGGGGCGCCCTTGGCGTCGGCGGCGCCGATCCTGGTGGTCAGTGCGGGGCCGGTGGCCAGGGCGGTCTTGTCGTCGTCCGCCCGGCCGCCGGTGAGGGCGAGGCCGCCCACGACCGCGCTGGCCAGGGCGAAGGCCGCGGCGGGCAGGAGGATCGTACGGCGCAGGAACGGGTTCGAGCGCTTCCCTGGCGCGACCGGAGAGCCGACGGGCGTACGGGAGGAGGTGGCGGACGTACGGGAGGAGGTGCGGAGGTCTTCGTGGATCCGGGCCATCATCTGCTCCTTGTGGAACTGGTGGCGGCCCGCCGGCAGATCCCGCTCGGCGGAGGGCAGCAGACCCTGCGTCTCCGTCCACTCGGC